>NZ_JBYIRN010000014.1:0-165467 GCF_057708145.1 Micromonospora sp. bgisy143
GTGTCCGGGGGTCGTCGGCTGTTGTGGCGGGGTGTCCGGGGGTCGTCGGCTGTTGTGGCGGGGCGTCCGGCGGTCGTCGGCCGTCGTGGTTGGTCGTCTGGCGGCGCGTCAGGTTTGGCGACCGCGTCAGGTCTGGCGGCGGACTCCCGGGAGCCGCCCCACATCTGGGGCAGGTCGACAGGAGCCGAAACAGACAGCCGGGGTCGAGACCCGAGCGCCGCTCCGCTGTCCGGCCGGGGCGGGCGCAGCGGTCGGCGAACCTGGGGCTCAGAAGGCGGAGATGTCGCGGGCTCGTTCGCTGCGGCTGAGCGCGCCGATCAGCGCGGACTGACCGTGCCGGCGGACGGCAAGGCGGACCAGCAGGTCACGTACGGGGTCGAAGACCTCCGCCGGGAACTCCGGCGTGGGTACGCCGACGCTCACCGCCAGGTCGTCGGAGTGCACGACGATCTCCAACTGGCGGGTGAGCAGGAAATCGGCGCGCCGCAGGGCCCAGCCCTGCCACGGAATGGGTACGACGTCCCGGGCCGCACCACGCCCGAGCAGGTCGCCCGCCTCCTTCAGCGCGGCGGCGGAGCTGGCGTGCAGATCTGCGGGGCCTCGGGCCGCGTCCTCTTCGTCGTTGCTCGCGGCGACCGAGGCTGCGTCGGGGGTGCCCTCGGTGACCCAGGCGGCCCGCTCGTAGTGGTTGTCGGCTGACTCCAGGACCGGCAGGTCGCTCGGCGTCGGCAGCAGCTCCGCCGCACGGATCGCCTGCCGTCCGAGGTGGCACGCGAGGCCGCCGACGGACAGGTGCGGCAGGGCGCTCGGGCGCGACCACTGTGCGGAGACCTCGGGGTGTCGGATCAGGTCCAGCGCGATCGAAGCGGCGACCGGGAAGGCGGAATCGAGGGCGTCAACGGAACGGGACATCCGCACAGTCTGGCAGGACCGGCCGACAGGCTCCGGGCGACGGGGCCCGCTCCGACGGGCACCACACCCGCCGCGCCCAGTGTGATCGACTCGGCTTTCAGGAAGTCGGGGCGTCCCCGGCACTGGGACACCCCGACTTCAAGGCAACCGAGTCGATCAGGGAGTGCGGAGGCGGGTCAGCGCAGGCCGGCGGCGGCGAGCAGGTTGCCCTCGGGCAGCGCCGGCAGGGCCCGGCCCTGGGACATGCGCTGTTCCGCGCGCTCGGTCGTGAACGCGGCGTCGGTGGCGATCGCCGCGCCGTAGCTGGCGGCGGTGCGCTGGGCGATGGCGGACCAGCCGTACTGCTCGGTGACCATCCGGCGGGCACGCCGGGCCATGGCGCGGGCGCGTTCCCGGTCGGACAGCAGCGCGTCGACGGCGTCGGCGAGGCTGTCCGGGTCGTGCGGGCGGAACGTCATCCCGGTCGCGCCCGGCTCGACGATCTCGGCGAGGCCACCGGTGGCGGCGACGGCCAGGGGCGCTCCGGCGGCGGCGCCTTCGAGGGCGACCATGCCGAACGGCTCGTAGATGCTCGGCACGGCGAAGCAGTCGGACGCGGCCATCAGCGCCGGCAGGTCGGTGCCGCCCAGGAAGCCCGGCATGGTGACCATGCCGCCGAGGCCGCGGCGGTGCACCTCGGCCTCGAGTTCGGCGCGGTACGGGCCGTCGCCGGCGATCACGGCGCGCAGCCCGGGGTGCCGCTCGCGCAGTCGGGGGAGGGCGGCGACGAGGTGCTGGACGCCCTTCTCGTACACCAGTCGACCGGCGAAGGTGACCAGCGGGCCGTCCCCGGCGAACCGGGCCCGGGCCGCGGCCACGTCCCGCGCCGGCACCTTCCAGCGGTACGACTCGACACCGTTGGCGACCACGTCGACCCGCCCGGCCGGCACGCCGAACAGGGCGTTGACCTCGTCGCGCATGTAGCCGGAGCAGACAATCAACCGGTTGGACTCGCTGGCGAGCCAGTGCTCGACGCCGTGGATGGTGCGGTTCATCTCCTCGGGCAGCCAGCCCTGGTGCCGCCCGGCCTCGGTGGCGTGGATCGTGCTGACGAGGGGGATGTCCAGGTGGTCGCGCAACGTCATCGCGGTGTGGGCGACGAGCCAGTCGTGGGCGTGGATGACGTCGTAGGCGCCGGCCTGGGTGGCGCGCAGGGCGGTGCGGGTGAGGGTGTGGTTGAAGGCCATGGTCCAGGCGAGCAGGGAGCCGGTGGCCAGGGGGAACGTCACCGGGTCTTCGGGGGCGCGCAGGATGCGCACGCCGTCGGCGTACTCCTCCAGGGGTGCGCCTTCGGCGTGGCGGGTGACGACGGTGACCTCGTGCCCGGCGGCGGCGAGGGCCACGGACAGGGCGTGGACGTGGCGGCCGAGGCCGCCGACGAGCACCGGCGGGTACTCCCACGACAGCATGAGGATGCGACGGGTCTGCGGCGGCACACCGGGACCGCGCTGCGGCGGCACCGGGGAGCCCGGCTGCGCGGACGGACCGGGCGAGGTCGAAGGCTGGGGCCGGGAGGTCACGGTGGGCCGGTGGGTCCGGTCCTTGGTGGCAGCGAGCTGCTCATCGACCCGCAGGGTCGTCACATCTGTCTCCGTCCAGGCATGGTGGGGCGCGCCGGCGTCAGTGGCGGCGGAGAGGGTGGAAAAAGGGCGGCCGAAGGCCAAAGAGCACACGCGGGTGCGTGTCCCCCGACAAGCAAAGGCCATCGGACGCGGGTTCGCATCTCGAAATCGGCCATCGTGACGGAAGACACCTGAGGGTGTAGCGCACATCAGACGGGTGGATTCCGGTCACCGCCTGAAAGGATGGATTGGCGCGCCCGGGGCGGGGGCACTACCCGCTTGCGCGCGGGCGGCTCAGCCGGCGCGCACATCACCATGGCTTGAGGGAGCGACATGCAGGTCTGGCCGGGCGAGCGGTATCCCCTGGGCGCCACGTACGACGGGATGGGCACCAACTTCGCCATCTTCTCCGAGGTGGCCGAGCGGATCGAGCTGTGCCTGTTCGACGAGTGGGACACCGGCGCGGAGCGCCGCGTCGAGCTGCGCGAGGTCGACGCGTACGTGTGGCACGCGTACCTGCCGGGCATCGAGCCGGGGCAGCGCTACGGCTACCGGGTGCACGGGCCGTACGACCCGGCGAACGGGTTGCGCTGCAACCCGCACAAGCTGCTGATCGACCCGTACGCCAAGGCCATCGACGGTGACGTGGAGTGGGACCCGGCGGTGTACGACTACGAGCTGGGCGACCCGGAGCGGATGAACGAGACCGACTCGGCGCCGTTCATGCCGAAGTCGGTGGTGGTGAACCCGTACTTCGACTGGGGCAACGACAAGCCGCCGCGCACCCCGTACCACCACTCGGTGATCTACGAGGCGCACGTGCGCGGGCTGACCATGCGGCACCCGGACATCCCGGAGGAGCTGCGCGGCACGTACGCGGGGATCGCCTCGCCGCCGATGATCGAGCACCTGACCCGGCTCGGGGTGACGGCGATCGAGCTGATGCCGGTGCACCAGTTCGTGCACGACCACCGCCTCGTCGACCTGGGGCTGCGCAACTACTGGGGTTACAACACGATCGGCTTCTTCGCCCCGCACCACGGCTACTCGGCGCTGGGCCGCCTGGGTCAGCAGGTGCAGGAGTTCCGGGGCATGGTGAAGGCGCTGCACGCGGCGGGCATCGAGGTCATCCTCGACGTGGTCTACAACCACACCGCCGAGGGCAACCACCTCGGGCCGACGTTGAGTTTCAAGGGCGTGGACGCGCCGAGCTACTACCGGCTCAGCGAGGAGGACCGGCGCTACTTCGTCGACTACACCGGCACCGGCAACAGCCTGAACGTGCGCAGCCCGCACTCCCTGCAACTGATCATGGATTCGTTGCGGTACTGGGTGACCGAGATGCACGTCGACGGGTTCCGGTTCGACCTGGCGGCCACCCTGGCGCGCGAGTTCTACGAGGTGGACCGGCTCTCCACGTTCTTCGAGGTGGTGCAGCAGGACCCGGTGGTCAGCCAGGTGAAGCTGATCGCCGAGCCGTGGGACGTCGGCCCGGGCGGCTACCAGGTGGGCAACTTCCCGCCGCTGTGGACGGAGTGGAACGGCAAGTACCGGGACACCGTGCGGGACTTCTGGCGCGGTGAGCCGGCGACCCTGGCCGAGTTCGCCTCGCGCATCTCCGGCTCGGCCGACCTCTACCAGGACGACGGCCGCCGCCCGTTCCACAGCATCAACTTCGTGACCGTGCACGACGGGTTCACGCTCAACGACCTGGTGTCGTACAACGACAAGCACAACGAGGCCAACGGCGAGGAGAACCGGGACGGCGAGAGCCACAACCGGTCGTGGAACTGCGGCGTGGAGGGCGACACCGACGACGAGGCGGTGCTCGCCCTGCGGGCCAAGCAGCGGCGCAACTTCCTGGCCACGATGATGCTGTCGCAGGGCGTGCCGATGATCGGCCACGGCGACGAGTTGGGGCGTACCCAGCACGGCAACAACAACGCCTACTGCCAGGACAGCGAGCTGGCCTGGATCGACTGGGACAACGCCGACGAGCAACTGCTGGACTTCGTGCGGATGCTCACCGACTTCCGCAAGCGGCACCAGGTGTTCCGTCGCCGCCGGTTCTTCACCGGCCTGCCGGTGGGCGGGCGGGACGTCGACGCGCCCCTTCCCGACCTGGCGTGGCACACCCCGGACGGGCGGGAGATGACCGGCGAGGACTGGGGCAACGACTTCGGCCGGTCGGTGGCGCTGTTCGTCAACGGCGAGGGCATCCGCGAGCGCGGCCAGTACGGCCAGCGGCACCACGACGCCTCGTTCCTGCTCTGCTTCAACGCCCACGACGCGCCGCTGGACTTCACGATGCCCGGCAGCGAATACGGGCAGAAGTGGGAACGGGTCATCAGCACGGCCGACCCCGACCCGGACGACGCCACGGTGATCAGCGCGGGCGGCACCATCCGGGTGCCGGACCGGTCCCTCGTCGTGTTGGAGAGGATGATCTGACATGCCGGCCACCCCTCCCAAGGCCACCTACCGCGTCCAGGTCCGCCCCGGGTTCGATCTGGACGCCACCGCCGCGATCCTCGACTACCTGCACGACCTCGGCGTCAGCCACCTCTACACCGCCCCGCTGCTGGCCGCCACGCCCGGCTCGCAGCACGGCTACGACGTGGTCGACCACCGCGTTGTCAACCCGGAACTGGGCGGGGAGGCGGCCCGGCAGCGGCTGCTGCGCGCCCTGCGCGACAAGCAGCTCGGCCTGGTCGTCGACATCGTGCCGAACCACGCCGGGGTCGCCGTACCGCCGGCCAACCCGGCCTGGTGGGACGTGCTGCGCCGGGGGCGCGACTCGTCGTACGCCGACTGGTTCGACATCGACTGGGACCGGGGCCGGCTGCTGCTGCCGGTCCTCGCCGACGACCCGGCCGCCCTGGACGACCTCAAGATCGTCGACGGCGAGCTGCGCTATCACGAGCACCGCTTCCCGATTGCCGACGGCACCGGCGACGGCACCGCCCGGGAGGTGCACGACCGGCAGCGCTACGAGCTGGTCTCCTGGCGACGCGGGGACGCCGAGCTGACGTACCGCCGGTTCTTCGCCATCGCGGGCCTGGCGGGCCTGCGGGTGGAGGACCCGGCGGTGTTCGCCGCCGTGCACGAGCTGATCCTGCGCTGGGCCGCCGACGGCGAGGTCGACGGCATCCGCGTCGACCACCCGGACGGCCTGCGCGACCCCGCCGGATACCTCGCGCGGCTGCGCGAGGCCGCGCCGGACGCCTGGCTCGTGGTGGAGAAGATCCTGGAGTACGGCGAGGAGCTGCCGGACTGGCCGGTGGACGGCACCACCGGCTACGACGCCCTGGCCATGGTCGGCGGGCTCTTCATCGACATCGACGCCGAGGGCGACTTCACCGCCCTGGACAACCGACTCACCGGGCAGCGCACCTCCTGGGAGGACCTGACCCACACCACCAAGCTCGCCGCCGCCACCCAGCTGCTCTCCGCCGAACTGACCCGGCTCGCCGCCCTCGCCCCCGAGGTGCCGACCGAGCAGGCCCGCGCGGCGCTCGCCGAGCTGGCCGCCGCGTTCGACGTCTACCGCGGCTACCCGCCGCACGGCGCCCGGCACCTCGCCGCCGCCCGCTCCGAGGCCGGCCGCCGCCGCCCCGACCTGGCCGGTGCCCTGGACGCGATTACCCGCCGGCTGCGCGACCCCGACGACGAGCTGGGCATGCGGTTCCCGCAGCTCACCGGCGCGGTGATGGCCAAGGGCGTGGAAGACACCGCCTTCTACCGGTGGACGCGCTTCGTGGCGCTCAACGAGGTCGGCGACAGCCCCACCCGCTTCGGGGTGCCACCGGCGGAGTTCCACCGCTTCGCCGCCGCCCAACAGATCCGCTGGCCGGACAGCATGACCACCCTCTCCACCCACGACACGAAGCGCAGCGAGGACGTCCGCGCCCGCCTCGCCGTGCTCAGCGAACTGCCGGGCCGCTGGGCGGAGCAGGTCAAGACCTGGATGGAGTACGCGCCGCTGCCCGACCCGGCGTTCGCCCATCTGCTCTGGCAGACGGCCGTCGGCGCGTGGCCGATCGAGCGGGAACGGCTGCACGCGTACGCCGAGAAGGCCGCCCGGGAGGCCGGGGCCTCGACCAGCTGGGCGGACCCGGACCCGGCCTTCGAGCAGGCACTGCACGCGCTTGTCGACCTGATGTACGACGACCCGAGCCTGCACGACGAGCTGACCGAACTCGCCGCCGCGATCACCCCGGCCGGCTGGTGCAACTCCCTCGGGCAGAAGCTGATCCAACTCACCATGCCCGGCGTCCCGGACACGTACCAGGGCACCGAGCTGTGGGACAACTCCCTGGTGGACCCGGACAATCGCCGGCCGGTCGACTTCGACGTACGCCGGGAGATGCTGGCACGGCTCGACGACGGCTGGCGTCCCCCGGTCGACACCGACGGAGCGGCGAAGCTGCTCGTCGTGTCGCGGACGCTGCGCCTGCGGCGGGCGCACCCGGAGCTGTTCACCACCTACCGGCCGGTGCCGGCGCACGGCCCGGTCGGCCGGCACGTGGTGGCCTTCGACCGGGGTGGCGTGATCGCCGTGGCGACCCGACTGCCGCTCGGCCTGGCACGCGCCGGCGGCTGGTGTGACACAGCTCTGTCGCTTGGTGTTCACGAGGTGAAGGACCTGTTCACCGGTCGGGTCTACAGTGGCGGGGAGGTCCCGTTGGACAATCTCCTCGCGGACTACCCCGTTGCTCTGCTGGCTCCTCCCACCGCTGCCGAGGAGGCCTCGTCATGACCGAATTCTCCGTCTGGGCGCCGGACGCCAGCCGGGTGCGCCTGCGCCTGGCCGGCGACACCGACCATGACATGCGCGCCACCGCCGACGGCTGGTGGACCGTCGAGGTGCCCGACGCCGGCCTCGACTACTCCTTTCTGCTGAACGACGACGAAACCCCGCTGCCCGACCCCCGCTCCCCGTGGCAACCTGCGGGTGTGCATGGGCCGAGCCGCCGCTACGACCACTCCGCCTTCGAGTGGTCCGACCGCGCGTGGACGGGTCGCCAGTTGCCCGGCAGCGTCCTCTACGAGCTGCACATCGGCACCTTCACCCCGGAGGGCACCTTCGACGCGGCCATCGACCGCCTCGACCACCTCGTCGACCTCGGTGTCGACCTGATCGAACTGCTCCCGGTCAACGCCTTCAACGGCGAACACAACTGGGGGTACGACGGTGTCTGCTGGTACGCCCCGCACGAGCCCTACGGCGGCCCGGACGGCCTGAAACGGTTCGTCGACGCCGCCCACGCGAAGGGGTTGGGGGTGATCCTCGACGTCGTCTACAACCATTTCGGGCCCTCCGGGGCCTACGCGCCGCGGTTCGGCCCCTACCTGGCCGAGCAGAGCAACAGTTGGGGCCGCTCGATCAACCTCGACGGCCCGCACTCCGACGAGGTACGCCGCTACATCATCGACAGCGTGCTCATGTGGCTGCGCGACTACCACGTGGACGGGTTGCGCCTGGACGCCGTACACGCCCTGCCGGACACCCGGGCGGTGCCGTTGCTTGAGGAGCTGGCGGTTTCCGTTGAATCCTTGTCGACGCACCTGGGCCGGCCGCTGTCGCTGATCGCGGAGTCCGACCTCAACGACCCCCGGCTCATCACCCCTCGCGAGGCCGGCGGGTTCGGGCTGCACGCCCAGTGGAACGACGACGCCCACCACGCGCTGCACACGTTGCTGACGGGGGAGCGGCAGGGCTACTACGGCGACTTCGGCTCCCTGGAGACGCTGTCGGACGTTCTCACCGGCGGGTTCTTCCACGCGGGCACCTGGTCCAGCTTCCGCAACCGGCACCACGGGCGACCCCTGGACTCGCGGGTCCCTGGTCACCGGTTGGTCGCCTATCTCCAGAACCACGACCAGATCGGGAACCGGGCCACCGGGGATCGGATCTCGGCGTCCCTGTCGTCCAGCCTCGTACGGGTCGGGGCGATGATCCTGCTGACGGCGCCGTTCACGCCCATGCTGTTCATGGGGGAGGAGTGGGCTGCCTCCACGCCGTGGCAGTTCTTCACGTCGCACCCGGAGCCGGAGTTGGCTTCGGCGGTGCGGACCGGGCGGCGGCGGGAGTTCGCGTCGCACGGGTGGCCGGAAGGGGACGTGCCTGATCCGCAGGACCCGGAGACGTTTACGCGGTCGCGGTTGGACTGGGCCGAGTTGGACAAGCCTGAGCATGCTTCGATGCTGGCCTTTTACCAGCGGTTGATCTCGCTGCGGCGGTCGGTGGCGGACCTGTCTGATCCTCGGATGCACGCGGTGTCGGTGCAGCATGGGGATCAGTTTTTGCTGATGCGGCGGGGGGACACGTTGGTCGTGGCTAACTTCGCTGGGCGGGGACAGGGTGTGTCGCTGCCTGGGGTGGCTCGGCGGGTGCTGCTGGCTACGGGCGAGGGGGTCACCGTGATGCGGGACCGGATCGAACTACCAGCGGAGACAGCGGCGATCGTGGCGGTCTGAGATCTGATTGACGGCGTAATAAGGGGACGTCTCGCAACTGGGTGGAGGCGTCTCCCGGCGCGGGATCATCGGTTGGCTGGCGACGATGAAGTTGTGGAGATTGGCGACGTTCGGAATGGCGTCGGCTGATGTGCAAGTGCCGTAGTGGTGTCTACGCAGGATCGTAATGCATCTACCCGTGGCCAAACGAGTTCGATAGGCGCTCGAATATCCGACGGGTATTGGCATCGGTGGTAACCTGCTCGACCGGCCGACGGTTCGCCAGCGTCAGGGCGGGCACGGCTGAGGATGTCGATGACTCGACGCGCGGCGGAGTGCTACACGCCGAATAGCGTGCTGCTGCATCGTTCGGATTGTGTGCTGGCGCTCCGGCTGCCAGTAGCATCCGATCAGCGAGATTCAGAGGCTCACTGCTGCCCCGGACCCGGTGACGATAGCGTCCTGCCCCGCTTGCCGACTATGCGGGCCAAGTTGAGGGCCGGCAGCAGCCCGATGATCGGAAAGCCCATCCCGTATTGGCTGGGGCTGATCACCCTGCACCAACGAACCTTCGATCTTTGACATCAACAGGCGCGGCGCTTGCTCACAAATCCATGAGTAGTACCGGTCTGGCGCCGAATCATGGCACTCTTACCCTGATTCTTCGGCGCACTTTGAGAAACTGTCCATGAAGCTAGCTGCCTGCACCTATTGACTTTCGAGCTTGTAGGACGGCGCGCGTAAGCGGATGTCGGTGCCCCCAAGCTCGACGACTTGTTGGTAATATCTCGTCTAAAAGTCTAATCGCTTTAGATTTCCTTCCTATCGCTGAGTATGCTAAAGCAAGGTTCAGCTTAGCTTCTACATATCCCGGTCGAGAAGAATCCCGTATTGCTGTCAAATCCTCCAGAATGACGACGGCCTTCAACGGTTCATTCGAATCCAAATGCGCCAACGCCAGGTTGTGCGCCGTCAGTGCTGCCTCGTCGTTAGCTTCGCCTAGAGAGCGTCTTTGTATTTCGTACACTGATTCGTAGATATTGATGGCATCGCTAAGCCTGCCAGCGGTCCGGTAGTCGTCAGCCAAACTAATTCTTGAACGGAGCGTATCCGGATGAGTTTCTCCCAATACTTCTGACCGTTGTTCCACAGTTTCTTCGTGGATTATGATTGATTCTTGTAGCTTCCCAAGCGCCGACAAGGCTAGAGCGAGGCCGTGCTTGCTGTTGAGGGTCATTGGGTGCGTGTCACCCAATGACTGCCGACGAGCCGTCAAGTTTACTTCGTGGAGGCGTGCGGCCTCGCTTAGGCGGCCAGCCTGCTGGTAGGCGTAGGCCAAGTTGCTACGACTTATCATTACACGATAATCGTCCTCGCCGAGGACGCGGATCCTGTCGGCCAGGGTTCGTTCGAACAGGCTGACCGCTTGAGCGAGATCGCCCATTGACTGGTAGGCCTTTGCAAGATTATTGTGGAATGAAAACCTATATGGATCATCTTGATCGAGTATCCGTTCCACATCGCCCGATATCGACCTGAGCAATTCAATAGCATCTCTCGATTTGCCTGACAATTCATAGCAGCGGGCTAGGTTACTAGTAACAGCGAGTCTGTTTGGATCGTCAGTACCTAGAATGCGTCTGCAGTCGGAATAGGCTCGTTCGGACATCGCAATCGCGGCGGCCAAATTTCCTTGACCTTGTAGGTAGGCGCCGGACATAGAGAGGAGGATTGTCAAGCTCCGACTCTCATGATCGATTGGGGCCCAATGAGATATGGCTTCGATATGAGGAACCATTAGCCTCCAACGCGGCCAGGAATCAATATCGACAGTAGGGTCAGTCGTGAAAGCCGCTAGCGCTAAATCGGCGGCTCTGTCATAGGCCGGTGGTCCCTCAGTCAATGATCCAGCCGCTGCAGCCGCACGAGTGACCGCTTGCACCAGACGGTGGACTGAGAGCGTCCCGGCGTGTCTGTTCACCATGCTGTATGAAGCCAAGATTGACAGAGCTTCGGCTAGGTCAAGAGGGTCAGAGGCGAGGGGAAAGAGAATCTCTTCAGGGATGTTGTCTGGCGCGAAGTGTGCCGCCACCAAAAGTAATTGCGCAGCCAGGCTAGACCTTTGTGTTATTGCCTCCATCGTGACCGTCCAAACCCTGGCAACTGTCCGTTCGATGTCACCTCCCTCGCCAGCGACACTGGCAATTCGCGCAAAACGGCTCCTTATCAATTCGGTGTATTGATCAAATGTCATGCCATTGTTCTGTGAGATATACGATGCCGCTTGTTCCAGCGCGATCGGCAGGTCACCAAGAGCGGCCGCAAGGCGAGCAGCGGCCTCGTGATCATGCTTCTCGGTCAATGCGATCAGCAGTTCGGTACTCGCGGCACGGGCTAGCGGGCCGAGGTGAAGAGATTTAAGCCCGAGGCGGCTCCAACGACCTGCCCCGATATTTCGTCTAGTCGTAATGAGAACGCGGCCTTTGTCTTGAATATTACCAATCAGTGCCGAAATATGCTGAGGATCTTCAACGTTGTCTAAAACAATTAGCCAGCCTTCATGACTTTGAAGCCAGCCAATTCCCCATGCGTCTGCACGAGCAACTTCGATAGCAGGGCAAAGCCGATAAGTGAGCTCGGCGAGCCCAGATTTGATGCTTTCTTGAGTTTCGGCGTTGATCCACCAAACTAACGTGTACTTTGCAATTCTGCTATAGGCGAAATGCAACGCTAGTTCAGTCTTGCCAACTCCACCCAGCCCGTACACTGCTTGACCTATCGCCGCATTGCAGTTCTTAACCAGATCATCAAGTGATTCTAGGTCTCGCCCAAAAAGAGTCGTGGCCGGCCGGGGGAGATTGTGGGTGCCGCCCGGAGCGTTTACGGAGTTGGGTGAGGGAGGGGTTGGTAAATGGTTGTACTGGGTATTAAAGTCGCCAATTTGAACGCCGATCGAGTCGTCTATCTTGGCCGAAGGCGAAGTCTTTATCGCAGCATCCTCGGATGCTTTTCGTTTGCTGCTCAGCATCTACCTCCACCTTCTCTGAGTCGATATGATCGCAGGCGGGCATTCGTGGCCGCATCGCTGGTAATGGCTACGAGTCAATCGAACTTATTCCATTGAATATTTGTGTCGCCGATCTGCACGCCCTTTGATCCGTGGACCTCGACGTTTGCGGCGTTCCTTAAAGGTGGGGCCGCTGCCGCTTGAGAGTCGCAGTCTGTCGACGATGGTGATAGACGCTCCGGGTTTTGTCCGACTTGCAGTTGGCGGGGTCGCCGTAGAGTAAGCCAGCCCATCGCCAACCCGGCAGCGCCGATTAGCGTGGAACCAAAGGCGCCGGCTATCGAAACCCACTTTTCCGCCCGATCTAGCCCAACCTTGGCAAGAAGGACAGCTACTCCCGTCGCCCCAATGCCCATCAATAACCCCGCCAACGTCATCCCGAACTTGCGAGCCATCAGGACATGATGACGGAAGGGTGCCCTCCGTGCATCGTCGTGTCGTCTACCGATCAGCGTGTTGGTGACGAACCACCTGTCTTCCGCATCGTGGCCGAGAGTGAGCCTGGGCTGAAGACAACCGCTTTCCTGCAGCCGCGGCAGTCGCTGTTGCAGTCGAACGATGACGCGGAGACGCGAAGCGGAGGACATGATGTTACAGCTGAAGGCTGTCCCGGTGTAGCGTCCAACCTACGAGGTAGCAAGCGTCGCCAATACCTCGTCCGCTGGCTGGGGGTGGACACAGGCATGGTGAAAAAGCCGGACAGCATCGGTGCCAGGATTCGTTACTGGCGTATGCGCCGTGGAGGCATGACCCAGGCCGTCCTCGCCGGGCTTGCTGGCGTGACCCAGTCGTACATCTCGCAGGTGGAGTCGGGTCGGAAGACCATCGACCGGCGGTCCACTCTGGTGGCTCTGGCTGCCGCACTTCAGGTCACGGTTGCTGACCTGCTCGGTCAGGGCACCGAGTCCGGTGATCCGGCCCGTGAGAGCGCCGCCGAATGCGTGCCGGCGATCTGGTCGGCCCTGATCGAGATCGAGGACGGCGAGCGCCGACCGTCGACCTACACCGCCGAGCGTTTGGCCGCCGAGATCGCCCGCGCCGAACAACTCCGCAACGCGAGCAACTACCCGGCCATGGCACGCCTGCTGCCCGGCTTGCTGCTCGAAGCCGCTGCCATAGGTGGCACCGAGCTCGTCCAGGTGGCCTATCAGGCGGCGACTTGCCTGCGGAATCTTGGATACCGGCACCTGGCCCTCAATGCCGCCCGATTCGCCGGGACGATTGCCGAAGAGGCCGAGGACCCGGCCTGGATCGCCGCTTCGCGCTTCGCCTACGCGCAGAGCTTGCCGATCGAATCCGCTCCCGTCGCTGCCCGTGCCGCCGACCGCACCCTGGCCCAGTTGCAGTTGGACGCAGCCGACGTGCGGGTGAGGCAGATGCTCGGACAGCTGCACCTCTCGGCCGCGTTGACCTCGACGGTGAGCGGACGCTTGGACGCAGCTCGCGATCACCTGGACGAGGCATCCCGCGAGGCGGCGTCGCTTGGGGACCCAGCCGACGGTGCAGGCTTCAACGGCTGCGGCTTCGGACCGACAAACGTCGGGCTCTGGGAGATGTCCATCGCCGCAGAGCGGGGCGACTCTGGCCGCGTCATCGAACTGTCCCGAACCGTCCGCCCGCAGGTTCTCGCAGCATCGATCCGTCAGCAGTCCTACTGGCTCGACCTTGGACGTGCGCTCTCGGACGGCGGTCGGCGGGATGCCGAGGCGTTGGGCGCGTTCGTGCAGGCCGAGCGGGCGGCACCGATCCCGTTCGCCATCAACCCGCTCGCCCGCGATGCCGTGGTGTCCCTCGCTCAGCGCGCCCAGCGTCGAGCCATCCCCGATGACCTGCGCCTGCTCGCCGGCCGCATCGGCATTAACCTGGCCGCATAACTGCCAGTAATCGCCGTATCACCAATCCGCCCTACTGTCCGGTTTGGGACGCGAGCGCGTCCCGGACGGCCCGACACGGCAACGCTCGATCCCGAGCTGCACGGCTGGGCCTCCATAGGAGGAGGCGGGGATGACTGGACGCGAGGACAACAGTGAGGCGGCCGAGCGGGAGGCTGCCAAGCAGCGGATTCTGGCTCAGGCCGAGGCGGAACGCGTACCCGTGGACGACACGACCCGTGCGGTCCCGGACCGGCGGTGGCGGCGTGACCAGCGATGACGTCCCGATCGGGCGACGGGTGGCGAGCTGGCGGGTACGGCGACAGATGACCCAGCAGATGCTGGCCGACCGGCTGCGCAGGTCGAAGAGCTGGGTGGACAAGATCGAGCGCGGCGTTCGCCCCCTGGACCGGTACTCGGTCATCCAGGAGCTGTCCCGCGTCCTGCGGGTCGACCCGGAGGTGCTACTCGGTCAGCCGCCCAGCACCCCGACCAGCACTCCGGCCGGAGTGGACGACATCCGGGCCTCGCTCGCCCGCTACGACATCCGGCAGGCTCCACCGCAGACCGATGAGCTGAGACGGCAGGTCGGGCACGCCTGGTTGTCGTACCAGCACGCGCACTACGGGCAGTTGGTGCGCCTGTTGCCGGGTCTGCTCGTCGCCGCCCAGGGTGCGCGAAAAGCGGAGCTGCTGGTGCACTCGTACCGGATCACCTCGTCGCTGTTGGTGAAGCTCGGCGAGGCCGACCTCGGCTGGCTGGCTGCGGATCGGGCGATGGGCGCCGCCGCCGCCGACCCGGCGCTCGCGGCGTCGGCGGCCGTGTCGGTGGGTCAGGCGCTGCGCGCGTCGGGCCGCGACCATCTGGCGCTGACCGCGACGCTCGCCGCCGCGAGCCGCGTCCGGCCGCAGCGGTCGGCGGGGGAGTGGGCCGTGGGCGGCACGCTGCTGGTCCAGGCCGCGCTCGCTGCCGCCGGTTGCGGCGAGCACCGCCGCGCCGACGAGCTGACCGACCGGGCCGCGGGGGTCGCCACAAACCTTCGGGTGTACGACGATCAGCACCGCACCAGCTTCGGCCCGATCGTCGTCGACCTCGCCCGAGTGTTGCTGGCGGCCCAGCGGGGTGCCGCCGACGAGGCGGTACGACGGCACTCGATTGTGATGCGGCGGGAAGGGTGGCGGTGGTTGCCGGCCGAGTATCGGGGCGCGTACCTGCTCGACGCCGCGCGGGTGTACGTGCACGCCGGAGACCTGCGCGGGGCGGCACGGGCGCTGGTCGACGCGGACTGTGTCGCGCCGGCTGAGGTTCGGGCACGGCCTCTGGCGCGTACCCTCATCGCCGATTGTGCGCGGGCGCGGCCGGCGCCGGCCGGCGTGGCGCGACTGGCGACGCTGGTCGGCCTCACCCGCTGAAATCGGTACGCCCCGCCGAGCCGATCGGCCTCAAGATCCGCGCAACATCAGGGAAACTGCTGTCTCCCGCGCGCGCGAGGCAGCAGTTTCGGGGAAGTTGTGCGGGTGCTCGCATCGATGCCTTCGCCCGGCCTGCGGGTGTGGGTGCTGCGCGGCGGTGACGACACGCCTGGTCGGCGGGTCGGTCGCACCAGGGCGTGCCGGCAGGTACTCCGATGAGGCTGATGACTCTGAGGCATCAAGATACCGCTGAGTCATCAGCCTCAACCGTGCCTCGGGCACCGCGACGATCACCCAGCCGGCACCCGCGCGGGACGCGAATCTCGGGGTCGGCGAGCCGCCCGCGCATGTGGTCTCCTGTTCCGGACGGGTCGTGCGGCCGAGGGAGGTGCGCGCAGTGGGCAGATGGTTCAACCGCAGCCGTAAACGCGACGACGAGCCAGCGCGCGAACCGGAATCGACCGTCCCGGTCATCGAGATCACTCTCAACCATGACGGCCGCTCGATCAGCGAGACGATCGGCGGTCCGACGGCCTTCGGGTTGCAGTACCACGCCTTCCACGACGAGTACGGCGCGACCGACCCGCGGACGTTGGCGGCGGGCACCCGGTACGCGCAGGAGTTGATGCGCACCAACGACATCGCCGAGGCCGTGGCCGTCTACCAGCAGATCGTCGGGTTGCGCAGTTCGGCGCTCGGGCCGGAGCATCCCGACACCCTGCGCAGCAAGCACAGCCTGGGCTTCGCGCTCTGGCAGCTCGGCGCACACGCCGAGGCGGAACCGGTGCAGCGGGACGTCTACGAGGCACGCTGTCGGGTGCTGGGCGACGACGACGCCGAGACGTTGCGCAGCGGCAACAACCTGGGCTGGCTGCTGATCGAGCTGCGTCGGATGGACGAGGCCGAGCCGCTGTTGCGGCGGGTCGCCGACGGTATGGCGCGGACGCTGGGCAGGGACGACGCGGACACCCTGGCCTGCCAGATGAAACTGGCCGGGATCCAGCACCTGCAAGGGCGCAGCCAGCAGGCCGAGCGGGCACTGCGGGACGTGGTCCGGCGGATGACCAGGACGTTGGGGCCCACCAACCCGGTGACGCTCCAGGCGCGCAGCAACCTGCTGGTCGTCCTGCTCGACGCCGGCCGGGCCGCCGAGGCGGTCGACCCGGCCCGGGCGCTCGCCGACGACGCCGGGCGCGTGCTCGGCACCACCGACGGGGTACGCCTGCACGCCCGGCACTCCCTGGCCCGAGCGCTCGCCGGGGCGGGGCGGCGGGCCGAGGCGATCCAGCTGCTGACCGACACGCTGCCGGACAGTGAGCGGGGCCGGGGCGTCGACCATCCGGGGACCCTGGAGATGCGGACGCTCTTCGCCCAACTGCTCATCGAGGCGGGTGACCGGCGGGCGGGCGGTGTGGCGCGCGCCGCGCTGGCCGGGTGCGAGCGCGTGCACGGCCCGGGTCATCCCGACACGGAGCGGGCCCGGGCGCTGGTCCTGCGTACCCGCTGATCTCAGCCTCCGGTGTGGATGTGCGCGGCCCACAGCGTCGGCGCGAGGGGGTAGCGGTCCCGCAGCCCCCGTACGGCCGAGTGCAGCGCGTACGCCGCCGACCCGGTCGGGTCGCCGTGCGCGTAGAAGGCGGTGGTCAGGTCGAGGGAGATCGCGTCGTCGACCTCCCACAGGGTACCGATGACGTTCCGGAACCCGGCGAGCTGGAACGCGCCGGTGATGTGCAGCGCCTCGTCGACGAGGGCCGGCGGGGCCTGGGTGGTCGCGCAGGCCGACAGGAAGGCGAACTCCGCGTCCAGGTCGAGCCGGGACACGTCGGCGACGGTGAACGGGCTGTCCTGGTGGTCGTGCACGAGCAGCCGGCCCTGCGCCGGATCGTGCGGATCGGCCACCGCGTGGCAGGCGAAGTGCGCGTACGCCGAGTCGGCCAACCGGTCCAGGACCTGCTCCCGGGTGGCCTTCGCGTCCAGCCCGAGCCACGCCCGGGGCAGCGCCCGCGCCGCCGACGCGGCCTCGCGTTCCGCGCTGGGCAAGCCGGCCGGGCCGCCGGGGGTGGCGCGCATCGCCACGACGCAGGACCGGGCGTCGGGCCGAGGCCGGCGCGACCCGGTGCGTTTGCGGGCGAGCGCGGTCACGGTCGGGGTGTAGGAGGAGACCACCCGGTCGAGCGCGGACCCGGCGGCACCGGCCTGCGCGGCGTGCAGGGGGAAGAACGCCAGCGGACCCACCGGACACCACCAGACACGCGGCAGCTCGCCGCCGGTCCCGGGCGCGTCGATCCGCTCCAGCACCGGACCGACAAGGGCGGACCACAACCATTCGAGTACGCCGGTGAGCACCGACTGGGCGCGCAGGCGGCGCCGTGCGTCCGCCGTCGGATCGGACGCCGTGGTGGTGGCCTCCTGGAGCAGCCGCAGCTGTGTCATCGCGTCGGCCAGCGACAGGTCCGGCAGCGGGAGCACCGTCACGCGCTGCTCCCGCAGGATGAGCGCGTCGCAGCGCAACCCGCTCGCGATCGGCACGACCACGGTCCCGTCGACCTGGTCGAGGAGTTGCCGGGCGCTGGGCGTGCGCAGGAAGTCACCCAGGCCGGGCAGCTCCCGGATCGTGGCCAGCAGCACGTTCCACTCGGTTTCCCGATCCCGGCCGAAGGTGGTGGGCCGGGACGCGTCGGGGGCGGGCGCTTCGAAGTCCCGGCGCATCCGCTGGAAGTCGGCCGCCAGACGCCCGTCGGCGCGTTGGAGCGCCGCCCACTCGCCGTCCGCGGTCAACCGTTGCTGCAGCAGCAGCCCTCGGCCCCGCTCCAGCAGCTCCAAGGCACGCTCCGGCTGCCCCGCGCCGATCGCGCAGGAGGCGGCAGTCGCCGCCAGCCCGGCCGTCGAGCCGAGGTCGGCGTACTGGTCGTGTCGGGTACGCCCCCGCGAGGCCAACCGGGGCAGCAGCGTGATGGCCTCCTCGAAGGCATCCGCCGCCTCCTCCCACCGGTCCAGCGTGGTCAGCGAGTAGGCCGCCTTGTCGAGGGCCTGAATCCGGACCGGTACGGCGCCGGACTCGATGCGGCCGGCGGCGAGCGCCCGTTCGGCCGCCTCGGTGAGCAGGGTCTTCTCACCGGTACGCAGGTAGGTCGCCCGCAACGCCTGGGCGATGGACAACCCGGTCTCGACGCGCTGCGGATGGCGCGGGGGCAGGGACTCCAGCGCCTGGCGCAGCAGGACGAGCGACTCTTCCAGGTAGGCGGGCTCCCCGGTGGCGTCGTAGAGCAGCCGCAGGCTGTAGCCCAACTGGTCCAGGTACAACGCGTGGTTGGGCTCCCCGCGTACGGACAGCGCGAGCGCCCGGCGCAGCAGGCCGATCGCCGTCTCCAGGGCAGTGACGTCGCCCGTGAGCTGGTGCGTCTTCATGCCGACGGTGGACAGGCTGGCGAGCGCCATCCGATGATGCGGATGGCGCTCGCCGACGGTGGTCAACGCGCCGGCGAACTCCTCCCAGGCCTGGCCGAGCAGGTCGGCCCGGCCGGTGCGGTCGACAAGGGTGAGCAGCGTCTGACCGAGCAGGAAACGCGCGTCGATGCTCTGCGGGGAGTGATCCCGCAGCACCGCGACGGCCCGTTCGACATCGGCGGTGTGGGTGGTCCCGGCCGCCCTGGCCAGCAGGCACCGGGCGCGCAGCATGACGATCTGGTCCTGGTTGGGCCCGACGGTGTCCACCGACGACAGCAGGTCCAGCGCCTCGTCGACGTAGTCCTCCACACCGGTGAGCTGGTAGGCGCGTAACAGCGCCTCCGCGTGGATGCCCCGCAACGCGGCCCGGTTCTCCTCGCTGATCCAGTTCTCGGCCATGTCGGCGATGGCGGTGAGCCGATAGAGCGTGTCGACCGAGCCGTCGAAGTCGTGCCGGACCCGGTAGACCTGGCACTTCTTGAGCATCAGCATCGCGCTGTTGCCCAGGTCGGCCGAGGCGTCCTCCGCGAACTGCAGATACTGCTCGGCGACGTCCAGGAGTTGCGGCTCACTCTCGATCCGGGCCCTGGCCAACAGCACATCGGTGTACGTGACCAGCGCGAGCAGACCGTGCGTCGTACCCAACTCTTCGGCCAGAAAGGAGTCGGCCATCGTGCGGATCGCGCCCTCCAGCACGACGGTGGCCTCGATCAGGTCCTGCCTCGCCCGGTCCGCGTGGTACCGGTCGAGCAGCGCGGCCCCCAGCTCCACCTGGGCCTCGGTCCAGCGCCGGTCGCCGCGCCGCTGGCCGGCCGCGACACGACGCCAGTCGTTCACGGCGTCCCTTGCGTAGCGACCCATCGGCGCACCTCCCCGTCGCGGATGCTCCCCAGCCTGCCAGCCGTGCGCCACATCGACGGTAGATAATCAGCCGATGAGCCAATCGGCGCCGGACAGGCGACTCGACGACGACCGGGCGGCTCGACTGGCCCGGGTCTGCGCGGACATCGCGCAGGTGGGCGACCTGCTCGGGCCGGAGCCGGCCCGGGCCCTGACGCGACTGCGGGACCGGTCACTGACCGACCAGGGCGTGGACGCGGTGCTCGCCGAGGTGACCGAGTTGATGCGTGTCGGTGGCCTGGTCGGAGGTGACTCCACCGTCCGGGGAGATCGGTACCTGCCGTTGGCCGGCATCCACGGCCGCCGCCCCGAGGTGGTCCAGGTGTGTCCCGGCGACCTGTGCGACCGGGTCGAGATCCCCCGGCCGGACGCCGAAGCGCCGCGCTGCGCCGTGTTTGACTGCCCATTGCCGACGTTCCGGATGGACCGGTGAACGCGCTCATCGCCTCGCTCGGCGGGAAGCTGGCGGAGCGGTGGCTCGCCGGACTGGCGTTGCCCGGTGTGGTGTTCGTGGCGATGGTCGCCACGGCGGCGCGACTCGGCCACACCCATTGGTGGGACCTGCGGCTGCTGCGGCAGGAGGTGGACCGACTCGCCCTCGCGACACCGGCCCGGAGCACCGGTTCGGCCTTGCTGATCGTCCTCGGTGTCGTGCTGGGCGGTATCGTCGCCGCGATGGCCGCCCAGAGCCTGGAACGCCTGGTCGTGGCCCTGTGGACCCAGCACTGGGGTCGCGCCGGCGACGCGGTGACCCGCCGACGGCGACGCCGGTGGAACGCCGCCATGGACCGGTACGAGAACGCCCTGCGGGACAAGGCACGCCGGTTGCGGTCCGCCGACGACGCCGCCGGACCGCTACCGGACACCCAGGCGCTCGCCCGCGCCTGCGACCGTATCGCGTTGACCGAGCCGGACCGACCGACCTGGATCGGTGACCGGATGCAGGCCACGGCGGTACGGGTGCGGGCCTGCTACGGCCTGGACCTGGCCGCCGCCTGGCCCCGGCTGTGGTTACTGCTGCCCGAGGAGACCAGGGGACCGCTCGCCCTCGCGCAGGCCGACTTCGCCGGCGCCGCCCGACGGGTGGGCTGGGGGTTGCTGTATCTGGCGCTCGGCCTGCTGTGGTGGCCCGCGGCGATCGTCGGCGTCGGCCTGTGCGTGGTGGGCTGGCGACAGGGCCGCAGTACGGTGTCCGTGCTGGCCGACCTGGTGGAGGCGGTGGTCGACCTGCACGTACGCACCCTCGGCGCGGCGTTGGGACATCCCACCGACGGCACCTTCGGCACGGCCGACGGCGAGGCGGTGACCGCGCTGCTCCGCAAGGACCGGTGATCCCCAGGGGCTCGGTGCTGGCGGGGTTTCCGGGAACGTGAGAATCGGGCATGTATCCCCGCACTGCTGGAAGGGGAGAGACGGCAATGCTGGTAACCGGTTATCTCGGCGCGGTGCTCATCGGCGCCCTCGTCGGCCTGCTCGGCCGGCTCATCCTGCCGGGGCGGCAGCGGATCGGCATCTTCGCCACGTTCGTTCTCGGGGTCGGCTCGGCGGTGCTGGGCACCGTGGTCGCCAAGGCGCTGCACGTCGACGACGACGCCGGGGTGAAGGTGTGGGTGCTGCGCTGGGACTGGATCGTGCTCGCGATCCAGGTCGGCCTCGCGATCGTCGCCGTGGCGCTGGCGAACATGCTCACCTTCACCCGTCTTGCCGGCGGCGACGACACCCCTCGCCGGCGGCCCCGGCGCACCAAGGCCAAGCGCGAATCCTGATCGCCGACATCGCCGCGGCCCGGCTCCCGGTCAGCGTGCCTCCGCCACGCCGATCCGCTCCCAAGATCCGCACAACATCAGGGATGTTGGTGTCTCCCGGGTGGCGGAGGCAGCAGTATCAGGGAAGTTGTGCGGATCTTGGCAGCTGGGCGCCCCGATCTCGCTGACAAGGGGTCAGTCGAGTACCGACTCGCCGCACGGGTAGGCGAACGACCGGCCCGGCCCGTGCGTTGTTCAGTTCGTGGCGATGCGGTCGAGGAGGAACAGTGTCGTGGCGTCGATGACGTCGTCGAAGTGTCCACCGCCGCCGGGGTAGTGGAAGCCGTGCGCGGCGTCCTCGTACTCCAGGAGGGCGCACTCGTTGCCGGCGCGCGTCATCGCGTCGCGGAAGCGCCGCGCGGAGTCGATCGGCTCGACCTCGTCGCGGGTGCCGTGGTGGATCTGCGTCGGCGGACTGCCCGGCCGGACCCGCTCGATCAGCGAATACTCGATCAGCCGGCCCGCGTCGAGGCCAACCTGCCGTTCCAGGCGGCGCTGCGCCTCGGGCGCGAGAGCGCCCAGGTCGAGTCCCGCCGGATTGAGGGCCACCACGGCCGGGACGCCGCGCTCCGGTGCCGTCAGGGCCGCCAGCATCGCCAGGTGAGCGCCGGCCGAACTGCCGCCCGAGGCCAGCCGCGACGCGTCGAGCCCGCGCGACGCGGCCAGCCGGCCGAACCGCGCGACCGCGCGCCGCACGTCGCCGAGGCAGTCGTCGATGCTGGTCGCGCCCTGGTCCAGCAGCCGGTACCCGGCCGACACCGCCAGGATTCCCCGCGACGCCAGTGCCCGGCAGTGCGGGGCGAGGCCGTCGGGCGATCCGCGGCGCAGGGCGCCGCCGTGGAAGAGGACGATGCCGGCGCGCGGCGGTGTGCCCTCGGCCGGCTCGAAGACCAGCAGAGGCAGCTCACTGCCGTCGGCGGCCCGATACGAGGTCGAGGAGCTACGACAGGTCCCCGGCATGACGGCATCCGATCATCGACCAGGCACGTCCGCAACCCGGTCGGTGCCCGACCGGCCGGGAACACGGAACGGCGCGCAGACCCCGGCCGCCCTAGGCCGTGTCTTCAAAGGTTCACAACCACTGGAGGCGTGGCGATGGTGACGGTGGCCTGGAACGAGGCCGCGATCAGCGCGGTCGGGCCGCGGCGCTGAGCGGCGGCGGTAATGCTGATGGGGGTGATGCCTGTGAGTCATCTAGATGACTGACAGGCATCACCCTTATCAGGGTGTTGTCGCTGCCGGTCGGATGGCGTGGCGGTCGCGAAGGCGCACGGTGTGCCTGAAGCGGGTGCAGTCGTTGACGTTGCGGCCCGAGAGCACGAACGCCAGAGTCCGACTCAGTCCATCGAGGCACGTGCTATATCCTGCCCCACCAAGATCCTTTGAAGACACCGCCTAGACGTTCGCGATGGCCGTGAGCGCCGCGTCGAGTGCCTGGTCGGCCGGCACGGGTACGTCGGGGACCACTCCAACGCCCTCCCAGTTGGTACCGGTGACGCTGTTGATGGTCCGGGCGGTCGGGACGGTCACCAGGATGTGTTCGGTGACCGCGTGGCGGGCCGTCGGATGCGCGCCGCCCCGGGTCGTCTCACCGACGACGACGGCTCGACCGTGCGCCTGGAGGGTGTACGCGACGTCCTCGCCCCCGGAGAACGTCGACGCGCTGGTGAGCACGTAGACCGGGCGGTCCAGATAGCGCGGCGCGGGAAGGTGCGCGGCGGTCCAGAACTGGCGGGTGGCGCCGGTGGACCGTTCGTAGAAGTCGTTGAGGTGCACCTGATCGTCGGGGAAGAAGTAGCTGCACCACATCGCGGCTCCTTCCGGCGCTCCGCCGGAGCACGCGCGTAGGTCCAGGATGAGCGCCGAGCTGAGGGCGACCAGTTGCATGGCCGCACCGATCGCGCCGGCCCCCTCGTCGGCGTACGCGATGCGCCGCACGTCGATGAGCCCGACCGTACCGTCCACCTGCTCGACCCGGCGGATGCCCTGGTTCTCCGTCCGGAGCAGGGCGAGGAACGCCGCCTTCCCCCCGTCCTCGTCCGCGGGATCCAGCGACTGCGGCTGGTCCGACCACAGCAGCCGCAGATGCTTGTCCGGGCACACCTGCTGCAGGTGAGCGGTCACCGCCTCGCAGAGCGCCGGCCCGTCCAGGTCGTCGTACTCACCCGCCGCGAGACGCCGCCGGATCGCGGCGTCGATGTCCTCGACCTTCGCAGGAAAGACGTACCCTGCCTCGATCCGATCCAGGGCGCGTCCGATGATCTCTTCGTTCGACAGCACGGCGGGCCACGATAGACGGCGGGTCGCGTCATGACCATCGAGTTTCGCGCCCACACGTGCGCACCGGGGCTCAGGAGCGTGGCAGCACGCCCAGGAGGTGCGTGCTGATCGCGATGCGCAGGGCTGTCCGCAGGTCGATGTGGTAGACGGCGAGCGCCGGCTCGGACTCGTAGACGGCGAGCAGGCTCGGGGGCGGCGTGTTGTAGGCGGAGAACGCGCCGGCCACCAGGAGGACCTGAAGGCAGAAGAGGTCGGCGCGGTCGCCGACCTCGGGCAGGTGCCGGCTGACCAGGCCGGCCATCACCGCGAGGTTGGCCAGCGAGGCTCGCTTGTGCCGGCGGGCCGCCTCGACCGAGACGTTGTGTTCGAGCACCCCGCCCTGCGCGCCGAAGAGATCACAGAGCACCGTCTGGGCGGCGAGCGACCGGCTGAGCACGTCGGCCACCTGCTCGGCCCGCTCCGACGCCGATCGGCTCGGGTCGACGCCCTGGGCCAACTCCTGCTCCAACTCGGCCAGCCAGGTCGTGGTCCGGTCGTCCAGCAGGTCGAGCAGCACCGCCTCACGGGACTCGAAGTAGCGCAGCACCGCCGTCTTGGCCAGACCGACCCGCCGGCTCAACTCGTTGAGGGTCACGTCGGCCACCGGCATCTCGTCGAGCATCGCCGAGGTCGTCTCCAGGATCGCCTGGCGTCGGACCGCACGCTGCTCCTCGCTGCGCGCTCGCTGGAAGGTCATGAGGTGAACCCTAACTTAGGTACCGGCGGTCTCTTGACAGTGTACCGGCGGTACATTAGCGTTTCGAGCATAACTTACCGACGGTACCTTGGGAGCCTGAGATGAAGTGGACCGAGCAGCAGATTCCGCGCCAGGACGGCCGGGTGGCCGTGGTCACCGGCGCCAACACCGGCCTGGGCTTCGAGACCGCCCGGCTGCTCGCCGAGCGCGGGGCGTCGGTCGTGCTGGCCGTGCGCGACACCGAGAAGGGCAAGCGCGCCGCCGCCCGGATGAGCGGCGACGTCTCCGTACAGGAACTGGATCTGACCTCGCTGGATTCGGTCCGCGCCGCCGCCGCCGACCTGCGTGCCAGCCACCCGCGCATCGACCTGCTCATCAACAACGCCGGCGTGATGTACACGCCGAAGCAGACCACCCGCGACGGCTTCGAGATGCAGTTCGGCACCAACCACCTGGGCCACTTCGCGCTCACCGGCCTGCTGATCGATGTGCTGTTGCCGGTGCCCGGCTCCCGGGTGGTCACGGTCAGCAGCGTCGGGCACCGCATCCGCGCCGCCATCGGATTCGACGACCTGCAGTGGGAGCGGTCGTACAGCCGGGTCGCCGCCTACGGCCAGTCCAAGCTCGCCAACCTGATGTTCACCTACGAGTTGCAACGCCGGCTCGCCCCGCACGGCACCACCGTCGCGGTGGCCGCGCACCCCGGCGTCTCCAACACCGAACTGGTCCGCAACTCACCCGCGATCGTCCGCGCGCCGATCACCGCGCTCGCCCCCGTGATCACCCAGCCCGCCGCGGCGGGCGCGCTGCCCACCCTGCGCGCCGCCACCGACCCGGCCGTGCTCGGTGGGCAGTACTACGGCCCCGACGGCCTGGGCGAGGCGCGTGGCCACCCGAAGCTCGTCACGTCGAGCCCCGAGTCGTACGACCTAGCCGTGCAGCAACGCCTCTGGGACGTCTCGGAGGACCTCACCGGCGTACGGTTCCCGATCGGCCGGGCGACCGCCGAAGGGCGACCGTAGGTGGGCCGATCGCGATCAGCGGGCCGCGATCGCCCGCCCTCGGCCGATCTGCCAGGTGGCGGCGGGCCAGGCCGCGACGAACCCGGCGATCAGCCCGAGCTGGCCGACGAACCAGAACGTGGGGCTGTCCGGCCGCAGGGGTGACTCCCCGGAGACCATGTGGTGCGCCAGCGTCAGCCACACGAAGAGCGCCACCTCGAACGTGGTGATGGTCAGCAGTTCCACCTTCACGACCGTCCTCAGCGCGGACCAGATCCGCGTGACACTGCGCCGAGGACCCTCGAAGAGCCGGAAGAGCACGGCGATCGTCACCGCCATCAGGTAGTCGCCGGCGTAGTCGATCCACAGCAGGTCCGGGGACAGGTCGAGTCCGTACAGCGCGACCTCGGCGACGATGAAACCGAGAGCGCAGTGCGCGCCACAACGGGACACCTGGGTCACGACGACCCCCCGCCGGTTCGGGGCGCGCGGCCCGGGTCTACCCCAGTTCCAGTAGAGGCGGACGGCTACCGGACCGACGTACAGGACGGTCACCAGCCAGACGATCTCCATGACCCTGGCCGGCTGGCGGTGCCCGTAGAGGTAGGTGTCGACCAGGACGATCACGAAGCTGACGACGCCGACCGCAAGCGAGATCCAGGCGAGCGTCGAGAGCCAGCCCGGCTGCATTCTCGCCCCCTCCCACCCGCCGCTGGCGGGCCGAACCTGAGGGGTTCGCTGGCTGGTGTCGACGGCCGAGGGCAGCCACAGTCTGCCATGCCGCACTCGTCCGTACCGGTGGATCGGGCGTTCGTCGCGCGGGCCGTGCCTCCCGGACCCGGGGACCCGGCTCCCTCTGCGCGGGGATCCGGCGGGCCCGCCGGCAGCGCAGCGTGGAATCCGAAGAAACCACCGCACGGGTACGGAGTGACGACCATGAAACAGAGCACCCGACAATCGCCGCCGCCTCCCTGGGCACGCCGAGCCGGACACGTCGCGTGGATCGCGCCCGTGCTGGGCTTCATCCCCCTGCACGTGCCCTGGATCCTCGGCATCCCGCTGTTCGCACACGCCGAGCCATTCGAGGAGTGGTACCACGGTCGCGGGCCCGGCGTCGGCGACCACCCCGTGGACGGGTTCCTGGGTCTGCCGGCCGGCGCGTTCTACCTGGGCCTGCTGTGCGTCCTCGCCGGGCTCGGGGGAGTGCTGGCCCTCGGTCTGATCAGCGACTGGGGGCGTACCTTTCCTCGGTGGCTGCCGTGGCTGCGCGGCCATCGGGTACCACCGTGGGTGCCGCTCACGCCCACGGTGCTGGGCTCCGCCCTGATGATCGGCTACGCGGCGACCCTGCCCTGGCAGTTCGCCGCCGACCTCTCCGACTCCAGTGACCAGGACATCTTCACCCCGACGGGTGTCCTGATCGGCCTCCCGCTGCTCCTGGCCTGGGCGATCGCGTTGCCGCTGGCCGGCTGGTCCTACTACCGGCGTACCCGGGTGCCGCGCTGACGCTTTCTGTTTCTAGCGGGCGAAGTCGACGCCGGCCAGCGTGGTGGACCGGTGCGTGGCGAGGCGTTCGGCCTGTGCGCTGATGGCGTCGCGCGTGCCGGCCGACAGCGTGCGCCAGGGCTCGACCGCGACCGTTAACGTCTTGCCGGACTTGCGGGGACGCCAGGTGCCGACGATCTCACCGTCGACCAGGACCGCGCCGGGGCGACCCAGCACCGGCCACAACTCCTTGACGTGGGCGGCGTCGGGCACCAGCGTCGCCCGGTCCTTCGCCTGCAGGAACAGGTCGAACGGGCCGAGCAGGCGGGTTGCGCTGACCTCGGCCGACGTCAGCGCCTCGGCGTCGGCGGCCAGCAGCGAGCGCGTCTCGCCGTCCACCGTCACGTCCACCACGTCGTCGGGCCAACGCGCCTTCACGTCCTTGACCGGCGCGTCGAGGTAGTCGGCGACGTGCTTCGGCGTGGCCGGACCGAGCAGCCGGAGGTACGCGCGGACGAGGTCGAACCGGTCACCCGGCGCGGACGCCTTACGGAATCCCGTGATGCGCCGCAGGACCGGCGGTGACGTGTCGAGCTGCAACTCCAGACCGGCTCGGGCGGCGGCGAGCCGGAACGGCATCTCGTAGAGGTGGGTGGCGTCGCACGGCCGGCAGAACCGCAGGTACGGCTCGGGCAGCAGGGTGGCCAGGCGGCCGGAGACGTCGCCCTTGACCGTCGGTGTGGTGACGATCTTCCGCATGGCGGCGGCCACCTCGTCGAGGGCGGCGAGGTTGCTGATGCTCGCGGCCTTCAACGGCTTCGACGCGTCGTAGATGCGCTTGCCCGCGTCGGCGTCCGAGAACGGCTCGATGGCGGCCACGACGTGCCCGACGTCAACCCTGCGGTAGAGGTGGGGAGCGCCCCGCACCGTCCACAGCAGGACCATGTCGGCGTCGGACAGCGCGGTCACGTCGACCCCGCGGATGGCGAGGGCCCACCGGGCGCCGTCCGGGCCGGTGTTCTGCACACCGAGGTCCAGGACGGCGGTGTCGGCGAGCGTGCCGTCGTCCCGGTCGAGCTGCTGCGCCCGGACCCGGAAGTTCATCACCTGGCGACGATCGACCATGACCGCACCCTAGCCGCGGTCGGTCAGTTCGCGGTGAGTGGCTCCGCCGGCCCTCCCTGGCGTACGCAGATGGACATGTCCGTGTAGTGCTTGGTGATGAGGGCCGCGTCGCGCCGTGGGTTCGCCACCTCCACGGTCAGACAGCGACCGGCCGAGCCCTCACCGTTCCACCACAGGCTGTGGATCGTCACGCCGCGACGCTGCCAGTAGCTCACATCGGCCTGGACCCGCTCGAACCACCCGTCGAGCGTCCGCGCGGAGTGGGCGGTGTCGACGAAGCGCACGGTCACCCCGCGTACCAGCGGGCGGATCTCCGCGTCGAAGCCGGGGGTGGGGACGCGGTGGACCAGCAGCACCCCTGCGGGTACGTCGAGGCTGACCGAGGTGTACACACGCGACCAGTTTCGGGCGGCGTGGTCCTCCACCACCCCGGCGGCAGCCATCAACTCGTCCTGGCCCGGCCAGTACGACTGCGCGGGTGCGGGCGTAGTGAAGGCCGGCGGTGCCTGCGGTGTCGCCGATGCGGCGGCGCACGCGGCGGGAAGGGCGAGCAGCGGTACGGACAGCAGAGCGGTCAGGCGTCGACGCATGATCACAATTCCTCGCGGCAGCAGGTCACCTTCTGGGCACTACAGGCTTAACGAGCGATCATCGGTGAGACGCCCGCCCGCCTCGGCCGGTTCCCTGGAGCCCGCCGTCCTGGAAGGTGTGGCGTCGGGTTGTCGTGATCCGGACACTGCCCGAGTGTGGCCGGTGACCTGCTTGGATGGGTTGCCATCGATCCGCTGCGCCGGCTCGGGCAGCCCGCGCGGGTGTCCGCCTGTGCCCGCCGGGTGGTGCAATGGGGGCATCGCGACGGTGTCGATGACGGAGGCGCGCGTGGATGGTGTGGAGTTGCTTCTCGCCGCCCTGGCGCTCGGCGCGTCGACCGGCGTCGCCGACGCGACGAGTGCCACGGTCCGCGACGCGGCCGAGAGCTTCCGCGCTTTGGTGCGGCGGCGGCTGAGCGGCGACGGTCAGCAGGCGCTGCGGTCGTTGGACGCCGAGGGCGATGAGTCGGGCGTCTGGCAGGTACGCCTCGCCGACGACCTCACCCGCGCGGGCGTGGACCGGGACGAGCAGATCCTCCGCCTCGCCCGGGACCTGTTGGCGCAGGCCCGGGCCGGGGCGCGCACAGAGATCGGGCATGTCGACCTGCGGGGGGCCAAGGGCGTCCAGGTCGGCGATTCCAACATCCAGTACAACACCTTCAACTGAGGTAGCTGGGTGGATGGGCGCGAGCGGGCAGCCGGAGGACGACCGGTCGCGCGACGTGGACGCTCGCCAGGCGCGTGGTGTGCAGTTCGGCGACCACAACGTGCAGTACAACAGTTTCGGGCCCGTGGTGCGGTCGGCTTACCTGGCCGAGGTGGACCGGATCGCCCCCGCGGACCTGCGCGATCGGGACGACGAGCTGGCGCGGCTCGCGGCGTTCTGCACCGGCGACGGACCGGACGGCTACCTGCGGTGGGAGGCGGGCCGGGGCGCCGGGATGACGGCGCTGCTGTCCTGGTTCGTCCTGCACCCGCCGCCGGGCGTACGGGTGGTGTCGTACTTCGTCGTCGCCGGTCGCACCGAGCGGGAGACCCGCGACGCGTTCGTGGACGTGGTGTTGGAGCAGTTGGTCGAGCTGACCGACGGGTCGATGCCCGGGCATCTCACCGGGTCCACCCGGGAGGCGCACCTGTTGGGCCGGTACGCCGACGCCGCCCAGGCGTGCGAGCGGCGGGACGAGCGGCTGGTGCTGGTCGTCGACGGGCTGGACGACCGGCGCAACGCCACCCGGGTCGCGACGCTGCTGCCGGACCGTCTGCTCGGTGGGATGCGGGTGGTGCTCGGTACAGGCTTCGGGTGGCAGGCGCCCGCCGAACTCCCGGTGCGGCACCCGCTGCGCCAGCACAGCCGTCCCGTCGTGCTGGCGCCTTTCGTTACTCCCGACGAGCGGGCCCGGCGGCAGGCGCAGGACGCCCGGCGGGCCGACGAGCGTGCCCGACGGGAGGCGGAGCGACGTCAGGCCGCCGACGAGCGTCGTGCCGCGCAGGAGCAGATCGACAGGTGGCGCAGCGCTGAGGCGGACCGGAGCGCCCCGGCGGCTCGGGCCGCGGCCGTACGGCGGGCGATGGTGTTTGTGGCCGGTTGGACCGGCCTGCTCGTCCTGGTCAGCTGTTACGCGTGGGGCTGGTCCTCTCCCAGGGTGGCGGGCATCCTGAGCCTCCAGCTCCTGGCGGGCGGGCTGGCGGCCGCGCTCGTGCTTGGCGCGACCGCGTTCCGGCTCGGTGGCGCCTACCGGGCTTCCCCGACCTCGTTCGCCGCCTGGATCGATCGGTCCCGGTACGGGCTGCTGCTACAGCTGATCACCTTCTCGCTCTTCCTCATGCTGGCCGGCGCTGCCGCCGGCGACTATCTCGACGCCCGGGACCACCACCGGTTGGAACAGTCCCTCGGCCGGGCCGGGACATGGCCCTCCTTCGCGGAGGTGGTGGCGTTCATGTTCCTGGTGCTCATCACATTCGGCTGCGTGGCGGCCGGGGTCTATCTGGCGGGCCGGTCCGGCCGCGCCTGGTACGAACGCCACCGGGAACAGGAGCGTGCGTACCGGGCGGCCGTCGACGCGTTGGCCGCCGCGACCGAGCGGGAGGAGTACGCGCGAATGAGCGTGGATGGACTGTCCCCGCAGCCGGCTGACCGGGCCAGGGCGTATCAGGGCCTGATGGCCCGGATAGCGGGGCAACACCACCGGCGTCAGCGACCCCGCTGATGCCCACTCCGCGCGACGGCGGCGGTCGTCAGGCGACCAGTGAGACCCGCCCGTTGTCCAGGTCGTAGCGGGCGCCCACGACCCGCAGAGCGCCCTGGTGCACCTTCTCGGCGATGATCGGGCTGCGGGCCGAGAGCGCCCGCACCTGGGCGGCGATGTTGGCGCGAACGCCGTTCTCCACCGGGTCGCCGGGCTGGTTCAGCACCGGCTCGACCACCGGGCGCAGGCTCTCGACGATGGTGCCGATGTGGCCCGGAGCGGTGCCGCCGGTGCGGATGGTGTCGATGGTGGCCGTGATCGCGCCACAGCGTTCGTGCCCCAGGACGACGATCAGCAGGCTGCCGAACTCCTCCACGGCGAACTCCACGCTGCCCAGCAGCAGGTCGTCGACGATGTTGCCGGCCACCCGGTTGTCGAACAGGTCACCGAGCCCCTGGTCGAACAGCACCTCGGGCGCGACCCGGGAGTCCGCGCAGCCGACCGTGACGGCGAACGGGTGCTGGCCGGCGGCGAGGCGGTGCAGGTCGTCCAGGCTCTGGTGCGGGTGTCGGCCGTGACCGCTGGTGAAGCGGTGGTTGCCGGTGAGCAGTCGACGCAGCGCCTCGGCCGGCGTACCGACCGGATCGTCGGCGGGCGGCGCGGCGGCGCTCGCCGACGACGGACCCGCGACGGCCGCGCCGAGCGCGACGGCCGTCGCGCCACCGGCGGCCAGCAGGGAACGGCGAGACATATGAGTACGACCCACGGCGGTCCTCCCGGGTGTGCGGCGAATCGTCTCCTTCCTACCATGATCCCTCCACAGTGGTTGTTCGACGTTCTGCCGCCGACCGATCGCCGTCGGCCGCGAGGATCGTGGGTGGGTGCGTGGATCCTTTGGAGCTGATGTCACAGGCGAATCAGACGCCCCGGCCACCACGCGACGGCGAGGCGGCCGGGGGTCGGGGGCTGCGGCTGCGAGGGCCGGGGTGGGTGGGTCGGCGGCTCAGCGGTCCGCGCTGTCGAGGGCGGCGACCTCGCGTACCGCCTGGGCGACGGTCGCGAAGTCCTTCTTGAGGATCGCGCCGTGGTTGCTGGCCACCTTGGCGTGGACCTGGATGTTCGGGTTGCGGACGGTCACCGCGTCGAGGCTGGCGCGGATACGTTCCTGCTCGTCACCCTTGCTGCCGAGGGACGTTCCCGAGGCGACCACGTACCGCACCGGCACGGTGATGGCGTCGAGCACCGGGCCCAGTTCGCGTTCGCGGGAGAGCCGGCCCAGTTCGATGTTGCTCTCCGCCTGCTGGGCGGCGCTCATCCGGGGCATCAGCCCGGTCGGCCGCAGCAGCGGCGCGATGAGGCGCAGGCGCCGGAACAGCTTGCGGATCCGCTGCTCCATTGCCTCGTCCAGCCAGTCGTGCGGGAACGCGCCGTCGACCAGCACCGTGCCGATGGTGCGCTCCGGGTTGCGATTGGCCCAGTGCGCCGCGACCACGGCCCCGTACGACCAGCCGACGATGACCGCCCGCTGCACGCCGCGGGCGGCGAGGACGGCGTCGACGTCCCGCACGGCCGCTTCGAACGAGTAGTCCGCCGAGCGCCCCGATTTTCTGCCCCGCGCTCGCTCGTCGTAGGTGATGTGCCGCCATCGGGTGCCCAGGTCGGCGAGGACCTGCCGCCAGTACCCCTGGGTGGCGAACTGGCCGTTGAGGTAGAGCACCGGCACGCCGGTGCCGCCGGTGTCGGTGACGGCCAGGGCGGTGTCGTCGACCGGCACCATGCCGGTCCACGTCGAATGGGTGGGGGAGGGGTTGGGCGTCGTCATGGTCGTACTCCTTTGGGGTTGTGGTGTCAGAGGCTGCGGGCGGTGATGTCGCCGCGCGAGGTGGTGGCGTGGATGTCGAGGTCGGCGCTGCCGTGGTTGACCAGGGCGTTGCTGACGCGGCCGTGGTCGGTTCCGGCGTCCAGGGAGGCCGAGACGCCGCTGGCCGCGGCGACCGAGATGTCGCCGGACCGGGTACGCAGCACGACCCGGCCGCGCGTCGCCTGCGCGACGCGGATGTCGCCCCGCGTGGTGCTGATCTCGGCGGGGCCGTTGAGCCGACCGACCTCGACGGTGCCGTCGATCGCGGTGAGCCGCATGCTCGCCGCCTCGTCGACCTTGATGTGGCGGTACGCGCCGTCCACGGTGACGTCACCGAGGCGGCCGACGCCGCGCAGCTCGGCGCTGGCGGCCCTGACCTCGACCCGCGAGTCGGTGGGCAGTTGGACGGTGACCTCCACCGAGCCGGTGGCGCCCAGGAGCTGGTTGGCGGGGGAGGCGGTGGTGACCCGCAGGACGCCGTCGGCGTACCCGATGGTGGTCTGCTCGGCGGCGCGGGTGTCGCGGCTGCGGCCGGCGTCGGCGGGTCGGACCTCGACGATGGTGTCGGCGCGGTCGGCGGCGATGAACTGGACGCGTCCGGCGGGGATGTCCAGGACGGCGGCGATGGGGGCGGGGGTGGCGAAGCTCTGCACGGCGTTCTCCGATGCTCGTTCCGGCCTTTCTGACATCAGAAACGCTACGTTGCTTTCCATGCTACGGCAACGAGCAAATTGCATCTACATCGAGTATTAGCAGCTCAAAGGGCTATAAACGTTGCAACGGTCCTGCTGATAAAGCAACGCTCGCCGGTGTTGCCATTGCAATAGGCTGATGGTGAACGCTATGGTGGCGGGGCCGCGCAGGACGACCACACCGAGGAGACCACCGTGCCGGGAGGCAGGCTCACCCAGCAGGAACGTCAGCAGATCGCGTCGGGCTTGGCCGACAACCTCCCGTACGCCGAGATCGCCCGTCGCCTCGACCGTCCGACCTCGACCGTCACCCGCGAGGTGTTGCGCAACGGCGGCCCGAACGCCTACCGCGCGGACCTCGCCCACCGTGCCACCGAACGTCGCGCCCGCCGCCGCGCACCGGCCGCCACCCGGAGCGGCGGGTCGGTCCCGCAGCCGCACGGCCGCGATGCCGAGGCGGTCGCCGAGTACGCGGAGACGTTCACGACGGTCCTCATGTCATCGGGCCTGAACAAGATGGGGGCCCGGGTGCTGACCTGCCTGTTCACCACCGACACGGGCAGCCTCACCGCGGCGGAGCTGGCCCAGCGCCTGCACGTCAGCCCGGCGTCCATCTCCAAGGCGATCAGCTTCCTGGAGAGTCAGAGCCTCGTGCGCCGGGAGCGGGACGAGCGCCGCCGCGACCGTTACGTCGTCGACACCGAACTCTTCTACCAGGCGACGATCGCCAGCGCCCGGGCGAACGACCAGCTCTCCGCGACCGCACGCCAGGGCGTCGCCGTCCTGGGCCAGCACACCCCCGCCGCCGCCCGCCTGGAGAACGTCGCCCGCTTCCTCGACTTCATGAGCGAGAGCATCACCCGCGCCGCCGAACAGGCCCGCGACGTCCTGCACGCACGCTAGTTCCGGTCCGGGCGGTGACGGGCGTACGCGTCGACGCGCCCCCAGCGCCCGGGGATGTCCAGCAGCGCGATCCGGTCGAAGGCGGACGGCAGCGCCGGGTTCACGGCCAGGTGTTCCTCGTGCGGGTCGAGGCCGAGCATGGTGCGCAGCAACAGCATCGGCGCGCCGCTGGACCACGCCTGCGGGCTGCCGGCGGTGGGATATCGGACCGGGTACCGGGTGGTGCTGCGGTCGAAGCCGCCGAACGCCTCGGGCAGCCGCCCCTGGAAGTAGGTCGCGGCGGACAGGATGCCCTCGGCGATCCGACCCGCCTCGCTGAGGAACCCGTAACGGCGCAGGCCCCACGCGATGAACGAGTTGTCGAACGGCCAGACCGTGCCGTTGTGGTAGCCGAGCGGGTTGTAGCGGCTCTGCCCGGCGGCGAAGGTCCGTACGCCCCAGCCGGAGAAGAGCGCCGGACCCATCAGGTGCTCCACCACCCGCGCGGCCCGGTCGGGCGCCACGATGCCACTCCACAGCAGGTGCCCGATGTTCGAGGAGAGGCTGTCCACGGGCGTGCCGTCGTGGTCGAGCGCGAGGGCGTAGTAGCCCCGGTCCTCCAGCCAGAAATCCCGGTTGAAACGCTCGTACAACGCCGCCGCCTCCCGTTCCAGCCGCTCGGCGTAGGCCGGGTCACCCCAGAAGGCGCGCGCCATCCGCGCCCCGCGGAGCTTGGCGTCGTAGGCGTACCCCTGGACCTCGCAGGTCGCCCTCGGGAAGCCGGGCAGCCTGCCGTCGGCGTAGGAGATGCTGTCCCAGGAGTCCTTCCAGCACTGGTTGTCCAGGCCGGTGGCCCGGTTGCGGCGCCGGTACCAGACGTAGCCGGTCGACGTCAGGTCCGCGTACGTGTCGATCCAGGTCAGGGCCGCGCGGGCCTCCTGCTCCAACTCCATCACCAACGCGGTGTCGCCGCTCCACCGCTCGTACTCGTCGAGCAACACGACGAACAGCGGCGACGCGTCGACGGTCCCGTAGTAGGGGGAGTGCGGCTGCTCCTCGAACGCGGCCGACTCCCCGTAGCGCAGCTCGTGCAGAATCCGGCCGGGATCCTCCTCCAGCACGTCGTCGGTCCGGGCGCCCTGGAGCGAGGCGAGAATCCGCAGGGTCGGCGGGGCCAGTGACGGTGTGACGGGCAGGGTCTGGAGGCAGGTCAGCAGGCTGTCCCGGCCGAACAGGGTCATGAACCAGGGCAGCCCGGCCGCGGGTACGGCAGCTCCGCTGAGCGACAGCGGCGCGAAACGCAGCGCCGCGAGGTCCACCAGGCTGCGGTGGTACACCTGTTGGAGGGTCGCGCTCTCGGTGTCCAGCGTCGGCGCCTGCGCCACCCACTCGCGCACGCTGTCCGGCAGCGTCGACTCGCTCGGGCGCTGGGCCCGCAGGGGAGCGCGCAGGTCGACGTCGTCCGGTCGCAGTGCCCGCATGACCACCTGCAACCGGGTGTCCCACTGCTCCCCGGGCCGCAGCCGCACCGCGAACCGCAGACCACGCGCGTCGATGCTGGCCGCCTCGCTTGTCGACACGACGACCTCACGCCGGTACATGCCGCGTCGATAACCGACTCGCAACTCGTTCGCGTCGACGTCGGTGTAGTAGCTGCCCACCTTGTCCTGGATGTCGAACTTGATCTCGAAGATGTCGGCGAAGTCGGCCTCCACCTCCAGCCGTACGTCGAGGTCGACCACACCCTGGCCGTAGTTGAAGATCGTCAGCGTCTCGACCAGGTCCGGGCCGATGCGTCGCCGCCGGATCGCCGACACGTCCGCCTCCACGTAGTCGACGGCCCCGCCCGGCACCACGAAGAACGTGACCTCGTAGTACTGGCTGTCGTCCACCGACAGGGCATCCAGCCGTTCGCCATTGACGGTGAGCACCCAACGGGACAGGAAGCGCGTGTCGGCGGCGAACAGTCCCACCGGTGTGCCGGGCGACGACTCCACGTCCCCACTGGCGTCCGACACGATGAAGGTGTTGCCGTCGATGCAGGACACCGTGCCCGGGATGTCCCTCACGGCGCACTGGTCGCCGTCGGCCGGCCCGCTCCCGGGTCACCCTCGGCCGCGCGGGGAAACAGCCGCCCGAGACGCAGCGCCAGGGAGAGGTCGCCGTCGACCAGGATCTCGCCACGCTCGATCGCCGCCAGCCCGTTCACCTCGCCGCGCGCCATCGCCTCGGCCACCTGCGCCGACACCCGGATGACGGTGTTGGCGGGGTCCCCACTCTGCGACACCCGTAGTTTCCCGTGGTCGATGACCAGGAGCCACTGCTCCAGGTCGTCCCCGGCGGAGATGTCGAAGCGCACACTCCCGCACACCTTGCTGAACCGCGGATCCTGGCACGCGGCGGCCAGCCGCTCGAAGAACTCGCTGGTCGCCGTCATCCCACCTCCCTGGAAAAAGCGGATGACGGCTACCCGTTGCGGGCTGTTCCTAACGCTCCGGCCGACGGAATTGACGTATCGCCACGGCGGGCGCACGGCACACAATGTGCGCCGTGGCGAAGGAACAGGTGCTGGCGAAGGTGGCGGCCGATCTGGAGCGTGGGCACGTGCACCCCGCGATGCAGCGGCTGGCGAGCCTGACCGCCGCGTACCCCGATGACCTGGAGTTGCGGGCGCGGCGTGCCGCGCTCTACCGGCAGGTGGGCAACGTGGCCGAGGCCGGACGGTGGGGCTTCCTCGGCGAGGACGCCAGCGCGCGGGAGGTCGCGGCGTTCGAGCGGGCCTACGGGAACGCCTGGCGGCGTCTGCGCGCGTTGCGGGTGACCACGGACCCGAGCGGCCGGCTCGGGCCGGTGGCGGGCGCGCGCTTCGCCCGGTTGCTGGAGCAGGCCGGACGGGACGAGCCCGTCACCTGGACCGATGACGGGCCACGTCCCGAGGAGCCGAGTTCGTGGCGGGACGGGCTGGGCTGCCTGGTGGCGGCGGTGATCGGCGTGGTGCTGGTAACGCTGTGCGTGGTCGGCCTGGTCACCGTGCTCCGGTGGCTGCTCTAGTCGAGGTCGAAGTCGACCACGACCGGCGCGTGCCGGACCCGCAGCGGGGTCGCGGTGTCGAAACCGGCCGCGTCGCGGTGCCACACCGGCTGGGCGTACGAGCAGTCGCAGCGCAGCTTCACCCGCTGCCCGGGCAGCAGCCGCAGGGCGTATCCACTGCCCGCGTCCGCCACGCCGGCCAGGTCCCCGGTCACCGCGTCGAACGCGAGCACCTGGGCGTAGGTGAGCAGTTCGTCGACGCGTACCGCCCCGCTGACCGGGGTGCCGGCGGGCAGCGCCTGGTTGAGGGTCACCGTCCGCTGGGCGCGGACCCGCACGGCGCGCGCCTGCGCCCGGGTGCCCACTCCGCCGGACCAGACGGTGGCGAAACCGCCCGCGGCGAACTGCACCGGCCACTCGTACGGCCCGAGTCCCGTGATCGTGTAGCGGCCGTTCTCGTCGGTGGTGGGCCCGTGGTCGTCGTACTTGGGGTCCGGCACGTACGGCACCACCATCACCAGCGCTCGCGGGACCGGCGCGCCCGTCGCCGCGTCGGTCACCACCCCGACGACCGTGCCCGGCGCATCGAGCCGGATGTCGGGTGCGCTGGTCACCGCGCCGGCCCGGACCCGGACCACGGACGCACGCTCACGCTCACCGGTGCCGCCGTGCCGGCCGACCCACTGCCAACCGTGCCGGGTCGTGTCGTAGGGGCGCACGAGCAGCCGGTACTCCCCGGGGGCGACGTTGTCGGCCACCAGGTTGCCCTGCTCGTCGGCGCAGCCGCCGTACCGACCGAGTTGGTCCTGGCCGAGGGTGACCGCCGCCAGCGCCGCGGCGTCGGTGGGCACGAGCGCCGCGCAGGCCCGGGGCACCGGCGCGCCGGTGGCCGCGTCGCGCACGACGGCGCGGACGCCGCCGGGTGCGGGCGCGGGATCGGGGGTACGCGCCACCGCCGGATCGACGGCCTGCACGACGAGTAGCGCGACGGCGACGGTGGTGGTCAGTTTGCGCAGGAGGGTAGGGCTCACGGGCATGCTCCTCGCGGCGACGAGACGGGGGGTGAGCCGACCGTAACGGCCTGCGCTTGATCTAAATCGGTCAATGTCGTGATGCTGACTGAAGGTGGCGGGTGTACTGGGATTCCCGCGTTCTGCCCGAACCGGGCGCACGTCCCACAACTACCGCATACCGTCACCAGAGCGGACACCGCTGCCCGCGGCGGCGACGCCTACCGGAAGGGACCGGACATGAGCCGTGTCGAGACCGTGCTCCTGCCCGAGCTGGACGGGCCGGCGTCGCCGGCCCTGCCGCGGGCCCTCGGCCTGCTGAGCCTGGCCCTGGGCGTGGGCGCGCTGGCCGCGCCCCGACCGCTCGCGCGACTGACCGGCGTGGACGACTCCCCGGCGGCGCAGGCGGTCATCGGGGCCGTCGGCGCCCGCGAACTGGTACACGCCGTCGGCCTGCTCAGCGGTCGCCGCCCCACCGGCTGGACGTGGACGCGGGTGGCCGGTGACGCACTCGACCTCACCCTGCTGGGCAGGGCGATGGCCGACCGGCGCGGTGAGCGACGCCGCCGACTGGCGCTGACCACCGCCGCGATCGCCGGCATCGCCGCCCTGGACGTCGCCGCCGCCGTCGCCGGAGGGCGTGCCCGCCGGGCCCGGGCGCGGATGATCCGGATGGAGATCGCGGTGACGGTCAACCGGTCGCCCGCCGAGGCGTACCGGTTCTGGCGCGACATGGAGAACCTGCCCCGGTTCATGGCGCACCTGGAGTCGGTACGCGCCGACGACCTGCGCATCTCGCACTGGGTCGCCCGTGGGCCGGCAGGTCGCCGCGTCGAGTGGGACGCCGAGATCATCGACGACCAGCCGAACAGGTCGATCACCTGGCGGTCACTGCCCGGCGCCCGGGTGGCCAACGCCGGTCGGGTCGCATTCGTACCCGCTCCGGGCGACCGAGGCACCGAGGTCCGGGTGCAACTGCGCTACGCGCCACCGGCCGGCGCGCTCGGCCGGGCCGTGGCGAAGCTCTTCGGTGAGGAGCCCGAGCAGCAGGTCCGCGACGACCTGCGCCGGTTCAAGCAGGTGCTGGAGGCGGGCGAGGTGGTCCGCTCCGAGGGCAGCCCGAACGGCATCTCCGTACGCCAGCAGGCCATGCAGCGGCCCGCGCAGCCGCTGCCGACGTCCCGTCGTTGACCGCTTCTTGAAGGGGCGAAGGAATGAAGGCCACCGCCTGGATGGGCACCGACACCGTCAAGGTGATCGACGTGCCCGACCCGACGATCATGAACGCCCGGGACGCCATCGTACGGGTCAGTACCACCGCGATCTGCGGCTCCGACCTGCACCTCTACCACGGCTACATCCCGGCAATGCGCAAGGGCGACATCCTCGGCCACGAGTTCATGGGCGAGGTGGTCGAGGTCGGTCCGCAGGTGCGCAACCTCAAGCCCGGCGACCGGGTGGTGGTGCCGTTCCCGATCGCCTGCGGGCACTGCTCCTCCTGCCAGCGCGGCCTCTACTCGGTGTGCGAGAACTCCAACCCCAACGCCGGCATCGCCGAGAAGGTCATGGGCCACTCGCCGGCCGGCATCTTCGGCTACTCCCACCTGCTCGGCGGGTACGCGGGCGGCCAGGCCGAGTACGCGCGGGTGCCGTTCGCCGACGTCGGCCCGATCAAGGTGCCCGACGAGATCCCCGACGACCAGGCCGTCATGCTCGCCGACGTCTTCCCGACCGGTTACATGGGCGCCGAGATGTGCGACATCAAGCCCGGACAGGTCATCGCGATCTGGGGCGCGGGGCCGGTGGGTCTGCTCGCCGCGGCCAGCGCCCGACTGCTCGGCGCGGAGCGGGTGATCGTCATCGACCGGTACCCGTACCGGCTGCGGCTCGCCGCCGAACACGCCGACGCCGAGACACTCAACTACGAGGACGTCGACGTGCTGGACGCCCTCAACGAGATGACCGCCGGTCGGGGCCCCGACGCGTGCATCGACGCGGTCGGCCTGGAGGGCCACCACGGCAACTCCGCGATGTACGCGTACGACCGGGCCAAGCAGGCCACCCGGACCGAGACGGAACGGCCGTTCGCGTTGCGGGAGGCGATCCTGGCCTGCCGATCCGGGGGAGTGGTGTCGGTCGTGGGCGCGTACGGCGGCTTCGTGGACAAGTTCCCGATGGGCGCCTTCATGAACCGCTCACTGATCATGCGTACCGGCCAGTGTCATGTGCAGCGCTACACCCGACCCCTGCTCGAGCGCATCCAACGCGGCGAGATCGACCCCAGCTTCATCGTCAGCCACCGCATGCCCCTGCGCGACGCCCCCAAGGGCTACAAGATCTTCCAAAAGAAACAAGACAACTGCACCAAGGTCCTCCTCAAGGTCTAACCGCCCCGCCCCGCCCCGCCCCACTCCGCCCCGCCCCGCTCCGCTCCCCGCGATCTTGCACTTTCGGTGGCGACAAAGGGTGCGTATCGCCCCAACTCGGCAACCAAAAGTGCAAGATCGGCGCGGGAGGGGGTGGGGACGCGCGCGGGAGGGGTGTGTTTGTGGTCCGTGGGCTCGGGAACGCGGCTCGTTCGTTCCGGAGACGGGAGGGAGCGGGTCATGGATTACGAGCAGATGATCGCGACCGTACGACAGCGGGGCGGCCTGGGGGAGAACGAGGCCGTGCGCTCGGTGCAGGCCGTCCTGTCGGTGCTCGGCGAACGACTCGCCGGACAGGAGGCCGACAACCTCGCGGCACAGCTGCCCGACCGGTTGAACGCGTCCGTCACCCGTAACCCGCAGGGCCGCCGGTGGGACGTCGGCGACTTCCTGAAGCACGTCGGGGACCGCGAGCAGGTCGCCAACGCGGACCAGGTACGCGAACACGCCCGGGTCGTGCTGAGTACCGTCGCCGAGGCGCTCGACGACGACGACCGGAACGACCTTTTGGCCCAGTTGCCCGGCGGCATCACCGACCTGTTCGGCGTACCCACCCCGCGGGGCTGAGCGCGCTCACGCTCTCAGCGGGCGCGGACCCCGGCCTCCACGGTCAGGGTCCCCGCCTCGGCGTCGATGCTGGCCCGCGCGCCGAGCGGAACCGTGAGCTGCCCATTGCCGTGCCCGAGGCGCAACCCGCCCAGGACGGGCACGCCCAGGTCGTACAAGCGGTCCTTGAGCACCGCCGCCGCGTCCCACTCGCCGGCACCGCCGACGCTGTTGGTGATCTGACCGACGACCACCCCGGCGACGCGGGACAGCACGCCCACCCGGCGCAGCTCGGTCAGCATCCGATCGATGCTGTACGGAGCCTCGTCCACGTCCTCGAAGAACAGGATCGCGTCGTCGAAGCGCGGCGCGTCCGCCGCGCCGAGCGAGGTGGAGAGCATCGTCAGGGTCCCGCCGAGCAGTGGACCCGACGCGCGCCCCGGCACCACCACCGGGGCGGTCGTCTCGGCCGGGTCCCGGGTGATGGTGACGGGCGCGGTGGTCATCACCGCGCTTCGCAACGCCTCGGCCGACTCGGGGCCGGTGCGGCTGTCACTCCAGTTGACCATCGGCCCGTAGAAGGTGACCAGCCCGGTCTCGCGCCAGAGCCTGCCGTGGAGGCTGGTGATGTCGCTGAAACCGACGACCACCCGGGGATCGCGGCGTAGGCCGGACACGTCGATCGCATCGACGATCCGCTGCGTGCCGTAGCCGCCACGGGCGGCGAAGACACCGCGTACGCCCGGGTCGTTGAGCGCGGCGTTCAGGTCCGCCAGGCGCTGCGCGTCGGTGCCGGCCAGGTAGCCGTACTTCGCGTAGACGTGCTCACCCAGCTCCACCTCCAGGCCCCAGCTCCGCAGGATCTCGATGCCGCGCGCCATGTTCGTCGGGTTGGGGGTGCCTCCGGGCGACACCACCCGCACCCGGTCGCCGGGTGCCAGCGCCGGAGCCCGCAGCGCTCGTCGGGTACGCGAAGCGGGCGCAGCGTGCGCGGACGCGGCGTCCGGATGCCCGGCGAGCACCACGCCGCCGGCCGCCGCCGCTCCCATGCCCAGCATGCGACGCCGCGACAGGGGCGGCCGAGCGGACGTGCGGGTCGGAGCGGGATCGGTGCCGGAACCGGCCACAGTCGTGCCTCCATCGTCAGCGCCGTGCGAGCCGCTACAGCCTATGACGATGATCGATGTCGTGGGGGGTCCACAGAGGACGGACAAAGGTCAGGGGATGGGCCACTCGTGCACCGGTCGGTTGCTGTGCATCAGCTCCACGTAGTGCCGCACCACCTCGCGCAGCGCCTCCGGTCGGTCCAGATGGTCGGCGGACTCCAACCGGTGCAACGTCGCCACCTGCCAGGTCGCGCCGTTGCGGCTGGTCAGGCAGCGCTGCTCGATGACGCCCAACAGCCGGTCCCGCTCGGTCGGGTCGAGACCCCACCGGTCCAGACCGTGGTGCGCCATCGGCAGCAGCCGGCGCAGCACCAGCTCGGTGACCGGCAGGTAGCCGAGGCCGGGCCAGAAGACCTGCGCATCGATGCCGTGCCGGGCGCAGCTGGTGAAGTTTTCCTCGGCGGCGCTGAACGACATCTGCGACCACAGTGGCCGGTCCGACTCGGCCAGGGCGCGGACCAGCCCGAAGTAGAAGGCGCCGTTGGCGATGGTGTCCAGCACGGTCGGCCCGGCCGGCAGCACGCGGTTTTCCACGCGCAGGTGCGGCCGGCCGCGCGACACGTCGTACACCGGGCGGTTCCAGCGGTAGATCGTGCCGTTGTGCAGCCGCAGTTCGGCGAGGTTGGGCACCTCCCCGGCCGCCAGGGTCTGCGCCGGGTCCTGCGGGTCGCACACCGGCAGCAGCGCCGGGAAGTATCGGACGTTCTCCTCGAACAGGTCGAAGACGCTGGTGATCCAGCGTTCGCCGAACCAGACTCTGGGGCGTACCCCCTGGGCTTTTATCTCTTCCGGCCTGGTGTCGGTGGCCTGCTGGAACAGCGGGATGCGGGTCTCGCGCCACAGCTCCCGACCGAACAGCAGCGGCGCGTTCGCGCCGAGCGCCACCTGGATGCCGGCGACCACCTGGGCGGCGTTCCAGTAGTCGGCGAACTGCGCCGGGCTGACCTGGAGGTGGAACTGAGTGCTGGTGCAGGCCGCCTCCGGGGTGATCGTGTCGGCGGTGACCGCCAGGCGCTCCACCCCGGAGATGGCGATCGGCAGGTCCTCGCCGCGCGCCGCGAAGATCTGCTCGTTGAGCAACTTGTAACGCGGGTTGGCCGAGAGCGTTTCGGCGGTCAGGTGCTCGGGGCGCAGCGTCGGCAGGATGCCGATCATGACCATGTGCGCGCCCACCGCGCGGGCCTTCTGCTCGGCCGCGTTGAGGCTGGCCCGCACGTGCTCCTCGAAGCCGGCGGTGCCGGTGCCCGTCAACCGGCGCGGCGGCACGTTGATCTCGATGTTGAACTGGCCCAGCTCCGTCTGGAAACTCGGATCCTCGATGGCCGCCAACACGTCGGCGTTGCGCATCGCCGGATTCGACGCCTCGTCCACGAGGTTCAACTCGATCTCCAGCCCCGTCATCGGCCGGTCGATGTCGAACCGCGACTCCCGCAGCATCTCGGCGAAGACATCCAGGCAGTTCCGCACCTTTTCCCGGTAACGGGCCCGATCCTCCCGACTGAAGGTCCGTACGCCGACGTCTTCGCCCATGGTCACCGCCCTGTCACCGCTGGTTCCCCCTAACCTCGCACGGGGCCGGGCGAGCGGGGAAGACCCGAGGGTCCTTTCCTACCCAGCCGTGGCCCCGGTGACCCCTGTCGCACGCTGCGTGGTCTGCGGGGGTGCGAACGGCCGGCACCGTTAGCATTGCCGGATGCGCGAGAAGGTGACCCGGCTGTTCGTCGTGGCGGCGATCGCCGAGGCCTGCTCCTGGCTGGCCCTGCTGGCCGGGATGGCCGTCAAGTACGGGCCGCCCGGCAACGAGCTGGGCGTGAAGATCTTCGGCCCGATCCACGGCGGCCTGTTCATCGCGTACGGGCTGCTGGTGCTCGCGGTGGCCCGGCTGCGCCGCTGGCGCCTGCCGGTGACCGTCGTGGCGCTGGCCTGCGCCGTGCCGCCGTTCGCCACCCTGATCTTCGAGCGCTGGGCACACCGCCGGGGCATGCTCGGCACCGCCGACCAACCGACCCGCGAGCCCACCCCGGTCGGCTGACCGGCCGCCGATCCGGCGCGCTCGGGCCCACCGGCGCTCAGGTCAGCGCGGAACAGGCCACCACACCGGCCAGCAGCAGCGCGCCGATCATCGCCTGCAACAGCAGCGGCGGCCCGAGGTGTGACCAGAGGGTCGCGGTGCGCGGGGTGAGCAACTGCCCGGTGGTCAGGTTGACGATCCGCTCGATGCGCGGCGGCAGGTCCGGGTCACGCTGCGGGCGAAGCGTGAGCTGCACCTGGTCGGCCGGGTGCAGGGCGCTCTGCGGCAGGTGCCCGTGCAGTTCCACCTCGCAGAGCTGACCGGCGGTGTTGCGCAGGCGTACCGGGGTGACCAGGTACTCCGGGCCCTGCTTCAGCTCCTTGAAGCGCCGGCGGGTGCCACCGCCGCCGAAGGAGAACAGCGCGCGCAGCAGCAGGGCCGGCAGCCGGGCGAACGCGGCGGCGGCGAGTACCGCGACGAGCACCGGTTGGCCGACCCGTATCTCCCGGGTGTAGCCGTCGAGCAGGCGGACCAGCCGCCCGGTGACGATCCGCTCCGTCGGGTGCACGATCCGTCGGGTATCGAGTCCGCTGTCCATCTCCACCACCGAGAGTCCGCTTGTGTTCACTGATCGTATCGATGTCCTCGGTTGAACGACGTGAATGAAACCTGGTCACGGGCTCACGCCCGCCAGGTGACATCCCGGACGACCCGGGTAAGCGGGGGGTCGAGCTGGAAAGGGGTCGAGCATGCAGCTGTCCTTCCTGCGCCCGCTCTACGACCGACCCGGGCCGTGGTGCTCGGTGTACCTGGACGCCTCGGCGGACACCGAGGACGCCCACCCGGCGCTGGACCTGCGCTGGCGCGCCCTGGAACGCCGCCTGATCGAACAGGGGGCGGACGAGGCGAGCGTCGCCGCGCTGGACCGGGTGATCCGGGGTCACGACCCGATGGCCGGGGACTACGGCCTGGCGGTCTTCGCCAGCCACGGTCGGGTGGCGCTCTCCGAGTACCTGTCCGCGCCGCCGCTGCGCGACCTGGCCAGTTTCGGGCCGTTGCCGCACGTCATGCCGCTGCTCGCCCAGCGCGGCGAACAGGTGGCCTGGGTCCGGGTGCTGGCCGACCGCACCGGCGCGGACGCCGTCGCGGTCAGCGCGGGCGGGGTGCCCCGACGGGCGCACGTCGCCGGCCGGGAGAGCTTCCCGCTGCGGCGGGTCCAGCCCGGCGGTTGGTCGCAGTCGCGCTACCAGCGGGCCGCCATGGAGGCGTGGCACCAGAACGCCGGCGACGTGACCGCCGCGACCGTGGAGCTGGCCGACCGGGTCGGTGCGGACGTCGTGGTGGTGGCCGGTGACGTCCGGGCCACCGGGATGATCGCCGCGCAGATGCCGCCGCGCTGGCAGGACCTGGTCGTCCGTACGGACGCGGGCTCCCGGGCCGGCGGCGCCGACCAGAGCCTGCTGGACGACCTCACCGTGCAGACCATCGCGGAGGTCGCCGACCAGCGGATCACCGCCGCGCTGGACAAGTTCGGCGTGCAGGAGGACGTGGGCGCCGGACTCGACGCGGTCGTCTCGGCGCTGCAACGCAACCAGGTCGACACGATGATCATCGTCGACGACCCGTCGGCCAACGGCGAGCTGTGGATCGGCCCCGAGCCGACCGAGATCGCCGTCGACCCGGCCCAGTTGAGCGCGATGTCGGTCGACGACCCGCAGCGGGTACGCGCCGACGCGGCGCTGGTCCGGGCGCTGGTCGGCACCGACGCGGCGTTGACGGTGCTCGGCGCGGACGAGGCGCCGCAGCTCACCGACGGCGTCGGGGCGGTGCTGCGCTACGTCGACGCCGGCACCCCGGGGCGCGGCAATGGCTGAGCGCCGGGTCGCGGACCTGGTGGTCGAGCGGCTCCGGGCCTGGCGGGTCCCGCGCGTCTTCGGCTACCCCGGCGCGGCGATCACCCCGCTGATCGAGGCGCTGGAGAACGCCGGGGGCGACCCGGCGTTCATCCCGGCCCGGCACGAGGAGACCGCCTCGTTCATGGCCACCGGGCACGCCAAGTTCACCGGCGGCATCGGGGTCTGCCTGGCCACCCAGGGACCGAGCGCGGTGCAACTGCTCAACGGCCTCTACGACGCCAAGCTCGACAGCAAGCCGGTCGTGGCGATCGTCGGCGAGGACGTCACCGGACCGTTGGGCGGCGCGCACCAGCAGATCGGGCTGAGCCGCCTGTTCGGCGACGTGTGCAACCAGTTCGTCCAGTACGGCCGCAGCCCCGCCTCCGTACCCGCGCTGCTGGACCAGGCGTTCCGCACCGCGGCGGCGACGCGCAGCCCGACCTGCGTGGTGCTGCCGCGGTACCTGCAGGAGTCCCTGGTGCCCGACCTGGGGACACACGCGGCGGGCGTGATCACGGCGACCCCCGGTGAGCCGCTGGCCCGGGTGCTGCCGCACGAGGTGGACCTCGACGCCGCCGCCCAGGTGCTCGGCAACGGCCGGCGCACCGCGATCCTGGTGGGCCAGGGCGGCCGGGGCGCCGCCGCCGAGATCGTCGAGCTGGCCGACCGGCTCGGCGCCGGGGTGGCGACGTCGCTGCTGGGCAAGCCGATCCTGGACGAACGCCTGCCGTTCCACGCCGGGGTGCTCGGCGAGGTCGGTACCCCGGCCGCGGCCGAGCTGATGGGCGGCTGTGACACCCTGCTGCTGGTCGGCACGAACGACCCGTGGACCGACTACTTCCCGATGCCCGACCAGGCCCGCACGGTGCAGATCGACATCGACGGCACCCGCATCGGCAGCCGTTACCCGGCCGACGTGCCGCTGGTCGGGGACGCCACCGAGACGCTGCGGGCACTGCTGGAACGGGTGCCCGCCCGGCCCCACCAACAGTGGCGCGCGACGGTGGAGAGCACCGTCGACCGCTGGCGCGCCACCGCCGCCGACCGGGCCGCCGCGCCGGCCGAACCGATCAACCCGCAGCTCGTGCTCCAGGAGCTCTCCACCCGGGTGCCGCCCGCCGGGTCGGTCGCGGTCGACGTCGGCTCGGTCCTCTACTGGTACGCCCGGCACCTCGTCCTGCCGCCCGGCGTGAACGCGCAACTGTGCGGAACGCTCGGCTCGATGGGCTGCGCCCTGCCGTACGCGGTGGCCGCCAAGCTCGCCGCGCCCGACGCGCCGGTGGTCGCGCTGCTCGGCGACGGGGCCATGCAGCTCAACGGCCTCGCCGAGATGATCACGGTGTCGCACCACTGGCAGGACTGGGCCGACCCACGGTTGGTGGTGCTCGTGCTCAACAACCGCGACCACAACGGGATGGGCGGTGGGCGGCAGCCGTCAGCGGACCTGATGCGCCGCCGCCCCGATGTCCCGTACGCCGGCTGGGCCCGGCTGCTCGGGCTGCACGGTGTCCGGGTGGACCGGCCGGAGCTGGTCGGCGCGGCCTGGGACGAGGCGCTCGCCGCGGACCGGCCCTGCGTCCTGGAGGCCGTGGTCGACCCGGCGGTCTCGCTGGCGCCCCCGGAGCCGGCCTTCGCCGACCTGCGGGGCCTGTACGCCGAGGGGGAGCCGGCCCGGCGCGTCCGCGAGCAGGTGGAGCAGGCCGTGGCCGTCGAGGATCTCGTTTAGGCACATCCCGCCAGGGCATCAGTAGCGGCCCGACGATGCTGGAGGTCCCATGCCGGAACCCGCCGACCGCCGCTACGGTCCCGCGCCCCTACCGCTGCCGCGCGGCCCGCTGTCGGCGGCGGTGACCGCTGCGCTGCGCCGCGCGCCGGACGACCTGCCCGCGCACCTCGGCGTCGATCTCGACCCGGCGGACCCGCTGACCGACGAAGACCTGCAACTGACCCTGTTCCTCTGCTACGAGCTGCACTACCGCGGCTGGCAGGGCGTCGACGAGGGCTGGGAGTGGCAGCCCACCCTGCTCGCCCTGCGGGCCCGCGCCGAGCGGCCCTTCGAGGCGGCGCTGCGCCGGCTGGCCGGCGTACCGGCGGTGCCCGCCGAGGGAGTCGCCGCCGGGCTGGCCGAGCTGGTGGCGGCCGACGACGGGCCGTCGCTGGCTGCCGCGCTGCAGCGGCGGGCCGACCTCACCCAGTTCCGCGAGTTCGTCGCCCACCGCTCGATCTACCACCTGCGCGAGGCGGACCCGCACAGCTGGGCGTTGCCGCGCCTCGGCGGCCCCGCCAAGGCCGCCCTCGTGGAGATCCAGACCGACGAGTACGGCAACGGTCGGCTGGACCGGATGCACGCCGAGCTGTTCCGGCGCACCCTCGACCGGTTGGGAATGGACACCGGCTACGGCGCCCACCTGGACGTGGTGCCCGCCGTGACCCTGGCGACCAACAACCTGATGTCCCTGTTCGGGCTGCACCGACGGCTGCGCGGGGCGCTGCTCGGGCACCTGGCGGCCTTCGAGATGACCTCGTCCCTGCCGAACCGCCGCTACGGCAACGGGCTGCGCCGCCTCGGTCTGGACGAGGTGGCCACCCGCTTCTACGACGAGCACGTGGAGGCGGACGCGGTGCACGAGCAGATCGCCGCGCACGACCTCTGCGGTGGTCTGGTCCGGACCGAGCCGGCGCTCGCGGAGGACGTGCTCTTCGGCGCAGCGGCGGCGCTCGCGGTGGACCGGCTCTTCGCGGCGCACCTGCTGGACAGTTGGGCGGCCGGCCGCAGCTCGCTGCGTTCACCCGCGTTGCCGTCCCCGCCGCCGACCGTCCCGCTCGTCGGGTCGACACCGGTGACCACCGCGGTGCCGGTCGCCCCGCTGGCGCCGAGCGCGTTCGTCTGACCCCGTCCGGACCCGCTGGCGGCGTGGCTTTCCGGGTGGCGGCGTGGCCGCCCCCGGCTGGCGGCGTGGCTTCCCTGGTGACGGTCTCCTGGGTGGCGGCATAGCCAGGGGTCCGCCTGGTCCATGTTCTCCCTTTGCTCTGCTTCACCCGAGGCAATGGTTGCGGGGCGTTTGTGTCGCGTCCGTGTAAGCAGAGCAAAGGGGCCGAGCGGCAGAGTCGAGCGACGGGGCCGAGCGGCAGAGTTCGGGCGGCGGAGTCGAGCGACGGGGCCGGGCGGCAGAGTCGAGCGACGGGGCCGGGCGACGCGGGCTCGATCAAGGGGGCCGAGCGACGGGGGCTCGAACGAGCGACGGGGGCGGGGGTCACCCCTCGCGGGTGACGCCCGCCCGGAAGTTGACCACCTTGTGCGTGCCGTCGCAGAACGGCTTGAGCGCCGACTTGCCGCAGCGGCACAACGCCACCGTGCCCCGGCGGGCATCGATCCGCTCGCCGTCCGGGGTCACCAGCGCGAAGTCCCCGCGCACGAGCAGCGGACCGTCCTCGTACGGGGTGATCGTGGCGGCGGCGGGCTCGCTGGTGTCGTCGGTGCGCATGGGCCCCGATGTGCCCGCGCCAGCCCGGGTGAAACCTGCGCGGCCGATCGCCGGTGATGACCGCCGCACCCCGCTGACCAGCGGATTGTGCCGCCGGGTGGGTGATGCCCCGTTTGAACCCCATCGGGACGGGAAGCCGGGCCGCGTGGTGAGCGAACGAGGCAAGGTGGGGCCGGTGCACAAGGTGCACAAGGGGCTCACGGCCGATGGCGCCGGCCTGGCCGGCGACCGGGTCGTGACCCAGGGCAGCGCCGCCCGGGTGCTGGTCGCCGCCACCGCCCGCGCGCTGCGCGGCGAGGACTGCGCCGACCTCGGGCACACCGGGCCCGTCTCGCGGTTCCCGACGGCGCCCGAGCCGGTACGCCGGGCCGCGGTGACCCGGGCCGCCGGCCGGGTCGCCCTCACCGTCGAGCAGGTCGGGGAGGTGGACGCGGCCCGGGTGGCGCGCTGGTTCGTCGACCAGTACCCGCGCCGCAGCTACCCCGGGGTGCTCATCGGCTCGCCGCACGGCGCGGCCGCCCATCTCGCGGTGGCCCTCGGCGTGCCGTGGCTGCCCGCCGGCTTCGAGATGACCGCGCACTGGACCGACGGGGCGGTGGACCGTCCCCGGGAGGCGCTGGAGCACGGGGGCGCGCTCGCCCAGCGGCTGCTCGGCGGCAACCCCGACCTGCACCTGCGGCAAGTGCACTGCCCGGCCAGCCGGGGAACCCTCACCGGCGTCACCGTCTCGCTGGCCGCCCGCTGGCGGTCGCTGCCGGTCGCGTACGCGCGGTTCCTGACCGACCGGCTGAGCGCCGGAGCGCCGGTGCTGCTGGTGCGCGACGCGCGCACCTGGCCCGTGCTGGAAGGCGGTCCCGGGCACAGCTTCCAGGTCGGCTCTCCGGCCAGCGGGCTGGACCCGGTGGACTTCCACCCGGACAGCCACGCCCTGCGGCAGGTCCTGCGGGCGGTGGGCGGGGACGCGACCCGGTGGGCGCCGCCGGAGGTGTCGGTGCCGTCCGGCGACGCCGAGCACGGCATGGACCCGGGATTCGAGCGGGCCGCCCGGGACTTCGCGACCCGGCACGGCCACCCGCTGCACCGGCTGCTGGTGCCCCGGCCGGCGGCGTTGAGCGCCGCGGTGGCCGACCTCTACCGGCGGTGGCTGCGGGCCGCCGGTAAGACCGGTGACCGGTTGGTGGTGGAATGCGGTCGGCTGCTCGATCCGTGGCAGGTGGTGCGGGCGGGGCTGGTGCCGTACTGGTGCGAGAACGCCACCCGCCGCACCGTGGACGAGGCCGAATGGTGGCTGGCCGGCAGCGAGACGTTCAGTTCGGTGGACGTGCTGCCCGAGCCGCCCGGGATGCGCTCGCCCGCCCTGGCCGGCCTGCCGCAGTGGTTGGCGGTCGCCGGCTTCGGTCGGCGTCGCCGGGCGCTGGACCGGACCTCGGCGCGTGGCTACCCGGTGACGTCCGTACCGACCCGCCGGGCCACCGAGGTCATCCGCGCCCAGCCGTACGACCTGCCCGTCCCGCCCCCGCTGGGGGCCGCCGAGGCCCTGGCGGTGCTCCGGGACACCGGCGGCCACCAGGGATTGCTCGTCTCCTGAAGGGGAGGACGCCGAAACTTCCTCGCGAACCCGGGGTCCCGTGATTGAGTACCTGAGGAGCGGGAACATCGCTCGCTGCGACGACCTGATCGCGCTGCGTAGAGATGTTGTCGCCCGCTGGCATCCCAGTCACAGACCCACTTTCCGGCCCGGTGCGTGGCCCGACCACGCGCACGACCGGTTTCCCGATCCGGGCGGGGGACCTTCCTGAGGGAGGCGCGGATGTTCGGACAGACGAGCACGACCACGACCACACCACCACCCACCGAGCGTGGTCTGGAGGACCTCGACGCGGCGGCGCTGGCGTACGCGGCCCGGATCGAAGGGCTACCGCCGGAGCGGCGACAGGAGGCGCGGGACGACCTGGTCCGCTTCGCGCTGCCGTTCGCCGGCCGGCTGGCCCGCCGGTACCGGGGCAGGGGCGAACCGCTGGAGGACCTGGAGCAGGTGGCCCGTTTGGGGCTGGTCAACGCCGTCGACCGGTACGACCCGGAACGGGGTTCGTTCACCGCGTACGCGGCGATCACCATCGTCGGCGAGATCAAGCGCCACTTCCGGGACCGCACCTGGGGTGTGCACGTACCCCGGCGGCTGCGCGACCTGATCCTCGAGGTGGGACAGGCCACCGCCGCGCTGACCAGCGAGTTGTCCCGCGCGCCGTCGGTGGCCGAGCTGTCGGCCCGGCTGGAGACGCCGGAGGAGGAGATCCTCGCCGCGTTGGAGTCGGCGGCCGGTTACAGCCCGGCGTCGCTGAACGCGCCGGTCGGCGGGGAGAGCTCGGCGGAGTTCGGTGACCTGGTCGGCGAGTCGGACAACGCCCTGGAATCGGTCGACGACCGGGTGACGGTGAGCGGACTGCTGCACCGGCTGCCCTGGCGCGAGCGCCGCATCCTCGCCATGCGCTTCTACGGCAACCAGACCCAGGCGGAGATCGCCGCCCGGTTCGGCATCTCGCAGATGCACGTGTCCCGACTGCTGTCGCGGGCTCTGACCTGGCTGCGGCAGGCCATGCTCGCGGACGCGCCGCCGCCCTGGCAGAACGGCGCCGCCGAACCGGACCCGGGCAAGACCCGCATCTCGGTACGGCAGAACGGTGACCGGGTGGTCGTCGAGGTGGGTGGCGAGGTCGACCGGGACGGCGCGGACCAGTTGCGCCGGGCGATGCTGGAGGCGGTCACCGGCCAGCCGAGCGAGGTCGTCGTCGACCTGGTCGGCGCGGGCGGGTTCGACGCCGGCGGGATCGCCGCGCTGGTGGCGGGTCGGGAGGCCGCGGAGCGTACCGGTGTGCCGTTGCGGCTGACCCGGGTCCAGCCGGCGGTGCGCCGCTCGCTCACCGCCGCCGGGCTGCCGCCCGCCCGGGACTGACCACCCGAATACGGTAGGGGCCCGACACCGGTCCGGTGTCGGGCCCCTTGGCGCGTACCGAAATCTCAGCGGTCCTTGTTCTCGCCGTCGCTGTGCGGGTGCCGCCAGCGTTCGTGCGGCTTGGGCGCGTCCTGCGCGTCCTGCGGCGCGTCGCTGCTCTCGAAGCTCGGCCGCCGGATGCCCTCGGGCTCGGGCACGTCCACCGGGCGGGCGCCGGACTCGGGCGCCGGCTGGTAGCGGGCCGCCTCCGCCGCGCCGTGCGCGCCCTCGGGGGCGGGCGACTCCGGCGCGTGGTGCTCCAGGTGCATCTCGTCGCCGAAGTGCTGTGGCGGCTTCGTGGTGCGCTGCGGCAGGTCCCGGCCCAGGTCGGCGACGAGCGGTCCGTACTTGAGGTCGAACGCCGGACGCTCGGAGCGGATGCGGGGCATCTTGTCGAAGTTGCGCAGCGGTGGCGGGCAGGTGGTCGCCCACTCCAGCGAGTTGCCGAAGCCCCACGGGTCGTCCACCGTCACCATCGCCCCGTACCGCCACGACTTCCAGGCGTTGTAGATGAAGAAGAGGGTGGACAGGCCGAGGATGAACGCGAAGATGCTGGAGATGGTGTTCAGGGTGGTGAAGCCGTCGCTGGGTAGGTAGTCGGCGTACCGGCGGGGCATGCCCTCGGCGCCCAGCCAGTGGTGCACCAGGAAGGTGCCGTGGAAGCCGATGAACATCGTCCAGAAGTGCGCCTTGCCGAGCCGCTCGTCGAGCAGCCGCCCGGTCATCTTCGGCCACCAGAAGTAGTAGCCGCCGAAGAGCGCGAAGACCACCGTGCCGAACACCACGTAGTGGAAGTGCGCCACCACGAAGTAGCTGTCGTGGGTGTGGAAGTCCGCCGGCGGGCTGGCCAGCAGCACCCCGGTGAGGCCGCCGAGCAGGAAGGTCACCAGGAAGCCGATGGCGAACAGCATCGGCGTCTCGAAGGTGAGCTGCCCCTTCCACATGGTGCCGATCCAGTTGAAGAACTTCACACCGGTGGGCACCGCGATCAGGTAGCTCAGGATGCTGAAGAACGGCAGCAGCACCTGCCCGGTGGCGAACATGTGGTGCGCCCACACCGTCATGGACAGCACGGTGATCGCGATGGTCGCCAGCACCAGGCCGGTGTAACCGAAGATCGGCTTGCGGGAGAACACCGGGATGATCTCGGTGATGATGCCGAAGAACGGCAGCGCGATGATGTAGACCTCGGGATGGCCGAAGAACCAGAACAGGTGCTGCCAGAGCATCGGCCCACCGGTGGCCGGGTCGTACACGTGCGCGTTGAGCAGCCGGTCGGCCGAGAGGGCCAGCAGCGCGGCGGCCAGCAGCGGGAAGACCAGGATCACCAGCACGCTGGTGAACAGCATGTTCCAGGTGAAGATCGGCATCCGGAACATGGTCATGCCGGGCGCCCGCAGGGTCAGGATCGTGGTGATCAGGTTGACCGCGCCGAGGATGGTGCCCAACCCGGAGACGACCAGACCGAGCACCCACATGTTCGCGCCCACGCCGGGGCTGTGGTCGACGTCGCTCAACGGGCTGTACGCGGTCCAGCCGAAGTCCGCCGAGCCGCCCGGCGTGATGAACCCGCCGATCACCATGAGGCCGCCGAACAGGTACAGCCAGTACGCCAGCGCGTTGAGCCGGGGGAACGACACGTCCGGCGCGCCGATCTGGATCGGCACGATGAAGTTGGCGAACCCGAAGGCGGCGGGCGTGGCGAACAGCAGCAGCATCACCGCGCCGTGCGAGGTGAAGAGCTGGTTGTACTGCTCGGAGGAGAGGAACTGCAGGCCCGGCCGGGCCAGCTCGGCGCGCATCACCATCGCCTGCAGGCCGGCCACCAGGAAGAACCCGAAGGAGGTCAGCAGGTACAGCACACCGATCTGCTTGTGGTCGGTGGTGGCGAGGAACTTGATCAGGGAGTTGCCGGGGACCGGCGTCCGCAACGCCCCGGGAAACCCCCCGAAGCGGGCCGGTGCCAGGATCGCCGGGCCCCGATCGCGAACGGGTTCCGTGGTTACCCGCTTGGGCATGGCTGCTCACCCCGTCGTGACGGCAGAAAGGACGGGCGTGCCTACCCGACCCTCGCACCATGTAACCAGGATTAAGCGGTAATTTCGGTCAGATCGCCGGTACCGGTCGAAGCGCCCCAGGGCCTCAGGTGGCCGGCAGCATCGCCCAGACGGCCTTACCCTGCCCCGCCGGCACGCTGCCCCAGCGCTGCGCCAGCTCGCGGACCAGCAGCAGTCCGCGGCCACCCTCGGCCCGCAGGTCCAGGCCGGCGGGTTGGGCCGCCGCCGAGCTGCCGTCCACCACGGCCAGGTGCAGGTACGGCCGTCGCAGCGTCACGGTCACCTGCATGGGCGTGCCCACGTGCCGGACCACGTTGCCGACCAGCTCGGTGAGCACGAGCGCGGCCGGGCCGGCCGCGTCGGGCAGGTTCCACCGGGCACACGCGTCGCCGACCAGCTCCCGGGCCCGCCGGCAGGCCTCCGCCACCGGCTCCAACCGGACCCGGATCCGCAGCGCGCCCTGCGCGCCGGCCATCCGGGTCGCCTCCGCGCAGTCCCGCGACACCGGGACCACCCGGCACGTCGTCGATTCGGCCAGCCACCGGGCGGCCGCCGGCGGCGGGGCGCAGAGCACCACCGGCACGGCCGGCCACTCCTCGGCACGCCGGGCCGTCGCCGCGAAGACCGACAGCGCCAGCCGGTCCCGCACGGTCACCTGGGCGAGATCGACCACCAACGCCTCCGGCTGGGCGGCCAGCGCGCCGTCCAGCGCCTGGTGCACCGAGCGCATGGTGCCCAGGTCCAGGGCGCCGGTGAGCCGGACGACCGCCACCGGCGCGGACTCGCGCACCTCGCAGGTGATCCGGCTGGCCATCGGGGCGCCCTCGATTCGCTGGTCGGTCGGGATCTGCCCACTACCCGGGGTCCCGCGTCAGCAAACCGGACCGATCGGTCAGGGCGACGCGGGTCACGGCCGCCGGGGCCGCGCGGTCAGCAGGCCCAGCGCGATCAGGCCGAGGCCCAGGCCGAGGTGCAGCCAACCGTCGGCGGAGTTGACCGGCAGGACGTTCGCGCCGGTGTCGTGGTCCACCGCCAGCCCGTAAAGCCAGAGCACCAGGTAGATCGCGCCGCCGCCGACGAGGAAGGTCCGCGCGCCGCCGACCGTCCGCGCCAGCGCCAGGCCGACCACCCCGAACAGCAGGTGTACGAGGTTGTGCAGCACCGACACCTGGAAGGCGCCGAACAGGAACGCGCCCGAGGTGTGCCCGGCGAAGCGCAGGTTCTCCGTACCACTGGTGATCCCCGGTACGAAGCCGAGTACGCCGATCGGCAGGAACAGCACGGACGCGGCGCTCGCCGCGCGGCGTACCGGCGGCTTGCCGTCGGCCGGGTTGGCCCGGGCCCGGGAGTGCGCCATCGGTCCGACCATCACCGGCTCCCTCGCTGCGCGGCAGGCGTGCGGGGTGCGCCTACCCGTCGCCGCCAAGGGCAAACGTGCCGGCGACGGGGCTCAGACCGGTTGCAGGCGCGACGCGGTCGCCAGCTCGCGGACCCGCTGGTACAGCCCGAGGTAGCGCTCGGCCATCACCGCGGGGGTGAACCGCCGGGCCGCGACCCGACGGCACTCCTGCGGATCGAGCAGGTCCGCGGCCAGCACCAGCTCGGCCAGCTCGTCCTCCTCGGTGGTGAGCAGGCCGGTGCGTCCGTGCTCGATCAGCTCGGGCAGGCAGCCCCGGGCGGTGGCCACCACGGGCGTACCCAGGGCCAGCGACTCGACCACGGCCGTGCCGCCCGGCTCCTCCCAGCGCAGCGGGAACAGCGACGCGCGGGCGCTGGCCAGCAGATCGTCGCGCTCCTGCCCGGCCACGGTGCCGATCCAGCGGACGAGGTCACCGTCGACGTGCGGCGCCACCTCGTCGAGGAAGAACCGGACGTCCGGGTTCTGCCGGGCCTCGTCGCCGGCCGCGGCCAGGTCCGCCGGCCGGTGGTACGGACCCACCGGACCGGCCAGCACCAGCGGTACGCCGATCCGCTGCGCCAGCCGCGCGCCCACGTCCTGCCCCTTGCCCGGGTTGATCCGACCGAGGATGAGCAGGTGCTCGCCCTTGGCCGGGCCGGGCCGCCGGTCGGCGTCCACGGCCAGCGGCGTGGACAGGTGCACGTGACCCACCGAGTGCTCGCGCAACGCCAGCGGCGCCCGAGCCAGCTGCGACGCCGAGACGCCGTTGACCCGGACCCGGTCGCCGCCGTCCAGGCTGCCGTAGAGCGCCGGATGCTTGGCCAGGTCCCAGTGCAGGGTGTGCAGCACCGGCGGTCCGGACGGCCCCATCGCGGTGAGCGTGGCCAGCCCGACCGCCTCCACGTGGTCGTGCACCAGGTCGATGTCGTCGCGGGAGTGCAGCTCGCGGACCACCCCGGCCAGGTGCGCCTGCGCGATGCCACAGACCTGGTTGTACGGCCGTTGCAGCGCGCCGAACTGCCCGTCGGGGAAGACCGACACCTTCTCGTCCACCGGCAGGGCGCTGGACTCGACCGAGGCGAGCACCACCCGCACGCCGAGCCGCCTCAGCTCCGGCACCAGGGTGGCGATCACGTTCTCGATGCCGCCGTACCCGGGCGGCGGCACCGACAGCCACGGGCCGGCGTTCATCAGCACGGTGAGGCTCATCGGCGGTCCCTTCGTACTCCGGCGGCGAACTGCCGAGCCGGGGCGCTCACGCGGCGGCCACCCGTCGGCGGGGGACCCGGTGGCGCAGCTCGGCCAGTGGCGGGCGCTCCTCGATGGAGACGTCGCTGACCACGATCTCCCGGTCCAGGTTCGGCAGGGTGTCGGAGCCGCCCCGGCGGAACTGGGTCAGCAGCGCCTCCGGCATCAGACCGGGGGTGGCCCATCCGCGTCGTTGCAGCCGCGACCACGCGGTCAGCATGATCTGCGCGGACATCCGGCCCAGCGCCGCCGTGTCCTGGTGACGGTGCTTACGCTCGCCCAGGTCGACCTGCGCCAACGCGTCCAGGCCGACCAGGTCCAGCAGGTCGATCATCATGGCCGTCTCCACGCCGTACCCGGAGACGAACGGCACCCGGGCCAGCACGTCGCGGCGGCCGGCGTACTCACCGGCGAGCGGCTGCACGAAACCGGCCAACTCGGGCCAGAAGAGGTTGAGCAGCGGCCGGGCCATCAGCTCGGTCACCCGCCCGCCGCCGTCCTGCTCCACGGTGGCGGCCCCCACCAGCGGCCGGTGGTAGAAACCCTTCACGAAATCCACCGACGGGTCAGTGAGCAGCGGCCCGAGCAGACCGGTGACGAAGTGCGGACGGAACTCCCGCAGGTCGGCGTCGATGAACGCCACCACGTCCCCCTCGGCGGCGGCCAGCCCCGCCCAGAGCGCGTCGCCCTTGCCGGTGAGCCGCGGCAGACCCCGGGTCATCGCGTCCTGGCTGACCACCTCCGCGCCGGCGGCCCGGGCCACCTGGGCGGTGCGGTCGGTCGACCGTGAATCCACCACGATCAGCTCGTCCACGAGGGCGACCCGGTCCATCAGGTGCTCCCGGATGGTCGACACGATCGCGCCGACCGTCGCCTCCTCGTTTCGGGCCGGCAGCACCACGCTGACCCGGCTCTCGCCCTTGGCGCGCAGCAGCCGGCGTACCGGCCAGTCCGCGGCCGACGTGGTCCGGTACGTGGCCCACGCCTCCACCACCGGTGACACGGTCGTATCCCGCACAGGCACCCCTCCGTTCGTGCGTGGAACAAGCAGGGCAGTAGTTCCCACTCGCCGCCACGCGCTAACCGTTCCCAGGGCAACAGCTTGATCACGACGTGGCATCGCTGCGTTCCCGGGGGATGAACGTTTGATTGCGCACACGCCAGGGGACTGCTCCCAGCGGAACCGAAACCCTCTCGAAAGAGGTTGTCGAATGGTGAGATGCCGGGTGGGCCTGATCGGGGCCGGCGGGGTGGCGCAGCGTCACGCGCGGGTGCTCTCCGGATTCGACGACGTCGAGATCGTCGGGGTGACCGACGTGGTGCCGGAGGCGGCGTCCGCGCTGGCCGCGCGGCACGACGCGCCGACCTGCGCCGACGTGGCCGAGCTGCTGGCCGCCGGTCCGGACGCGGTGTACGTCTGTGTGCCGCCCTTCGCGCACGGCCCCGCCGAGGAGGCGGTGATCGACGCCGGGGTGCCGATGTTCGTGGAGAAGCCCGTCGCCGTGGACCTGGGCACCGCCGAGCGCATCGCCGACCTCGTCGCCCGGCGCGGGCTGCGCACCGCCGTCGGGCACCACTGGCGTTACCTGAGCGTGCTCGACCAGGCCCGCGAGCTGCTCGCCGACCGGCCGGTGCGGATGGTCAGCGGCGCCTGGCTGGACAAGGTGCCGCCGGTCGCCTGGTGGTCGCGACGGGACCGCTCCGGCGGCCCGGTCGTCGAGCAGGCCGCCCACGTACTGGACCTGATCCGGGTGCTGGCCGGCGAGGTCACCGAGGTCACCGCGTACGGCGACGGCACGCCGCCGCCCGTCGAGGGGGCCGACATCGACTCGGTGACCACCGCCACGCTGCGCTTCGCCACCGGCGCGGTCGGTACGCTCAGCGCCGCCTGCGTGCTCGGCTGGAAGCACCGCGCCGGCCTGGAGATCCTGGCCGACGGGCTCGCCCTGGCGCTGAGCGAGGACGGTCTGTCGATCCGGGACGCCGACGGCGAGCGGCACGTACCCGCCGACCCGGAGGCCGCCCGGGTGGCGGTCGACCGCGCGTTCGTCGACGCGGTCCGTGGTGTCGGCGACGACGTGCGCGTCCCGTACGCCGAGGCGTTGAACACCCAGCGGCTGGCCCTCGCGGTGGCCGACTCGGCCCGCAGCGGCCGGCCGGTGCGGCTCAGCACGCCCGCCGCGACGGTCGTGCCGGCCACCGGGGTGACCGTCGATGCGTGATCGGGTCGTGGCGGTCACCGCCCCCGGTCGGGTGGCGCTCGTCGAGGAGGAGGCCGCCGCGCTGCGGCCCGGCATGTTCCGCGTCGAGACGCTGTTCAGCGGCGTCTCCGCCGGCACCGAGTTGAGCTACGTCAAGGGCACGAACCCCTACCTGAACGTCACCTGGAACGCCGACCTCGGGCTGTTCCAACCCGGCGCGGCCAGCACCCCGTACCCGGTGACCCGGCTGGGTTACATGCAGGTGGGCCGGGTGGTGGAGAGCGCCACCCCGGCGGTCGCGGTCGGCGCGGTCGGCGCGATGACGTACGGGCACCGCACCGGTTGGCTGGCCGACCCGGTCGCCGAACGGTTCGTGCCGTTGCCGGACGACCTGGACCCGTTGCTCGGCGTCTACGTCGCGCACATGGGCCCGATCTGCGCCAACGGTCTGCTGCACGCCGCCGCCGACCTGCACGGCGCGCAGGTCCGTTCGCTCGGCGACGGGGTACGCGGTCGGCGGGTCGCGGTCGTCGGCGCCGGAGTGGTGGGTCTGCTGACCGCCCTGCTGGCCCGCCGGCACGGCGCCGCGTCGGTGGTGGTGCTCGATCCGACCCCGCAGCGGCGGCAGGTCGCCGAGGCGCTCGGCCTCGAATCGCTCGACCCGGAGGCGGACGACCCGGCCGTGGTGCTGAAGACCCGGTGGGCGCACGTCGCCGGCGACCGGGGCGCCGACGTGGTGTTCCAGTGCCGGGGGCAGGCGTGGGCGTTGCACCTCGCGCTGCGGTTGCTGCGTCCGCAGGGCACCGTGATCGACCTGGCCTTCTACCAGGGCGGCGCGGACGCGGTCCGGCTCGGTGAGGAGTTCCACCACAACGGGCTGGCGCTGCGCTGCGCCCAGATCGGGCGGGTGCCTCGCGGCCTCGCGCCCACCTGGGACCGGGAACGGCTCTCCGCCGAGACCGTCGACCTGCTGCGGACGTACGGGGACGTCATCCGTAAGCACCTGGTCTCGGCGGTGGTGCCGTTCGACGAGGCGCCCACCCTGCTCACCGACCTGGCCGAGCGCCGTCGACAGGAGCTCCAGGTGGTCCTGGCCGTGTGAGGCGCCGTCGCGGCGTGACCTGGCCGGCTACCGTTCGCCCCATGAGCACCCCGACGGCCCCGCCGCCCGAGAGTCGACCGGTCGGCCTGCGCTCCCTGCTGCCGTACCTGCGGGAGCACCGGGGCACCCTCGTCGTGGTGGGCGTGTTGTCGCTGGCCGGTTCGGCGGCGTCGTTGGCCCAGCCGCTGCTCACCCGGTCGGTGCTCGACCGGATCGGCCGCGCACACCCGGTCTGGTGGCTGGTGGTCGTGCTGGTGGGGCTGGTGGTGCTCGGCGCGGCGATCGGCGGGCTGCGCGACTACCTGCTGCAACGCACCGCCGAAGGGCTGGTGCTGGGCACCCGGCGACGGCTGGCGGCCCACCTGCTGCGGCTGCCCATCGCCGAGTACGACCAGCGGCGCACCGGTGACCTGCTCTCCCGGGTGGGTTCGGACACCACCCTGCTGCGGGCGGTGGTCACGTCCGGGCTGTTCGAGGTGGTCACCGGGGCGGTGATGGTGGTCGGGGCGGGCACCGCGATGGTGCTGCTCGACCCGCTGCTGTTCGGCGTCACCCTGCTCGGGGTGGGCCTCGGGCTGGGCTTCGCGGCGACCTTCGCCCGGCGGGTCCGGGCGCTGGCCCGGGCCGCCCAGGAGCGGGTCGGCGAGATGACCTCGGCGGTGGAACGGGCCATCTCGGCGGCCCGGACCATCCGGGCCAGCCGGGCCGAGGCCCGGGAGGCGGACACCGTCGCCGGCAGCGCCCGCGAGGCGTACGCGGCGGGGCTGCGGGTCGCCCGGGTGCAGGCGCTGATCGGCCCGATCGGCTCGGTCACCGTGCAGGGAGCGTTCCTGCTGGTGCTCGGCATCGGCGGGGCGCGGGTCGCCGCCGGGGCGATCTCCGTCGGCGACCTGGTCGCCTTCGTCATGTACCTGTTCCTCCTGGCGTTGCCGCTGGGTCAGGTGTTGCGCGCGTACACCCAGTTGCAGTCCGGTCTGGGCGCGTTGCAGCGGATCGAGGAGATCCTGGCCGTGCCGGCGGAGGGCGCGGTGGACGCACCGACGGCCGGGACCGCGACGACGACCCCGCGCCGGCCGGTGCCCATGATCGAGTTCGACCGGGTCGGGTTCGGCTACCCGGGGGGCGCGCCGGTGCTGCACGACGTCAGCTTCGCGGTGCCGGCCGGCACCCGTACCGCCCTGGTCGGCCCGTCGGGCGCCGGCAAGTCGACGCTGCTGGCCCTGGTCGAGCGCTTCTACGAGGTGAGCGCCGGCGCGGTCCGGGTCGACGGCGTCGACGTGCGCGAGCTGCCCCGCGACGCGTTACGGGCCCGGCTCGGCTACGTGGAGCAGGAGGCGCCGGTGCTCGCCGGCACGCTGCGCGAGAACCTGTTGATCACCGCCCCCGACGCGACGGACGACCGGCTGCGCGAGGTCCTCGACGAGGTCAACCTCACCCACCTGGCCGAGCGCACCCCGCTCGGCCTCGACGTGCAGGTGGGCGAGGGCGGAGTGCTGCTCTCCGGGGGCGAGCGGCAGCGGCTGGCCATCGGGCGGGCCCTGCTGGCCGGCCCGCCGGTGCTGCTGCTCGACGAGCCGACCAGCAACCTCGACGCGCGCAACGAGGCCGCGCTGCGCCGCGCCATCGACGCGGTGGCGGTCCGCCGCACGCTGTTGATCGTGGCGCACCGGCTCGCCACCGTGGTGGACGCCGACCAGATCGTCGTGCTCGACGGCGGCCGGGTGGTGGCCGTGGGCACCCACGCCGAACTGACCGCCACCGACCCCCTCTACCGGGAGTTGGCCACCCACCAACTGCTGGTCGCCTGACGGTCTCCCCGACGCGGGCAACTTGCCGGGCAGCCGGGCCGCCCGTGTCGGCCAGAATCGCGTACCGTTGCCGCTCATGGGTGTGTCGCAACGGTTCAAGAGCAAGTTCCGGCGTTTCCTCCAGCGCCCGGGATCAACCGTGGATCTTGCTCCGCTGGAGAAGCTGCTGCCGGCGATCGAGGCGCGCGAGGACAACCTCGCCGCGCTTGACGACGCCGAGTTGACCGAGGCCGCCGGCACCGCCGTCGGCTACGAGGAGATCTGCGCGGTCGGCCGCGAGGCCGCCCGTCGGGGCCTCGACCAGCGACCGTACGACGTGCAGCTGCTCGGCGCGATGGCGCTGCTCTCCGGCAAGGTCGCCGAGATGGCCACCGGTGAGGGCAAGACCCTGACCGCCACCATCGCCGCTTACGGGCACGTCCGGCTGGGCAACGGGCCGGTGCACGTGCTCACCGTCAACGACTACCTGGCCCGCCGCGACGCCCAGTGGATGGAGCCCGTCTACAAGCTGCTCGGCCTGACCGTGGGCTGGGTCAACGAGGCGTCCACGCCACAGGAGCGCCGCGACGCGTACTCCTGCGACGTCACCTACGTCTCGGTCAGCGAGGCGGGCTTCGACTACCTGCGCGACCAGCTCGTCACCGACGTCGAGGACCGCGTGCAGCCGGTGCTGACCACCGCGATCATCGACGAGGCCGACTCGATCATGATCGACGAGGCCCGGGTGCCGATGGTGCTCGCCGGCGCGGTGCCCGGCGAGCAGGACCCGGTGCACGCCGCCGCCGCGCTGGTGCGCGGCCTGCGCAAGGGTCGGCACTACACGATCGCCGAGGACGGGCGCAGCGTGGCCTTCACCTCCACCGGCCTGGCCGCCGTCGAGGCCAAGCTCGGCATCGACCTGTACGACGAGGAGCACGTCGAGCAGCTCTCCGCGGTCCACGTGGCGCTGCACGCCCAGACCCTGCTGCACCGTGACGTGGATTACATCGTCCGGGACGGCTCGGTCGAGCTGATCGACGAGATGCGCGGCCGGGTGGCCCAGCGCCGTCGCTGGCCCGACGGGCTCCAGGCGGCGGTCGAGGCCAAGGAGGGGCTGGACGCCACCGCCGAGGGCGAGGTGCTCGGCACCATCGCCGTACAGGCGTTCATCGCGCTCTACCCGAAGGTGTGCGGCATGACCGCCACCGCGGTGCTGGTCGGCGACCAGTTGCGGGAGTTCTTCGACCTCGAGGTCGCGGTGATCCCCCCGAACACGCCGTGCATCCGCGAGGACGAGCCGGACCGGATCTACGCCACCCGCGCCGAGAAGGACGAGGCGCTGATCGACGAGATCCGCCGCTGCCACGACGCCGGGCGGCCGGTGCTCGTCGGCACCCTGGACGTCAAGGAGTCCGAGGCGCTGGCCGCCGGGCTCAACGCGGCCGGCGTGTCCTGCGTGGTGTTGAACGCCAAGAACGACGACGAGGAAGCGGCGATCATCGCCGAGGCCGGCGCGTACGGCGCGGTGACGGTCTCCACCCAGATGGCCGGTCGGGGCGTCGACATCCGCCTCGGCGGCAGCGACCAGGCCGACCGGGACCGGGTGGCCGAGTTGGGCGGCCTCTACGTGATCGGCAGCGGCCGGCACGACAGCCGCCGCGTCGACGACCAGTTGCGGGGCCGCGCCGGCCGGCAGGGCGACCCGGGTGGCTCGGTCTTCTTCGTCAGCCTGGAGGACGACCTGGTCGTCCGGCACGCCGCCGACGCGGTGCCGCCGTCGCCGCGGATGAACGCGGACGGCCTGGTCACCGACGAGCAGGTCGACTACGCGGTGGAGCACGCCCAGCGGGTCGCCGAGGGCGTCAACCACGAGATCCACCGCAACACCTGGCGCTACAGCGTGGTGATCGAGCAGCAGCGCAAGGCCCTCGCCGCCCGCCGCGAGCGGCTGCTCACCAGCGACGTCGCGGCGCTGATGCTGCTGGACAAGGTGCCCGAGAAGGCCGGCGAGATGGACGAGGACCTGCTCGCCCGGGCGGCCCGGTCGATCGCCCTGTTCCACCTGGACCGGCTCTGGGCCGAGCACCTGGCCGAGCTGTCCGAGGTGCGCGAGGGCGTACACCTGCGGGCCCTGGGGCGGCTCGACCCGCTCGACGAGTTCCACCGGGCGGCCGTGCCGGCGTTCAACAACCTCGTCCCGGAGATCGAGGCGCGCACCATCGCCACCTTCACCGAGACCGAATTCGATGAGGATTGGCAGCCCGACGACGGCACCCTGGTCCGGCCGACCGCCACCTGGACGTACCTGGTGCACGACAACCCGTTCGGCTCCGAGCTCGACCGGCTGATCGCCTCGATCGGGCGGCGGCTCAGCGGCGCCTCACGCTGATCGGCTCACGGGGCCTCCGCCGTACCTCCGGGTAGGGCGGAGGCCCCTCCTTGCGCCGTTTCGATCCCGGTTTGCGAGGGTAGTAGGGCGGGTCGGTCAAGGCGGAAGAGAGCAGACGATGGCACACGTGACGACGATGTCCGGATGCGCGCGAGGGCACACGAGGGCAGTGCGACGGTGAACCTGGACACGCAGGAACCGGTGGTCGAACGACTCGGGGTGCTGGAGACGGCCGCGCTGCTGCGGGAGTTGACCGCCGGCCTGATCGGCCTGACCGATTTCGATGAGGCGCTGCTGGCGCTGGTCCGGGTCACCCGCGACGCGGTGGCCGGGGTGCGCTGGTGCGGATTCACCGCGCTGCGCGCCGGCGAGCCGGCCGGCGTGGCCGCCTCCGACGACCGGATGGCCGGCCTCGACGACCTGCGCCACGGACCGGACTCCCCGGCCATGGAGGCGATCCGACGCCGCGAGATGATCCTCGCGGTCGACCTGACCGGCGAGGCGCGGTGGCCGGACTGGACGCCCCGCGCCCGCGACCTCGGCGTCCGGGGGGTGATCTCCGCGCCGGTTGACATCGACGACCAGGTGATCGGGGCGATCAACCTGTACGCCGCCGCGCCCGACGTGCTCACCCCGCAGCACCAACTCACCGCGATGCTGCTCGCCGAACACGCCGGTCTGCTGCTGGCCGCCGTCCGGGACCGGGGCCGTCAGCAGGCGCTCGCCGGTGAGCGCGACGCGTCGCTCCTGCACGAGGGTGTGGTGGGCCAGGCGATCGGGGTGATCATGACGCAGCGGGGATGCCCGGCCGCCGAGGCCCTGGACGTGCTGCGCACCGCCGCCTCGTCGCTGGACATACCGCTGCGTGAGGTGGCCGAGCGGCTCGTCCGGACGGTCTCCCGTCCCCGCGAGAGCTGACCGCCGACCGGCCCGGTGATGCCCGTTCTCCCGGTCGGCGGCGAGTCGGGCGGCATCGTTTCACCCGGCGAGGGCTCGGGTAGCAGTCTGGTACCGATGGACTGCGCTGACCCTGGGGAGGACCGATGCAGAGCCGGCTGCGGGTGCAGGGGCACCCCATCCAACCGATGTTGGTGACGTTCCCGCTCGGGCTCTTCGTCAGCGCCACGGTCTTCGACCTGACCGACGTGATCGGTGGGCCGGTCTTCCTCGGCGAGGTCGGCTACTGGACCGGCGTCGCCGCCCTCTTCGCCGCCGCCATGACGGCGATCGCGGGCATGGTCGACCTGTGGGACGTGCCGGTCGACGGCACCCGCCGTACCGCCATCGCCTTCAACCTGGTGAACGCGGCCATGGCAGGCCTGTTCCTGGTCACCAGCCTGGTCCGCGCCCACTCGCCCGATCGCGGCGCGACGGCCGCGATCCTGGCCACCGAGCTGCTCGCGCTGGCCGCCGGCGGGGTCGGCGTGTACCTGGGTGCGCGGCTCATGCGCCAGTTCGACGGCGGTCGCGTCGAGACCGGCAGCCTCGACACCCTCGCCGGTGGCACGGTCGAGGTCGTCCGCCCCCGCCCGTGACGCGGGCTGTGCCGCGTCACCCTCTCCGGTTCGGTTCGCGTGATCGACTCGGGTTTCGCGTGATCGACTCGGCTTCCGGAAAGACGGGGCGTCGGCGGTTCGATGACAGGACGGCTTCCAGAACCCCGAGTCGATCAAGCCCTGGGTAAATGGCTTGTCGCCCGGGCGGCGGGCCGGCGAGGCTGAGCGCCGTGACTGACGCGCGTACCGCCGAGGAACTGATCGCGGAGGCCGCCGCCGCGCCCGTCGACGGCTGGGGGTTCGAGTGGTTGGCCGGACGGGCCACCGAGGAGCGTCCACCCTGGGGGTACGCCCGGCTGGTGGGTGAGCGGATGGCCCGCACCCACGCGGCGCTGGACGTCGACACCGGCGGCGGCGAGGTGCTCGCCGAGACCCCGTACCCGCCGAAGGTGCTGGTAGCCACCGAGGCGTGGCCGCCGAACGTCCCGGTGGCACGGCGGAACCTGCGCCCGCTCGGCGCGACGGTGGTGGCCGTCGCGCCGGACTCGGCACTGCCGTTCCGGGACGACGCCTTCGACCTGGTGGTCAGCCGACATCCGGTACGCACCGACTGGGCGGAGACGGCCCGGGTGCTGCGCCCGGGCGGGACGTACCTGTCGCAGCAGATCGGCGCGGGCACCATGCGGGAGTTGAGCGAGGCGATCCTCGGCCCGCTTCCCCCGCCCGACAGCCGGCACCCCGAGGACGCGGTGGCCGCCGCCGAGGCCGCCGGCCTGACGGTGGTCGACCTACGCCGGGCCACACTGCGCGCGACGTTCCACGACATCGGCGCGGTGGTCTGGTTCCTGCGCAAGGTGGTGTGGACAGTGCCCGGCTTCACCGTGGACCGCCACCGCCCCGCCCTGCTGGCCCTACACCGCCGCATAGTCGAGCAGGGCCCCTTCGTAGCCCAAGCCCAACGCTTCCTCCTAGAAGCAACCCACCCCTAACCCGCGCCCCCGCGCCCCCATCACCTCGCCGATCTTGCATTTTCTGTTGGCGTTATGCCCCCATCAGCACCTTTGGTCGCCACAGAAACTGCAAGATCGACGCAAGAGACAGCGCGCCGCCGCCGATCATGAACTTGTGGTGGGCGTTATGCGCCCGAGCGCATCCTTTGTCCCCGCCGCAACTCCATGATCGACGGGGGCGGGGGAGAAGGAGGGGGACTGTTAGTGGGGGTGGGTTTGGTGGTGGGTGGCTAGGAGGTCGGCGCCGAAGTCGCTGGTGGGGCGGCGGAGCACGGTGTGCGCGTGGTTGCCGTCGTCGCTGGTGTTGTCGTACTCGATCAGCAGGTCGTCGCCCTGCACCCGGTAGTAGTGGCGCTGCCCCGGGGTGGTCGGGCCGGCCCAGGCGAAGTGCAGCGGGCTGCCGGCCAGGCGGGTGGCCTCGGGTACGGCCAGCTCGGGCGGCAGCCGGTCCAGGTAGAGCGCGACGATCTGGTCGAGCAGTGCCCGGCCGGTGGGGCCGAGCCGGTCGGCCGGTACGCCGAGGGGTTCCAGTGGCCCGTCGACCCGGGGGCGGGTGGCGCTGATGATGTCCGTCGGCGCGTCGTCGGCGATGATCGCGGCGGCCCGTCCGGCGGGGCCCAGCGCGTCCAGCAGGGCGCGACCCAGATCCTCCTCGACGCCGAGCGGTCGGGAGACGGCCCGACCGGCGTAGCGCACCGCGGCCGGGTTGGCGCCGAAGAAGACCGGCGCGGGCGAGACCTGGTCGTCCACCACCGTCATGGTCACCGACAGGTGGTGCCCTTCGAGCCGCCACGCCCAGCGGTCCTCGCGCGTCGGATCACCGAACACGGCGATCCAGTAGTCGCCGCTGTGTCGTCCGCGACGCCACCCCTCGGCCCGGTCCAGCACCTCTTCGAGGGCGATGATCGCCATGGCCTGGGCGTACGCCGACGGGCTGAGCGCGGTGGCCAGCAGCCGGTGCGCGGCCTTGCGCCCGGCGATGTCCAGCCCGGCGAGGCAGACGCCGGGGCGCGGGCGTGGCCGGTACTCCAGCCAGCGCCGGGCCGGCTCGTCGTCGAACGGGTACGTCGCGTCGACGCGGGTCGCGGGGTCGAGCGCGGTCAGCAGAGCGCTGCCGGCGGCGCGCATCTGTTCGGGCAGAGGATCTTCCACCGCCTCTGTATACCGTCAGTCGGCCTGTAGCAGCCGCACCATCTCCGGCAGGTCGAAGAACTGCGCGGTCTCCAGGGCGGAGGGATTGCCGTACGCCGGGTCGGCTCCGGCGGCGAGCAGCGCGCGGACCGCGTCGGCGCTGCTGCGAAAGACCGCGGCGGCCAGGGCGCTCTGCCCACGGTCGTTGGTGCGGGTGTGGTCCGCACCCCGGTCCAGCAGCGCGGCCACCGTGTCGGGGTGGGAGTGGTAGGCGGCCAGGATCAGCAGGGTGTCGCCCTTGTCGTTGGTGAGGTTGACCGGCAGGCCGGCGTCGACCTGGGCGGCCAGGTCCTCGGTGGCGCCCGCGCGGGCCAGGTCGAACATCCGGTGCGCGAACGCCAGGGTCTCGGCGTCGAGGTCGTCGTTCACCGGTCCAGGCTAGCCGCCGCGGCCCTGATAGGTTGCTCGGCCGGCACGGTGGGGGAGGGCCTGATGGACGAGACGGTCTACGTGGGCAACGCGGGCGTCGACGGCGTCGGCAACGGTGGCTGGCTGCTCGGGCACTTCGCGCCGCCGGGCGAGATCCGGCACAGCACCGACGTCGAGGTGAAGTGGGGCGTGCATCCGCCCGGCGAGGCCCGTTCGCGCTGGGCGACGGGGGAGCGCCGCGCCACCCTGCTGGTGCTCGTGGAGGGATGTTTCCGGGTGGAGTTGCCGGACCGGACGGTCCGGTTGGCCGCGTCCGGGGACTACGTGGTGTGGGCGCGCGGGGTGGACCACTCCTGGTACGCCGAGCGGGCTTCGGTGGTGCTGACGGTGCGGTGGCCGTCGCTGCCGGGTTACCGGGTGGAGCCGCCAATCCTGTGCTGAGGGAAATGCAGCTCGGGTCCCGGCATGTGGAATTACCTACTAAACCTATAGGCTTTGCCGGCTAGAGTACGGGGGCACCCCACGCACCGACCTGCGAGGAACCACCGATGACCCACGATCGCCCGGCCACCGATCTGCTCGCCGTCGCCGCCCGCTGGGCCGACCCGGCCGGCTGGCCGGTCCCGCTGCGCTTCGATCCCACCGAGCGCTGGTACGCCCGGCTCGCCACCGCCGACGACCACGAGGTGTGGGCACTGAGCTGGCTTCCCGGCCAGGGCACCGACCTGCACGATCACGGCGGCTCCGCGGGCTCGTTCCGCGTGGTGGCCGGCGCGCTCACCGAGGAGACGGTGAGCCGGGGGCGGCTGCTGCCCCGGGTGCTGCCCGCCGGGACCGGCCGGCGCTTCGGCGTCCGGCACGTCCACCGGGTCACCAACCGCGGCGCGGAGCCGGCGGTCAGCGTGCACGTCTACCGGCCGGCCCTGCGCCGGATGACCCGCTACGACCTGCACGACGGGCGGCTGCGCGCCGCCGAGGTCGCCGAGGCCGGCCGCTCCTGGTGATTCGCCCCAACCCACTCTCTCCCGGAAGGAACCGATAATGCAGCTCACCGCCGAGCACTGTCCGGCGCCCGTGCCACCGCCGGGCTCCCGGGGCATCGACGAGATCCTGGCCGCCGCGCGAGCCCGGCTCGACCGGCTGGACCCGGAGCGGGCGCACCTGGCGTACCGGGCCGGAGCCCTGCTGGTCGACATCCGACCGGCGGCCCAGCGCGCCGCGCACGGCGTCGTACCCGGCGCGCTCACCGTCGAGCGCAACGTGCTGGAGTGGCGCTTCGACCCGCGCTGCCCGGCCCGGCTGCCCGAGGCCGTCGACTACGACGTGCCGGTGGTGATCCTCTGCCAGGAGGGCTACACCTCGTCGCTGGCCGCCGCCGCGTTGCAGGACATCGGCCTGCACCGCGCCACCGATGTGGACGGCGGGTTCGCCGCCTGGCGCATCGCCGGCCTGCCCGCGCTCGGCCCGACCCCCCTGCACCGCGCAACCCCCCTCGCGCCCCCGGTCACCGCCGGCTGGGCGCGCCGCTGACCCCCACGCCGCACCGGGCGTGGCGGGCGTACCGCATCTCAGGAGGCACGATGTCCGTCGTCGCGATCCCCACCCGTCCCTACTCGCCCGCGCACCCGGGACGGGTCGTCGGCCGCCCGCGTACCGGCCCGACCCTCACCATCACCCTCGACCTGGCCCCCGGGCCGATGAGCCCCCGCCTGGCCCGGTTGGTGCAGTTGCTCGGCGAGCTGGCCGAGGCCGGCGAGGGCCGGCCGGGCCCGACCGACGACGTACCGCCGGCGCCGCGCCCGCTCGCGCGCCCCGCCGCCGTCGAGCCGCCGACGGCGGCCGACCCCACCGACGTGCGCATCCTGGCCGGCTCGCGGACGGTCCGGCACGGCGACCGGGTGGTCGCCCTCACCCGCATCGAGTACGACCTGCTGCTCTTTCTCGCCGAGCGCCCGCACCGGGTCTTCACCCGCCTGCAACTGCTGTCGAACGTCTGGGGCTACGAGCACGCGGTGGCCCGGACGGTGGACGTGCACGTCCGGCGGCTGCGCGCCAAGCTCGCCGGTGCGGAGGTGGTCACCACCGTCTACGGGGTGGGTTACCGCCTCGGCGACGAGGCGCGGATCAGCGTGGACCACACCCGCTGAGCGGGTCGGGTGGCCGGCGGTGAAGGCGGCGGCATCCGCATGGTGAACAGGACGGGGACCCCCGTAACGGGGCATCTTGGCGGCTCTGCTGTAATCATCTGGCTTCGTACGCAGAGCGAGCGTCTGGCTCCGATGCGTCCGTCAATTGTCACATTCATGCAACGCAGCCGCCTCTTGACCCTCGCCCGGGCGCCGGGAAGCATCGATGAAGCGGCGTCCCGGGCCGTGGGGAGATACCCGGACCAGCCCAAGGAGGACCATGTCGGTCAGCCCCGCCTCGTCGCGCGCCGGATGGCATACGTCCCAACCCGCGGTGCCCGGTCGACCTCCCGGCGGTCAACGCCGCCCGGCGAACACCGCCGCGCCCGTGCTCACCGTGACGCTGTCCATCCCGTTGACCTGCGAGGAGTCGCTGACGCCGCCGGCCCTGCGGCTGCTCGAAGCCGCCCGTGAGCTGCTCGAACGCGGCGAGGGTGTGATCACCAGCTCCGTTCCGGCCGAGCGCCGCGCCGACGGTGTGCCGGCCAACCGTTCACCCGTACGGGCGCTCACCCCCACGATTCCCTCTCTGCACATCCTGGCGTCGTCCCGGTCGGTGCTGCGGGACGACGAGCCGCTGCCGCTGACCCGGTTGGAGTTCGACCTGCTGCTGCACCTGGTCGCCCACCCCCGCCGCGTCTTCACCCGGCTACAACTGCTCAACGCCGTGTGGGGCTACGAGCACGCCGGAGTGCGCACCGTCGACGTGCACGTGCGCCGGCTGCGCGGCAAGGTCGGCGTCGACGTACCCCTGGTCACCACCGTCTACGGCGTGGGCTACCGGCTGGCCGACGACGCGCGGGTCACCGTCGACCGCACCGGCTGACCCACCAGCCGTCCGACCGGCCGGGCCGTCACCGCTGTCCGCGCGCCCGGGCAGGATGGACGGGTGCGCATCCGTCCCATCTCGCCCGACCTGCTCGTCGCCGAACTGACCGGCCGCCTCGCCGACGCCTCGGCCACCGTCGAGCCCGCCCGGCTGCGGGTCGCCGTCGACGGCGCTCCCGCCGCCGGTCCGGACGAGCTGGCCGCCGCGCTGGTCGACCCGCTGCGCGCCCGGGGCCGCCCGGTGCTGCACGTCCGCGCCGCCGATTTCCTGCGACCCGCGTCGCTGCGCTTCGAACTCGGCCGCACCAACCCGGACGCCTACTACGAGGGCTGGCTCGACGAGGCCGGCCTGCGCCGCGAGGTGCTCGACCCGGCCGGTCCCGGCGGCGACGGGCGGATGCTGCCGTCGCTCTGGGACCCGGTTGCCGACCGGGCCAGCCGGGCCGCGTACGTCGACCTGCCGCCGGGCGGCGTGGTCCTGGTCAGCGGCGCGCTCCTGCTCGGCGGCGCGCTGCCGTTCGACGTGACCGTCCACCTTCAGGTGTCCGCGCCGGCGCTGCGACGCCGCACCGATCCCGCTCAGGGGTGGACCCTGGCGGCCTTCGACCGGTACGCCGACGAGGTGGTCCCCGCCAGCTTCGCCGACGTGGTCGTCCGCGCCGACGACCCCCGCCATCCCGCGCTCGTCGAGGCCACCGACGTGGGCTGAAATTGGCTCGTTTGCGGGCCCCGTCCGGCGGGTACTCGCCCGGCTCACAGAGCGCGGGTGATCGCCCGCGTACCGCATGCGACGGCTACCGGGGCGCCACGCCGCCGGACCAGGTTCACGTGAACCACAGGCCAGGAAAGGCAGGCAGCGATGCTCGTCCACGACACGGTCGGCACCGGCCGCTCCCAGACGGAGATCGACCAGATCCGGCAGTCCCTCCAGGCGCGGTACGACGAGTTGACCGCCGAGTACGACCAGGCCGTCCTGCAGAGCCAGGTGCTGCGGCTGGTGGAGGTCGGCGACACCGCCGGCGACGACCAGGCCGACAGCGGCACCAAGACGGCCGAGCGGGACACCGCCCAGTCCCTCCTGCGCACGATCCTCGACCGCCGCGCCCAGTACGAGCACGCCCTGGGCCGCCTCGCCGAGGGCACCTACGGCTGGTGCGAGGGCTGCAAGGCGGCCATCCCGGTCGAGCGGCTGGAGATCTTCCCGGCCGCCACCACCTGCGTCACCTGCAAGCAGACCCGCGAACGACGGGCGGCCTGAGCGAGAAGCAGCGGTTGCCGGTCGGTCCACGACACGATGGACTCCACCCATGGGTGACATCCTGGTGGGTACCGCGTCCTGGACCGACCGCACACTGCTCGACTCGGGTTGGTATCCGCAGACAGCGGACAATCCGGAGAAGCGTCTCGCGTACTACGCGCGGCAGTTCCCGCTGGTCGAGGTGGACGCGACCTACTACTCGCCGCCCGCCGAGTCGACCGCTCGCCTGTGGGTCGACCGCACACCGGACGGGTTCACCTTCAACATCAAGGCGTTCAGCCTGCTGACCGGCCACCCCACCCGGGTCAGCGCGCTCTACAAGGACCTGCGGCCGGAGACGGACAAGAAGAACGTCTACCCCGACGACCTGCCCGCGCAGTCGTACGAGGAGGTGTGGACGCGTTTCCTGTCCGCGCTGGACCCCCTCGTCGAGGCGGGCAAGCTGGGCGCGCTGCTGTTCCAGTTCCCGCCCTGGTTCACCATCAAGCGGGCCAACAAGCAGTACCTGCTGGAGGTGGCGAAGCGCTGTGCGCCGCTGCGTCCGGTCTACGAGTTCCGGCACGCGTCCTGGTTCGACGGCGACAACGCCGACGAGACGCTGTCGTTCCTGCGCGAGCACGACCTGTCGTACGTCTGCGTGGACATGCCGCAGGGGCACCGCTCGTCGGTGCCCCCGGTGCTGGCCGCCACCGGCGACCTGGCCGTGATGCGCTTCCACGGCCACAGTGACAAGTGGACCAGCAAGGACATCCACGAGAAGTTCGGCTACCACTACTCCAAGCGGGAGCTGAAGGACTGGGCGCCCAAGCTGCGCGAGCTGGCCGACTCCGCCGGCCAGACCCACGTCCTCATGAACAACTGCTACCGCGACTACGCGCAGACCAACGCCGCGACCCTGGCCGGGCTCCTCGACGCCGGCTGACCTCCGCGGCCGTCTCACCCGATCCGGGTGGGGTCGGCTCACCCGCTCGCCCGGCAGGGTGGGCACGGTGGGTACGGCCGCCCGACGGCCGGCGACGACACGGAGGTGACGGGGATGACGGTTCGACTGGTGACGGACAGACGGCGCGGGGCCGTCCTGCACGTTGTCGGCGCGGCGGACACCGCCCGACGCGCACCGCAGGGCAGCCCGGTACGGGCCCGGCGCGGCCCGGTGGGACCGCCGCGACGCAGCGATGAGCGACGCTGGGAGGCCACGGAACGGGGGTCGACCGATGCCTGACTCGATGATCTCCGCGTTCGAGAGTTCGCTGGACAAGACCAACCTGATCCTCAAGGACATCGAGGACGCCTACGGGTGGCCGAAGGAGCGGCGCAACCAGTCGTACGCGGCGTTGCGCACGGTGCTGCACCTGCTGCGGGACCGACTGGCGGTCAACGAGAGCGTCGAGTTCGCCCAGCAGTTGCCGGTGCTGGTCCGCGGGATCTACTTCGACGGCTGGAACCCGTCCGACGTGCCGATCAAGCTCAACCGCGACGACTTCCTCTACGAGGTCCGCCAGGGCTTCCCGTACGACGCCGAGGGCGGCGCGGAGCGGGTGACGCAGGTGGTGCTGGACACCCTGCGACGGCACGTCACCCAGGGCGAGTGGCAGGACGTGAAGGACACCATGCCCAAGGACATCGCCATGATGCTGCCCTGAGACCGGCCTATCGGGCGGCGCTGTCCGGCGGGGACGGCACCCGGGACACCGGGTGGCCGGCCCCGCGGGCCAGCGCCGCGAACGCGACGGCGTCGGTGACCGCCGCGCCGCCGGGGTCGTTGTTGAAATAGACGTACGCCGGCTCGTCCGCGCCGAACGCGTCGGTGAGCCGGCGGACCCACGAGCCGAGCGCGGTACGCCCGTAGTGCGGCCAGGGCCGGGCCCGCCCCTCGTGCAGCCGCAGGTAGCCGAAGTCGGTGGTCCGCCAGCGCGGCGCCACCGGCCGACCGAGGCGATCCGCCCAGACCAGCGCCGCCCGCCGCCGTTCCAGGACGGCCCGGGTGGCGTCGGTCCACCACGACGGGTGCCGGGGCTCGACCGCCACCCGCACCTGCTCCGGGAACAACCGCAGTGTCGCGTCGAGCGCGTCGACGTCCGCCCGCAGGTTCGGCGGCAGTTGCAGCAGCACCGGGCCGAGTCGGTCACCGAGGGCGGTGGCCCGGCCGAGGAACCGGGCCACCGGCTCGGCCGGCTCCCGCAGCCGCTTGATGTGGGTGAGGTAGCGGCTCATCTTGACCGCCACGCAGAAGTCCGCCGGGGTCCGTTCCCGCCACGCCGCGAACGTCTCGCGCTCCGGCAGCCGGTAGAAGGCGTTGTTGACCTCGACGGTGGCGAAACCCGACGCGAAGTGCTCCAACCAGAGGCGCTGCGGCAGCCCTTGCGGGTAGAAGCGGCCCCGCCAGTCCCGGTACTGCCAGCCCGACGTGCCCACCAGGATCACCGCCTCATCCTGGCACTCTCCGCCGCCGCCCGCGAACCGACCGTGTCGTCCGGGTTCGGCGTCTACGGTGTGGGTTAGAGAAGATCGCGCGTGGGGTACCACCCGCAGCACGACGGACCCCGGCGTACGGCGGGGCGGCACACCCGAGGGAGTACCGATGGCACTCAACGACGACGACATGCAGACCATGGGCGGCGGCGGCCTGGAAGGCCCGGCCGACGGCGGTGCGACCCCGGGTCACCAGGACGGTGGCGCGGACGGTGGCGCGGAGGGTCCGGCCGACGGTGGCGCGACCCCGGGTCACCAGGACGGTGGCGCCGATGGTGGCGCGGAGGGTCCGGCCGACGGTGGCGCGACCCCGGGTCACCAGGACGGTGGCGCCGATGGTGGCGCGGAGGGTCCGGCCGACGGCGGTGCGACCCCGGGTCACCAGGACGGTGGCGCCGACGGCAGCGCCCGGTAGCGGCACGTCATGACGTACCTCGACCCGCCGGGCGGCCACGGCCGCCCGGCGGTTCCGTCCGTGGCCCCCGACGACGTGTCCGCCGCGGCGACCGCCGCGCTGGCGCGCTGCGTGTCGGTCGAGCCCGCGAAGTTCGCCGCCGCGCACTGGGGCCACACCCCGCTGCTCTCCCGCGCCGCCGAACTGCCCGACCCGGCCGGCTTCACCGACCTGTTCAGCCCGGACGACGCCGACGAACTGCTCAGCCGGCGCGGACTGCGTACCCCTTTCCTGCGCGTCGCCAAGGACGGTCAGCTCGTGCCGGCGGCCCGCTGGACCGGCGGCGGCGGGGCCGGCGCCGAGATCGGCGACCAGGTGCTGGACGAGCGGATCCTGGAGCAGTACGCCGGCGGCGCCACCCTGGTGGTGCAGGGCCTGCACCGGATCTGGCCGCCGCTGGTGGACTTCGCCCGCGACCTGGGCCTCGCGCTGCGCCAGCCGTTGCAGGTCAACGCCTACCTCACCCCGGCGGGCAGCCAGGGCTTCGCCACCCACTACGACACCCACGACGTGTTCGTGCTCCAGGTGGACGGTCGCAAGCACTGGCGGATCCACCCACCGGTGCTGCCCGACCCGCTGGAGAAGCAGCCGTGGGGCGGCCGTGCCGACGAGGTCGGCGCCACCGCGCAGGGCCCCGCCGCGCTGGATGTGGTGCTCGCGCCCGGCGACGCCCTCTACCTGCCGCGCGGGTGGCTGCACAGCGCTCAGGCGCAGGAGGCCAGCTCGCTGCACCTGACCGTGGGCATCCGCGCGTTGACCCGGTACGCGCTCGTCGAGGAGTTGCTCGCGCTGGCCGCCGAGGACCAGCGGCTCCGGGCCAGCCTGCCGTTCGGCACCGACGTCGCCGACCCGGACGCCATCGAGCCGGAGCTGACCGAGACCGTGGAGGCGCTGCGCGACTGGCTGCTCCGGGCCGATCCGGCAGCGGTCGCCGGGCGGCTGCGCCAGCGCGCCTGGCCGGCAGCCCGTCCGGCGCCGATCCGCCCGCTCGCCCAGGCCGGCGCGCTGGCCGCGCTGGACGCCGACGCCCGGCTCGTCCTGCGGCCGGGCCTGCGCTGGCAGCTCACGCCGCACGGAGACGGCCAGGTGGCGCTGCGGCTGTTCGACCGTACGATCACGCTGCCCGCCGACTGCGAGCCGGCGACCCGCGCGCTGCTCAGCGGCACCGCGACCCGGGTCGGTGACCTGCCGGGCCTGCCCGACGACGCCGACCGGGTCACCCTGGCCCGCCGGCTGCTGCGCGAGGCCGTGGTCGTGCCGGCCTGAGCCCGGGTCCGGGTGATCGACTCGGTTTCCCGGAAACCGTGCCGTCCCTGCTCACGGGACAGCGCGACTTCCTGGAAACCGAGTCGATCCTGCCGGCGGCGCGGGCGGAGGGGCCAAGGGGCGCGACCCGCGAGCGGCGCGGTCAGCGGCCGAGGGCCAACAGCAGCACCGTCGTGACCAGCCCGGCGCCGAGCACCACCATGATCGGTCGAGGGCCGAGCATCGCGTGCCGGCGGTCGGCCAGCACCCGCGCCGGCACGAGACCGATCAACGGCCCGAGTAACGTCACCACCAGCGCCAGCACCGGCATCCCGACCGCCAGGTCTCCGCCGTACCCGACGCCGAGCGCCCGCGCGCCGACGCCCAGCGCGTACCCGAGCACCGCGCCGCCCACCCCGCACAGCGCCAGCAACGGGTTGACCGACCCCGGTAGCTCACCGGGCTGTCCGGCCAGGTTGAGCAGGTCACGGACCCGGCCGAGGAGCACCGCCGGGTCGCCGACCGCGGTGCCGTTCGCCGGCACCGGTGGTCCGCCGACACGACGGGCGCCCAACCGGGCACGGGCCTGCTGCCACAGGTGCGCCACCTCGGCGTCAACCCGTTCCTGCTCCTCGCGGGCGTCGACCAACTCCTGCTCGGCCCGCCGCACCTCGGCCACGGCCTCGTCGACCGCGCGCTCGGCCGCCGCGCACTGCCGCTCGTACCAGGTGTGCGCCTCGGCGCGCTGCTCCCGTACCCGGGCGGTCAGCTCGGCAAGTCGGCGGAGCTGCGCGGTGTACGTCTCACTGGTCACCGGCTCGTTCATCTCGACCGTCCATAAGGGATGATCACATGGCTGGTGCGGTGCACGGCCCGGTCGAAGAAGAGCCCGCGCCACGGGCGGGGATACCAGTCCGGGCCGCCGGTGCCCGGGTAGAGCGACGCGCCCAGCTCGCCGCCGTGCGCGTCCAACGCCACCCAGGCCCCGATCTGGTCGGTACGGGCGGCGGGACCGCCCAGGTCGGCGCGCATCCGCGCCACGCCCCGCCACCAGGCCAGCACGTGGGTACGCCGCTCGGGACCGTCGTGCAGGATCCGACGGAGCTGCTCCAGGCCGGTGCGCCGGCCCGTACGCGCGGCGAGGGCCCCGGCCGCCGCGTCGACCGCGAACAGCAGCAGGTAGTGCGGGCTGCCCGCGCCGGACAATCCGTCGGCCGTCTCGGTCATCAACTCGCCGACGGTCTCCTCGTCGTACCAGGCGGCGTCGTCGGCCAGGTCGTCGTAGAGCGCGCGGGCGATGCCGTCGGCGTCCGGGTCGAGGCAGGCGATGGAGAAGCGGGCGGTGCCCGGCGGGTGCTGGCGGGCCAGCGACCGGGCCGCCGCGTCCAGCACCGCGCACGCCTCGTCCACCCGGGTGCCGAGCACCGCCAGGTTGCGCCCGGGCGCGCGGGGCAGCCGCAGCGCCGCCGAACGCGCCTGCACGTCGATGATCTCGCCGAGCAGGGCCACCGGGTTACGCGGCGCGCGGCCGTCCGTCGGGGCGTCGAGGGCCCGGAAGTCGGGGGCGTCGGTCAGCCGGGGGATCGCGTCACCGTCGAAGAGCCGGGCCGGGGCCGCGTCGGGCGGGCGCATCCGCCACAGGCGGTGTTGCAGGCCGCTCCACGTCTCCCAGTCGCTGGCGGCCGGGATTCGGGCGACCTCGTTGCCCTCGACCATGCCCGACTCGGCGTTGACCACCGCATGCCAGCGCGGCAGCGACTGCGCCGCGTCGTTGCGTTCGGCGAGGATCCGCAGCGCCTTGGGCAGCGCGATCCGCAGCGCGAACTGGGCCACCAGCGCGGGACGCCCCCACAGCGCCTCGATGCCCCGTACGTCCTGGGAGGCGAGTACCAGGTGGATGCCCTGTGAACGGCCGCGGCGGGCCAGGTCCTCCAGCAGATCGGCGGCCTCCCGGGCCACCACGTCACGGCCGGCCAGCAGCATCTGGAACTCGTCGACCACCGCGACGATCCGCGGCCAGTGCCCGGTCGGGTCCACCGCGCGCAGCTCGGCGAGCTTGGTGACCTCGTGCTTCTTGGCGGCGTCGGCCCGCCGCCGCAGTTCCTCGGCGAGGAAGCGCAGCAGCGCCAGCCCGAACTCCCGGTCGGTGTTGACGTTGATCCCGACCAGCCGCATGTGCGGCAGCCAGCTCGGGTCACGCCGGCCCTGCGCGAACCGGGCGAAGGACACGCCCTCCTTGAAGTCGAGCAGGTAGAACTCCAGCTCGGCGGGGGAGTAGCGGGCCGCAAGGGCGCCGATCCACGCGAAGATCAGGTTCGTCTTGCCGGTGCCGGACGGGCCGCCGATGAGGGCGTGCGGCGGGTAGTCGCCGAGGGTCAGGCGTACCGGCCGGCCCTGCGGTCCCTCGCCGATCGGCACGGTCAGGCCGTCCGCCGAGTTCTCCCGCCACATCGACTCCGGTGGCGGCAGCAGGTCGCCGAACGGCGTCGGCGGCGGGCCGGCGTTCACCTGGGCGGCGATCTCCCGGCAGGTCTCGGTGACGAGGGTCGCCGGCGGCGGCGGATCCAGCCGGACCGACAGGCCCGACGGGCCGCCGATCCGGGTGTCCGACGCGTCCGCCACCACCCGGGTCACCGTCGGGTCGTCGGGCAGCGGCACGCCACGCACCACCAGGTGCACCCCGCAGGCGGCGCCGGCGCGGACCACCCGGTCGAGCTGCCCGCGCTCGTGCCGGTTCAACTCGTCGCCGCCGAGCAGCACCGCCACCCGCCACGGCTCGGGGCGGCGCCCGGTCGCCGAGGCCAACTCCCGCAGCGACCCGTACTCGCCGGCCAGCACCGTCTCGTTGATTCGCCGGATCTGTTCGACCAGGTCGTCCAGGAGCGCACCCAACCCGCCCGGGCCGACGAAGGTGAGCAGCCCCGCCGTGCCCAGCGGCGCGAACCCGGCCAGGCCGCCGCCGAGGTGCTCCGGGTCGTACCCGATCAGTCGTACCCCGCCGGGGTCGGCGCGGCCGACGGCCCGCAGCAGCAGCGCGGACACCACGGCGTCGCAGCCGGCGCGGTCGTTGCCGGACAGGTGGACGTGCCCGGCGTCGAGCAGCGGCACCAACGCGGGCACCGGCTCGACGTCGTCGAGCCGGACCGTGCCGACCCGCAGCGCGCCGGGCGGCTCGGCCCGGCGCAGGGGCGTGGGCGTCCAGCCCGGCCAGTCGGCGCCGGCGCAGCCGGGCGCCTCGCGCCGGGCGGCGTCAGCGGCGTGCCGGGCCAACTCGGCGATGCGGGTCGCGTGCCGGGCGTCGATCTCGGCGAGGCGGCGGTCGCGCTGGCCACCCACCCGCTCGGGTACGGCGGCGGCGGCCCGGCGGACCCGGGCGAGTCGTTCGCGTCCGGCGCTCAGGTCGGCCTGTGCCGCCGACAGGCGGGTACGGGTGACGCCCAGCGCCTCGGCGAGGGAGTCCCGGACCCGGCCGGCGAGTTGTCCCCGCCGGTCAGCCATCGGAACCCCGACGGGCCGGCGCGTCCCGCCACGGGCTGCCCGTACGCGGCGGCACGACTCCGCCCGACGCCTGGCCGCCCGCCGCGCCGGAACGCGGACCGGCGGCGCGCGGGACGCTCGGTCGTGGACTCGCGCCGCCGTCGCGTGGACCGCCGGAGCGGGGGACGCCGACGCGCTTGTCGTCGCGGCGCTGGGCCGGGGAGGCGCCGGATGACTCTGGTTCGGCGGGCACCCGGGGCGTGTCGGGCAGGTCCCGGCCCAGCCGGGCGAGCAGCAGCCCGGCCGTCACGCCGGCGGCCACCGCGGAGTCGGCGGCGTGCGGCGGCTCCCCGGACGACCGTGGCGGGGGCATCCGGCACACCCGGGTCAGCAACGTCTCCAGCACCGGCGGCGGCAACCCGGGCAGCAGGTCCCGAACCCGACCGTCCAGCTCCCCGCGCAGCCGGCCCAGGTCGCTGGCGCGGGGCGGATGCCCCAGCAGCTCACCGGCGAACTCGCGCAGCAACGGGGGCGCGAGCGCCGCCATGCCGAGGCCGACATCGGCCGACGCGCGGCGCAGCTCGGTCCGCAGCCGGTCGCGGTCACCGGCGCGTACGCCCCGCACGACCCGGCGCAGCAGCTCCTGCGAGTCGCGTAGCTGCTCGTCGGGCTCGTCGGCGTCGCCGTCGCGCCCACCGGTCAGCTCCGCCACCCGGACGGACCACCAGCGACGCATCCGTACCTGTTCGGCCCGCTCCGGCGGCACGGCCGTCGGTCCGTCCGCCGGGGCCGCGTCGTGACGCGGATCGCGCTCCTGCTGCGGCCGAGGCGGCGGGGCGCCGTCGGCGGCCAGGCCGATGGCGGCCAGGTACGCCGACAGCTGCTCCTGGGCAACCCGCAGCGCGTAGTTGGCGCTCTCGGCGTGCTCGGTGGCGGCGGACAGCTCGGGCACCCCCATCGGGTTGGCCGATTCCTGCCGGACCCACCGCAGCCGCTCGGCGGCCAGGCCGAACTTCTCCAGGGCCTGACCGAGCAGACCGACCGGGAACTCCTCGCTGGCCGCGCGGACCTGGCCGCCGATGTCCTCGATGATGGACATGTCGGCCTACAGGGTGGAGACGTAGAGCTGGGCCTGCTCCACCGCGACAAGTGTCGCGGCGAGACACTCCTCCAGCTCCTGGCTGGCCTGTGTCAGCGACGCCTGGGCCGCCTCGACGGTCTCGTGCCCGCTGCCCTCCAGCGCGCCGGCCAGGGTCTGCTGGGCCTCGGCCAGCTTCTCACCCGCCGCCTGGACGGCTGTCTGCCCGTCACCGATCTGTTGGAGGGCGACATCGATGGCAGCCTTCAGCTCGGCGACGCTCGCCACGGCGGAACCTCCTGGGGGCGGGGAGATCTCCATTAGAGCCTATCGACGGCCACGGGAGAACATCCGCCCTGGCGGTGTTGATACCCGCCTGACCGTTAACCCCCGCGAAGTGCCGGGAGTCCGTTCTGTGGGAGTCCCAGTGCGAGAATCTTTCAGTTGTCGCGGAGCCAGCGGGGACCGTACACCTCGGCGCCCAGGGCGGTGACCCGCTCCCGCAGTTCCCGGTCGGCGGTGACCACCAGCCGGCGGCGCTGCGGGGCCTCCTGCACCAGCTCGACCACCGTGTCGTCACCCGAGCCGGGGGCGGAGACCACGCGCACCTCGTCGATGCCGGGCACGTCCCGCGCCGCGCCCTCGACCACGAGCACCACCTCCACCGGCGCCGTCAACCGGGCGGGCAGCCCTTCGGCGGCCACCGGCGCGAGGGCGTCCCGCAGCCGGGCGGCGGCCCCGGCCCGGTCCCGCCACCAGCCGTTCGGGCGCGAGCCCACCACGTTGGCGCCGTCCACGATCAGCAGCGGGTTCTCCGTCATACCGCCAGCCTGCCACCACCTGCCCGAACCGGCCGGACGCCACTCCACAGCGAGGTGCGCCACCGCCTGCGGCGTTTGTCGGGCCGGGTGCCGGGTAGCCCCTGCCGACCGTGCCGCGCCCCGACTGCGGAGGAGAGACATGATGGGACCCGGTGATCTCGGCTCCGACCCGTGGGACGAATTCCTGGCCCGGTACTTCGGCCGGGGAGAGGGAGGACGCCGACCGCCGCACCGGGTCGACATCACCCGACTGATGACCGCCGACGCGCGAGAGATGCTGGCCGACGCGGCCCGTCGTGCCGCGCAGCGGCAGAGCAACGACCTGGACACCGACCACCTGCTCTGGGCCGCGCTGCAACGCGAACCCCTGCGTGACCTGGTCCGTCGGGCCGGCGCCGACCCGGACACCCTGCTCAACGCGCTCGGCGGCAAGGGCGACGGCGCGCCGCGCGGCGAGGTGCCGCCCAACCTGTCGCTCACCCCGGCGGCCAAGCGGGCGCTGCTCGACGCCCACCAACTGTCCCGGGCGATGGGCGCGAACTACATCGGCCCCGAGCACATCCTGATGGCCCTGCCGCTCAACCCCGAGTCGCCCGCCGGGCGGATGCTGGCCGCCGGCCGGATCCAGCCCGAGTCGTTGCAGGCCGCCAACGCCGAGCGCGGCCCGATGAACGGACCGAAGCCGGACCGGGGCACACCCACCCTCGACCAGTACGGCCAGGACCTCACCGACCTGGCCCGCAACGACCAGATCGACCCGGTGATCGGACGGGCCGACGAGATCGAGCAGGCCGTGGAGATCCTGTCCCGGCGGACCAAGAACAACCCGGTGCTGATCGGCGAGGCCGGTGTCGGCAAGACCGCCATCGTCGAGGGGCTGGCCGAGCGGATCTGCGACGGCGACGTACCGCAGACCCTGCTGGGCAAGCGGGTCGTCCAACTCGACCTCGCCGGCCTGGTCGCCGGCACCCGCTACCGGGGTGACTTCGAGGAGCGGCTGAAGAAGGTCATCGACGAGATCCGGGCGCACCGGGACGAGCTGATCATCTTCCTGGACGAGATCCACACCCTGGTCGGCGCGGGTGGCGCCGGCAGCGAGGGCGGGATGGACGCGTCCAACATGCTCAAGCCCGCCCTGGCGCGGGGCGAGCTGCGGGTGATCGGCGCGACCACACTCGACGAGTACCGCAAGAGCATCGAGAAGGACGCGGCGCTGGCCCGGCGCTTCCAGCCGGTGCTGGTGCCCGAGCCGAGCATCGACGACACGATCGCGATCCTGCGCGGGCTGCGGGACCGGTACGAGGCGCACCACCAGGTGCGCTTCACCGACGAGGCGCTGGTCACCGCCGCCGAGCTGTCCGACCGGTACGTCACCGACCGGTTCCTGCCGGACAAGGCCATCGACCTGATCGACCAGGCCGGCGCACGGGTGCGGCTGCGCACCCGCACCCCGGCGTCCGACGTGCGCGAGCTGGAGCAGGAGCTCGACGACGTACGCCGGGACAAGGAGCAGGCCGTCACCGACGAGCAGTACGAGCGGGCCTCGGCGCTGCGCGACCGGATCGCCGAGCTGGAACAGCAGATCCGCCAGGCCAACGGCGAGGACGGCGCGTCCTCCTCACAGGTGCCGGAGGTGGGTCCGCAGGAGATCGCCGAGGTGGTCTCCCGGGCCACCGGCATCCCGGTCAGCCAGCTCACCGAGGAGGAACGCGACCGCCTGCTGCGTCTGGAGGGCCACCTGCACGAGAAGGTCGTGGGCCAGGACGACGCCGTCACCGCGGTGGCCGAGGCGGTCCGCCGCTCCCGCGCCGGGCTGGCCGACCCGGACCGCCCGATGGGCAGCTTCCTGTTCCTCGGCCCCACCGGCGTCGGCAAGACCGAGCTGGCCCGGGCCCTGGCCGAGGCGCTGTTCGGCGAGGCCGACCGGATGGTCCGGGTGGACATGAGCGAGTTCCAGGAGCGGCACACGGTCAGCCGGCTGGTCGGCGCCCCACCCGGGTACGTCGGCTACGAGGAGGCCGGCCAGCTCACCGAGGCGGTGCGCCGCCGCCCGTACGCGGTGGTGCTGCTCGACGAGATCGAGAAGGCGCACCCGGACGTGTTCAACATCCTGCTCCAGGTGCTCGACGACGGGCGGCTCACCGACAGCCAGGGCCGTACGGTGAACTTCAAGAACACCGTCCTGATCATGACGAGCAACCTCGGCTCCGAGTTGATCACCGGGACCCAGCGGGCCGTCGGGTTCGGCACCGGCGCGCCCGGCAGCGAGCAGGAGAACGACGAGCTGCGCGAGCGGCTGATGCGTCGCCTCCAGGAGAACTTCCGGCCGGAGTTCCTCAACCGCATCGACGAGATCATCATCTTCCGCCGGCTGGAGGCCGAGCAGTTGCGGGACATCACCGCGCTACTGCTGGAGGACACCCGCCGCCGGATGCACGCCCAGGACATCCAGGTGGAGGTCACCACCGCCGGGGTGGACTGGCTCGCCGAGCACGGCTACCAACCGGAGTTCGGCGCCCGTCCGCTGCGCCGGGTCATCCAGCGCGAGGTCGACAACCACCTGTCCCGGATGCTGCTGGAGTCGGCGATCTCGCCCGGACAGAAGGTCGTGGTGGACGCCCGCGACGGGCAACTCGCCTTCGACGTGACCGCGGGCGAGCGGGGGTACACCGCCGCCACGACAACACACCCGCGATGAGCGGGCCGGCGGGACGCGAGGACCACGACGAGCCGCGCGAGGACGCGGACGCCGCGAAGCACTGGGACGAGGACGACCACCCCGACCCGATCCTGGCGCCCCCGACCGCGAACCCACGTCGGACGCGGGTGCCCGCCGAGGGCCTGCATCCCAAGACCGACAAGGACGACCCGGAGACGCGAGAGGAGACCTGATGGTACGCGACACGCGGCTCGACCCCGAGGTGGAAGTGCTCTGGGAGGACTTCCACGCCGAGGTCAACGTCCCGTCGGAGCAGCTGCGCACCTGGCTGCTGACCCGGGGCTCGGGGGAGGAGTCGTTCAGCCCGAACCCGGACCTCGACCTGCCCCAGCCCGGGCGGGAGATCCTCAAGGTGCTGAACAAGCGCAAGGTCGACCTCACGCCGGAGGACATCGAGGTGATGCGGGAGGCGGTCGAGCGGATCCGCGAGCTGATGGACGCCAAGCCCCGGCGCGGCAACGCCGACGACGAGTGGCGGCACTCGCTGCTCGACCTCGGGCACGATCCGCTCGTCGAACGCTGAGCACGGCCGTACGCGACGGCGCCGTCCCGGTTCGGGGCGGCGCCGTCGTCGGTCCTACTGGCCCTGGTCGGACTCCAGGCTGCCGATGGTCAGCCCCGCCGCGTCGGCGGCGGCGTCGCGCTCGCCCCGGGTCTGGTCCTCGCGGGTGAGCAGGTTGGCGTACTCGGTGACGTCGGCCGGGTCGGGCACCTCCGGCAGCCGGCGCAGGAACGCCTCCACCTGGCGGGTGGCGGCGGTGTGCGCGGCGGCGGCCTGGCGGAGCAGCTCGCGGTCGTCGGCGGGCGGGTAGAGATCGGTCATGTCCGCCAGATACCCCGACAGCGGCGGTTCGCACCGCCGGCGGCCCTCGTCTCGTCCCGCGTCGCCGGCGGCTCTCGTCGCACCTCAGCGGCCGGCGATGCCGTCCAGCAGGGTGGTCAGGTTGTGCTCGAAGGTCTCCTCGGCGTCGAGGTGCGCGCCGTCGACGACGAGCCGCGCGACGGTGGGGTAGCGACCCGTGTCGAGCATCCGGGTCAGGTAGGGGCCGAGGCTGGCCTGCCAGGCGCTCAGTTCGGTGCCGGTGGCCCGGGCGGTGCGCCGCTCGGTGACCTCCCGCCGCAGCGCCCCGACGATGAACGCGTTGAGGGCGCCCAGGGCCCGCTGCAGGTCGTCGATGCCGCCGATGCCGGGGGCCTGGCTGAGCGCCGCCGCCGTCGACTCGCCCACGGCGAGCGCGTGCGGCCCGAGCTGGGGCCGGCCGCCGAGCAGGTCGGCGAACCACTCGTGGTCCAGGGCGGCGACGCGGGTCCGTCGCGCGACGGCCAGCACCGTGGCCCGCCACCCGGACTGCGAGCCGGCCCCGGCGATCTCGGCGTAGACCGCGTCGACCATCAGGTCGAGCAGCTCGGACCGGTTGGCGACGTAGTCGTACAGCCGCATGGGGCCGACGCCGAGTTCCTTGGCGATCCCACGGACCGACAGGCCGTCGAGCCCGTGCGCGTCGGAGAGCCGGATCGCCGTGTCGGCGATCTTCGCGCGACTCAGCGGCACCGGCGTCGCCCGGGGGCGGGGCTCGGGCCGTTCCCACACGGGCACCAGTTCGCTACCGTACGGTGTATCCACGCGATACAGCGTACGGTAAGGAGCATGGCGATGCGACTGGCGATCGTGGGCGGCGGCCTGGGCGGGCTGACGCTGGCACGGATCCTGCACCTGCACGGCATCGAGGCGGTGGTCCACGAACGCGAGGCGGACCGGTCCGCGCGTTCGCAGGGCGGGATGCTCGACCTGCACCCGGAGTCCGGGCAGCACGCCCTCGCCGAGGCCGGCCTCGACGCGCAGTTCCGGTCGTCGGCCCGGCCCGAGGGCGAGGAGCACCGCATCCTCGATCCGGCCGGGCGTACGCTCGTGCACCACACGCCGCGCCCCGGCTCGTTCGACGGACGCCCGGAGGTCGACCGCACCGTCCTGCGAAACCTCCTGCTCGACGCGCTGCCGCCCGACACGGTCGCCTGGGGACGCCGCCTCGTCGCGGCGACGCCCCGGCCCGCCGGCGGTTTCCTGCTGACGTTCGCCGACGGCGACCGCGCCGAGTGCGACATCCTCGTCGGCGCGGACGGCGCCCGCTCGGTCGTCCGACCGCTGCTGATCGACGCGCCACTGTCGTACGTCTCCACCCACGTGGATCTGACCATCGGCGACGCCGACCGACGCCACCCGCAGCTCGCCGAGCTGGTCGGCCCCGGCAACCTGTGGTGCGTCGGCGACAGCCGGATCCTCGCCGCGCAGCGCCTCGGCGACGGCCGCATCCGGGTCGGGATCTCGCTGCGCGCCGAGGACCGTGACCTGGATACCTACCGCAGCAAGGAGGCGCTGCGCGCTCTCTTCGACGGCTGGGATCCGCGCCTGACCGCCCTCATCGACGCCGGCGACGACACGCCGACGCCCCGCCGGGTCGAGGCGATGCCGGTCGACGCGCGCTGGACACACCGCCCGGGGGTCACCCTGCTCGGCGACGCCGCGCACCTCATGCCCCCGATGGGTGAGGGCGCCAACCAGGCCATGCGGGACGCCGCCGAACTCGCCCGCGAACTCGTCGCCCACCCCGGCGACCCGGACGCGGCCATCCAGGCGTACGAGGAGGCGATGTTCGCCCGGATCCAGCCGGTCGCCGAGATGTGCGCGAGGGTCCAGGCGATGATGCTGTCGTCCACGGCGGCGGACGACCTCGTCCGCTTCTTCACGCCGCGTACCGCCGAACCCGTCGGGCCGTAGACCTCACGCCGCGCTGGGCTGCCGGACACCGAAGGCCGGGTTGCGCACCAGCCAGTCCAGGTAGGTGGGGTGCGACGCCAGCGAGTCGGTGTACGCCGCCTTCGCCGTCGACAGCAGCAGATCCGCGTCCCGGGCGGCCGGCGAGTCCGGGTGCCAGCCCAGCAGCAGTCGCCAGCGCAGCGGGACACCGGCCAACCGCCGGGTGACCAGACCGGCCACCGGCCGGAACGTCGCCTGGCACAGGGCCACCGCCACGCCCGCGTCCACCAGATCGATGCAGCCGCGGATGTCGGTCTCGTACACCTTGCGGGGGGTGAAGCCGGCGCGGGCGCACGCGGCGGCGAAACAGTCGCCGAAACAGCCGTCGCCGGGCGCCGCCACCCACTGCTCGTGGCGCAGGTCGGCCAGGTGTACCTCGTCCCGGTCGGCGAGCGGGTGGCTCGCCGGCAGCAGGACCAGCACCGGGTCGACGGCCACCTCCCGCCACCGCAATCCGAAGTCGGCCGACGGGGTGGCGTCGCCGCAGACACCGGTGAGGGCGAAGTCCAACCGCCCGCCGGCCACCAACTGCGCCAGCTCGTCCACCGACCACGAGGCGTACGTCGTGATCTGGGCCGGCGGGTCCTCGGCGGCCAGCCGGTGCACCAGCCGGCCCAGGATCGGGCTGTTCACCCCGCCGAGCCGGTAGCAGCGCGATGTCACGCCGCCGCCGGCCAGTCGGGCCGCCTCGTCCTGGAGGCCCTTCATGGCCGGCAGCAGCACCCGGGCCCGGGCGAGCACCAGCTCACCGAGCGCGGTGGGCCGCGCGCCGCGCCGGTCCCGGTCGAACAGCGGCCCGCCGAGGGTCCGTTCGATCCGCTGGAGCTGGGCGGTCAGCGCCGGCTGGGCGAGCCCGAGCGCCGACGCCGCCTTGGTCACACTCCCTGTCTCCGCGATCGCGCAGACCACCCGCAGGTGTCGCAGCTCCAGGTTCATACGGTGACGGTAGGACCACGCCGCAGCCTGCGGAAGGGGCCAAGTGTATCGGTGACATTGAATGCATCTTGTGGTGCGGCCCGCGCGTTCAGTCGCGCGGTGGTTCCGGCAGGTCCTTGAGGTACGTCGGCCGCCGGGTCACCGCGTCCATCACCTTGTCCACCACGCCCACCGCCGGCTCGACGATCCGGTTCCACGGCGGGGTGGCCGGAGTGCCCGGGTGCGGCCGGGTCGGCGCGGCCTCCTCGGCGATCTCCAACCGGTTGCCGAGCCGGATCAGCTCCTCCGGGGTCGCCACCGCGCGCAACTCGGTGACCAGAGCTCCCACCCCGTCGACGTGCCGGCGCACCCGCTCGGCGACCTCGGCCACGCTCTCGTCGTTCAACCCCTTCAGGGCGGCCAGCAGCGCCGCGTCAGCGTCGATCTCCGCGTCCACCCGGGCGGTCTCGGCCGGCAGCGCCGCCCGTACCGCCGGCAGCAGGTACTGCTCCTCGGCGGAGATGTGCCGCGACAGCGCGGCGGTGAGCACCGCCAGCGCCTCCTGCGGCGTCGCGTCCGGACCGGCCAACTGGTCCACGAGGGTCAGCAACTGCCGGTGCTCGCGGTCCACGATGTCGGCGACGCTGCGGCCGCCGGGCCGGTAACCCTCCTCGGGTGCGGGCGCGGGCGGCAACGGGGGTAGGGGAACGGCGGACATGGTGCCCTCCTCGACTGGCGGGCGGAAGCTCCGGCAGGGGATGTGCGGTCGTGGGCGGCGGTACCCGAACCCGGCCGCGACGAAACCGTCCGGCGATTCGCCGAGCTGGATGCCCCGCCGTGTCTCGTCGGTGCGCCGGCCCGCCGGTGCCGCCGGGCTGGTATGAAGGGGCGATGACGAGCGACCCCGCCTCCGCCCGACCGGACCCCACCGCGGAGGTCGTGGACCTCTGCCGCGACCTGCTGCGCATCGACACCACCAACACCGGCGACAACGACACCAGCGTGGGCGAACGCCGCGCGGCCGAGTACGTGGCGGAGAAGCTCGCCGAGGTCGGCGTCGAGTCGGTGCTGCACGAGTCCGCGCCCGGGCGGGCGAACGTGGTGGCCCGCATCCCCGGCGCCGACCCGAGCCGGGAGGCCCTGCTGGTGCACGGCCACCTCGACGTGGTGCCCGCCGACGCCGACGAGTGGTCGGTGCACCCGTTCTCCGGCGAGCAGCGCGACGGCTACCTGTGGGGTCGCGGTGCCATCGACATGAAGGACTTCGACGCGATGGTGCTCGCCGTGGTGCGGCACTGGCAGCGCACCGGCGTCCGGCCCCCACGGGACATCGTGCTGGCGTACACCGCCGACGAGGAGGCGGGCAGCGACCACGGCGCGCGCTTCCTGGTCGAGAACCACCGCGACCTCTTCGACGGCTGCACCGAGGCGATCGGCGAGGTCGGCGGGTTCTCCTACTCGGTCAACGACAGCCAGCGCCTCTACCTCATCGAGACCGCCGAGAAGGGCATCGACTGGCTGCGGCTGCACGCCAAGGGGCGCCCCGGGCACGGGTCGATGGTGCACGACGACAACGCGGTCACCGCCCTCGCCGAGGCCGTGGCGCGCATCGGCCGGCACCGCTTCCCGGTGGTGGTCACCGACACCGTACGGGCGTTCCTGACCGAGGTCTCCGACCTGCTCGGCATCGAGCTGGACCCGGACGACCCGGAGACCGCCATCGCCAAGCTCGGCCCGATCGCCAACATCATCGGGGCGACCATCCGCAACACGGCCAACCCGACCCGCCTCGCCGCCGGCTACAAGGACAACGTCATCCCGGGCCGCGCCACCGCCACCATCGACTGCCGCAGCCTCCCCGGCCAGTCCGAGCTGCTGGAGCAGCAGCTGCGCGAGCTGGTCGGTCCGGACATCGCCATCGAGTACGTCCAGCGGCAGCCCGCGCTGGAGACCACCTTCGACGGCGACCTCGTCGCGGCCATGTCGGCGGCGCTGCGCGCCGAGGACCCGGGCGCCCGGCCGGTGCCCTACATGCTCTCCGGCGGCACCGACGCGAAGGCGTTCTCGACGCTCGGCATCCGCTGCTTCGGCTTCGCGCCGCTGCGGCTGCCCGCCGACCTGAACTTCTCCGCGTTGTTCCATGGCATCGACGAGCGCGTTCCGGTCGACGGACTACAGTTCGGCGTGCGGGTTCTCGACCGGTTCCTCCGCACCTGCTAGCAGTGTCCGCGTTACCTCCCCATCGTGAAGGGACTGCCCCACATGACCGACCAGCACGGTGAGCTGGACGCCGCACTCGAGCGGGTGATCGAAGCGGCCCGCCACCACCTGGCCGCCGTACGCGCCGCGCAGGGCCGCGTCGACGACGACGATGTCTGGCAGGCGTACGTGGCGTTGAACAACGCCTCCTTCGCCTACGACGAGCAGCTCCTCGACGCCTTCGGTGAGGTCACGCCGTGGGACGTCGACTCGATCGACCCGGACGAGGCCGACGAGCGCTTCGGCGCGGAGAGTGTCGAGGCCAGTGACCCGCACCCGCGCGTGATCTCGGTGCGCCAGCGCCGCGACTACCGGGTTCCGAGCATCTCCGCGCTGCTGCGGGCGGCCGAGGCGGCCCGCCGCGAGGGGACCCCGGAGGACGACGAGCCGGCCCCGGTGGAGGGCGTCGGCGAGGCGGTGCTGGAGCTGCTGCAGAGCGGCGACGGTTCGCTCGGCGCGCTGGACGTCCCGGAGCTGGAACCGCTCGACGGGGTGGTGATGGTCAGCGAGGTGGGCACCCCGGTCGACCTGGAGTCCTTCGACGACGACGACGCGGTCGGCCCGTTCCAGCCGGCCGGTGACGACCGGCTCGTCGGCCGCCTCGACGAGCACCCGTTCCTGGAGCTCGACGACGACCACGACCACGACCACGCCGGGCACCAGCACTAGTTCGCCCCCGGGCCGCACGACGCCCGGGGCCCGACCGAGCGCGGTTCGGGCCCCGGGCGTTTCGTCGCGGTGTCCCGGCCGGGGTGCCGGTCAGTACGACAGGCCCGGCTGCGGCTGGTTGACCCGACGACGGCGCAGCATGACCTGCCGCGTGCCGTCGCGGAACAGCCGTACCCGGGCCAACTCCCATCCGGAGAACTCCGCCTGGATCGCCAACTGCGCCGCGGCGGTCAACCGGTCGACGTTCGGCGGCAGCCGCAGCGGCGCGTACTCGTAGTCCATGACGTCCATGCTGCCCAGCCCGGCGGTCGTCCGCCACCCCCTGGCGGGTGACCAACGCCGCTGCCGCGCGTGGTTCGTGCCGCCCTGACCGACCTCGCGGCCGGAACCTGCTCCGGTCACCCGTCGCGCTCGGGGTAGCCGACCGGCACCGACGAGACGTCCTCCAGCGCGGTGGTGATCTCCTCGGGCAGCGTGATCCGTTCCACCTGCAACGCGCCGAGCAGTTGGCCGACGGTCCGGGCGCCCAGGATCGGGGCGGTCACCCCGGGCCGGTCCCGGATCCAGGCCAGCGCTACCTCCAGCGGCGACACGCCCAGGCCGCCGGCCGCGGTCGCCACCGCCTCGACGATGCTGGAGCAGCGCGGCTCCAGGTAGGTGGAGACGAACCGCTCGAAGTGCGGGGAGGCGGCCCGGGAGTCCGCCGGCCGCCCGTGCCGGTACTTGCCGGTGAGCACCCCCCGACCCAGCGGCGACCAGGGCAGCACGCCGAGGCCCAGCGCGTCGGCGGCCGGCAGCACCTCGCGCTCCACGCCCCGCTCCAGCAGCGAGTACTCCACCTGGGCGGCGACCACCGGCGCCCGACCCGGCCAGGCGGTCTGCCAGGCGGCGGCCCGCGCGGTCTGCCAGCCGGAGAAGTTCGACACCCCTACATAGCGGACCTTCCCGCTGGCCACCGCGTGGTCCAGCGCCGCGAGGGTCTCCTCCAGGGGGGTGTCCGGGTCGTACCCGTGCACCTGGAACAGGTCGACGTGGTCGGTGCCGAGCCGCCGCAGCGACGCCTCCAGGGTGCGCAGCAGGTGACCCCGCGAGCCGTCGCGCCGCCGGGCGCTGCCCGGACGTAGGCCCGCCTTCGTGGCGATCAGCAGCTCGTCACGCGGGACGAGGGTGCCCAGCAGCGACCCGATCACCGACTCGGCGTCGCCGTCGCCGTACACGTCGGCGGTGTCGATCAGGTTGCCGCCGGCGTCCAGGAAACTCTTCAGCTGGGCGGCCGCATCGTCGGCGTCGGTGTCCCGGCCCCAGGTCATGGTGCCGAGCGCGAGCCGCGAAACCGCCAGCCCGCTTCGGCCGAGCGGTCGCTGTTGCATGGGTGAACCTTATTTCGAACCCGCCGCCACGGATATCCTCGCTCCCGTCATCTCTGCCGGTTCTGCCGGTTCCGCCGTCGCGAGACACCGCGACGGAGGGGGGATCATTGGCGGTGAGCCGGTGATCGGGTCCGTTTTCGGCATTGCGTAACCTGGTGCGACCTGTGCCACGGATGGGGGAGGACCAGTGCGACTCGGGCTCAGCCTCGGATACCAGACAGCGTGGAGTACGCCCGCCGACCACCTGGCGCTGGCCCAGGAGGCGGACCGCCTCGGCTACTCGGTGGTGTGGGCGGCGGAGGCGTACGGCTCCGACTCGCCCAGCATGCTCGCCTGGATGGCCGGTCAGACGCAACGGATCGACGTGGGCGCGGCGGTGATGCAGATCCCCGCCCGTACGCCGGCGGCCACCGCGATGACGGCCGCCACCATCGACGCCCTCTCCGGCGGCCGGTTCCGGCTCGGCCTCGGCGTCTCCGGCCCGCAGGTCTCCGAGGGCTGGCACGGTGTGCGGTTTGCCAAGCCGCTCGGCCGCACCCGCGAGTTCGTCGACATCGTCAAGCTGGCCATCGCCCGCAAGGAGGTGGCGTACGACGGTGAGCACTACACGCTGCCGCTGCCCGACGGCCCCGGCAAGGCGCTGCGGCTGAGCTTCCACCCGCCCCGCGAGCACATCCCGATCTACCTGGCCGCCGTCGGCCCGAAGAACCTGAAGCTGGCCGGCGAGATCGCCGACGGCTGGCTCGCGGTGTTCTACGCCCCGGAGTTCGCCGACGAGCACCTCGCCGCCGTCTCCGCCGGTCGGGCCAAGGCCGGCAAGGAGCTGGCCGGCTTCGACGTGGTGCCGTCCGTGCCGGTCGTCATCGGCGACGACGTCGCCTCCTGCGCCGAGCTGGTCCGCTGGTACGCCGCGCTCTACGTCGGCGGGATGGGCAGCCGGCAGCAGAACTTCTACAACCAGCTCGCCACCCGCATGGGCTACGGCGACGCCGCCCGCGAGGTCCAGGACCTGTACCTGGCCAAGCGCCAGCGCGACGCCGCGGCCGCCGTACCGATGGAGTTCATCGACCGTACGTCGCTGCTCGGCCCGAAGGAGCGCATCGCGGAGCGAATGCGCGAGTACGCCGCCTCCGGCGTGACCACGCTGTCGGTGAGCCTGTTCGTGGCCGACCGGGACAGCGGCGTGCAGACCCTGCGGACCGTCGCCGAGGCTCTCGAACTCTCGGGAGTCGGCGAGTGACCTGGGTTGAGGCCATCGTCCTGGGCATCGTCCAGGGGCTGACCGAGTTCCTGCCGGTCAGCTCGTCGGGGCATCTACGGATCACCTCGGCGATCTTCTTCGACCGCGACGCGGGCGCGTCGTTCACCGCGGTCACCCAGCTCGGCACCGAGGCGGCCGTGCTGATCTACTTCGCGAAGGACATCTGGCGGATCACCCGTACCTGGCTGGTCGGGCTCAAGGACAAGTCCGTGCGTTCCAGCCTCGACTACCGGATGGGCTGGTACGTGATCGTCGGCTCGATCCCCATCGGGCTGTTCGGGTTCCTCTTCAAGGACCAGATCAAGACGGCCGGGCGCAACCTGTGGGTGGTGTCCACCACGCTGATCGTGTTCGCGTTCGTGCTGGCCTTCGCCGAGTACTGGGGTCGGCAGACCCGCACGCTGGAGAACTTCCGGATGAAGGACGGCATCGTGATGGGCTTCGCCCAGGCGATGGCGTTGGTTCCCGGTGTGTCCCGCTCCGGGGGGACGCTCACCGCCGGCCTGCTGCTCAACCTCACCCGGGAGGCTGCGGCGCGGTACTCGTTCCTGCTGGCCATCCCGGCGGTGGTGATGTCGGGCGTGTTCAGCCTCGGGGACGTCTTCGAACCGTCCGCGCCGGGCACGTCCGCGCCCTCGGTCGCCCAGATGATCGTGGCCACGGCCATCGCGTTCGGCATCGGGTACGCGGCCATCGCCTGGCTGCTGCGCTACGTCGCGCACCACACCCTGTACGTCTTCGTGCTGTACCGGGTCGCGCTGGGCACCCTGGTCCTGGCCCTGCTGCTGACCGGCACGATCAGCGCCACCTGATCTGGAGATACGCCGATGGCCGGCACCCGTAGTCGGGTGCCGGCCATCGGTGTGTTTCGTCAGCTGTTCCAGTACTGGCCGACCAGGTCGGTGGCCTGCTGCTCCCACTGGGCGTACGCGTCCGGGTAGGCGGAGACCTGGACGGTCTGGGCGGCGTCGGTCAGCGGCATGTCCTGCCAGCCGTCAACCTGGCGCAGGCCCTTGAGGAACGCCGTCGTGGAGTACTCGGGGTTGGTGATCTGCTCCGGCGTGCCCCAACCACTGGACGGGCGCTGCTGGAACAGGCCCAGGGAGTCGTGGTCGTTGGCGTCACCCAGGTGGCCCAGGTTCTCCAGCTTGGACTCCTGCAGGCTCGTCGCGATCGAGATGACCGCCGCGCGCTCGGGCAGGCCGGCCTTCTTGGTGGCGGCGATGATGGCCTTGACGTTGGCCGTCTGCTCACCGTTGAGGGTGATGTGCGACTGGTCGCCCTGCGGCTTCGCCGCGGTGGTCTGCACGGCGGCGACGGGCTTGGCGTCGGCGGCCGGGTTGGCGTGGGCGGCGATCGGGCCGGCGAAGACGCCACCGGCGAACGCGAGACCAGCAACAGACAGCATGCTCTTGCGGAAGATCGTGTTCATCAGGGGTTGCTCCTTCGGGGGTAGGAAACACCCACGCGGTCGTACCGGGGGATGCGGGGGTGTTCAGCACCTCGTCCGGGCGCTTCGCAAAGTCTGGGGGCGGGCCGGCGAGCCGGGGGGCTCGGGCGCCGCGGACCGGGTTCAACGACCCGAGGGCCGGGGCCATTCCCGGGGACCTGGCGGCCCCTGCCGGGGATGCTCGCGGCGGCCGGTCCGGGTGTAACGACCCGACGGCCGGGGACATTCCCGGAGGGCTTGGCGGCCTGCGGACGGGTTTGCTCGCGGCGGCCGGTCCGTGTGTAACGACCGGGGGTCCGGGGTCATTCCCGCAGGCGGGCAGTCCTGTGGGGCTCGTCGTGCCGGGTCCGGGTGCAACGACCGGCAAGACCCCACGGCCGGACATAACGACCATCCGGCGTAAACGACGTCTCCGGTGAAGGCGTCCCAGACGGTGATCCACACGAGTTCGCTGATGTGGGGGCATCCAGGGCCGGTCAATGCCCCCAGATCGGCGAACTCGTGTCGATCATGCTCTTTCCCGGCCGAGTGGCGTGGCCTCCGAGCCCGTGGCGATCGTGAGCGCGGGGGAGGCCCTAGGGTGATCGTGTGGCGACCCTTCTGCTTCTGCGACACGGCCGTACCACCGCGAACGCCGACGGCGGCCTGGCCGGTCGGCAGCCGGTCGAGTTGGACGACACCGGGCGCGCCCAGGCCACCGCAGTCGGCGAACGATTGCGCGCGGTGCCGCTCGCGACGGTCGTCACCAGCCCGCTGATCCGCTGCCGGCAGACCCTGGAACTGGCGTTGCCCCAGGCCACGCCGGTGGTCGAGGAAGGGCTGATCGAGTGCGACTACGGCAGCTGGGAGGGGCAGCCGCTGAAGAAGCTCGCCAAGGAGCCGCTCTGGCCGGTGGTCCAGCAGCACCCCAGCGCGGCGGTCTTTCCGCAGGGCGAGGCGATGGCGGCGATGGCGGCCCGCGCGGTGGCCGCCGTACGCGACTGGGACGCCCGGGTGAACGCCGAGCACGGGCCCGAGGCGGTCTGGCTGGCGTGCAGCCACGGCGATGTGATCAAGGCCATCGTGGCGGACGCTCTCGGCGTACACCTGGATGCCTTTCAGCGGATCGTCGCCGACCCGGCGTCGGTGACCGCGATCCGCTTCACGCCGCTGCGACCCTTCCTGGTGCGGCTCAACGACACCGGCGGTGACCTCGCCGCGCTGGTCCCGCCGCCGCGCAAGCGGCGTCGGCGGGCCGCGCGGGCGGCCGACTCGGACGCCGCCGTGGGCGGCGGGGCGGGCGCGGCCAGGTGAGGCGCGCCGTGAGTGCCGCCCGGCCCACCGCCGCCACGCCCGGGTGTGGCCGCCGTTACCCCGGGCGCGTTGCCCCTGCGGCGATTCGGGTCGGTGGGGTGCGCGATGCCATGGTGGGCCGGATAGGGTCGTGGGTATGACCCACCAGGTGCACGCCTTCGAACCGCCGGAGCGGTTCGTCGCCGGGACCGTCGGGCCGCCGGGGGAGCGCACGTTCTTCCTGCAGGCCCGCGGCGGCGGCAGGCTGGTCAGCGTCGCGCTGGAGAAGGTCCAGGTGTCCCTGCTCGCCGAGAAGCTGGAGGAGCTGCTCACCGAGGCGCAGCGCCGCTTCGGTGTGGAGCTGCCCGAGCTGGCGCCGGTGATCGGCGACAACGAGCCGCTGGACACTCCGGTCGACGAGGAGTTCCGGGTCGGGACGCTGGGGCTGGCCTTCGACGTCGACACCGCGACCGTGGTGATCGAGGCGATCGCCGCCGGCGAGGCGGAGCCCGAGGTCGAGCTGGGCGACGAGGACGACGAGGACGACGACGAGGACGAGGAGCCGGACGAGGATCTGGACCGGCTGCGCGTCCGGCTCACCCCGCAGGCCACCCGCCAGTTCATCGAGCGCGCCCGGCGCGTGGTCAATGCGGGCCGGCCGCCGTGCCCGCTGTGCGGCCAGCCGTTGGATCCCGCCGGGCACCTGTGCCCGCGGCACAACGGTTACCACCGGTGACCTTGTCCGGCCTCCAGCCCCTGCGTGACGGCGACGCCGCGCTGCGGCTGCTGCGCGACGGCACGCTCGACCTGGAGGGTCGGCTGGTCGACGCCTCGAACACCACGTTGCGGGGCATCCTGACCCTCGACGGCGTCACCGCCCGCTGCGTCTACAAGCCGGTGCGCGGCGAGCGTCCGCTGTGGGACTTCCCGGACGGCACCCTCGCCGGCCGGGAGGTGTCGGCGTACCTGGTGTCCGCTGCCACCGGATGGGACCTGGTGCCGCCCACCGTGCTGCGTGACGGCCCGTTCGGTCCCGGTTCCTGCCAACTCTGGATCGACGAGCCGGAGGACGCGGAGCCGCTGGTCGGGTTCGTGCCGGCCGAGGAGGTGCCGCCGCGCTGGTTCCCGATCGCGGCGGCCCGGGACGACGACGGCGCGGCGTACGCCCTCGCGCACGCCGACGATCCCCGCCTGGCCCGCCTCGCCGTGCTCGACGCGGTGATCAACAATGCGGACCGCAAGGGCGGGCACGTGCTCGTCGGCGCGGACGACCGGATCTACGGCGTGGACCACGGGGTGAGTTTCCACGTCGAGGACAAGCTCCGTACGGTGCTCTGGGGTTGGGCCGGCAAGCAGGTGCCGCCGGACGCCATGGAGATGCTCGCCGGTCTCGCCGGGCAGGTCGCCGGGGCGCTCGGCGAGGAGTTGGCCGACCACCTGACGATCCGTGAGATCGCCGAAGTGGCCGCCCGCGTCGAGAGGTTGCGCGAGACCGGCCGCTTCCCGCAGCCGCCGGAGGACTGGCCGGCGATTCCCTGGCCGCCCATCTGACCCCGCTGTCATCTTGATCACCCGTGGGGCGTCCCGGTGTCCCCTGAGGGCTGGTTAGGCTGAGGTCATGGAGTCTTGGGCGGGACACGAGGTGCCACGGCTGCCGGGTCGAGGCGAGCCGTTGGCGTTGTACGACTCGGCGCGGCAGGGTGTCCACCCGAGCGACCCGGCCGACGCGGCGAGCATGTACGTCTGCGGCATCACGCCCTACGACGCCACCCACCTCGGTCACGCCGCCACCATGATCACGTTCGACCTCGTGCAGCGGATGTGGCGCGACGCCGGCCGTCCGGTGCGCTACGTGCAGAACGTCACCGACATCGACGACCCCCTGCTGGAGCGGGCCGCCCGCGACGGTGAGGACTGGGTGGTCCTCGCGATGCGGGAGACGGCCCTGTTCCGCGAGGACATGGAGGCGCTGCGGATCATCCCGCCGGAGCGGTACGTGGGCGCGGTCGAGTCGATCCCGGGCATCGCCGACAAGGTCGAGGTGCTACTCAAGGACGGTGCCGCCTACCGGCTCGACGACGGCACCGGCGACGTCTACTTCGACATCTCCGCGACCGGCCGGTTCGGTTACGAGTCGAACCTGACCCGCGAGCAGATGCTGGAGATCTTCCCCGAGCGCGGCGGCGACCCCGACCGGGCCGGCAAGCGTGACCCCCTCGACCCGCTGCTGTGGCGCGGGGCGCGCGAGGGCGAGCCGTCCTGGCCGGGCGGGGAGCTGGGCGCGGGCCGTCCCGGCTGGCACATCGAGTGTGCGGTCATCGCCCTGAACCTGCTCGGCGACCGCATCGACGTGCAGGGTGGCGGCAACGACCTGCTGTTCCCGCACCACGAGGCGTCCGCCGCGCACGCCGAGCGACTCACCGGGCAGGCGCCGTTCGCCGGGCACTACGTCCACGCCGGGATGATCGGTCTGGACGGCGAGAAAATGTCCAAGTCCCGCGGCAACCTGGTCTTCGTCTCCCGGCTGCGCGCCGACAAGGTCGACCCGATGGCGATCCGGCTCGCGTTGATCTCCGGCCACTACCGCAGCGACCGCACCTGGACCGACGACCTGCTCACCGCCGCGCAGGAGCGGCTGGACCGCTGGCGGCGGGCCGCCGCCGCGCCCGCCGGGCCGTCCGGGGCAGAGCTGCTGGCCGGAGTACGCGCCAGACTGGCCGACGACCTCGACACCCCGGGCGCCCTGGCGGTGGCCGACCGCTGGGCCGACGCGGCACTCTCCGGCACCACCGACGACCCCGAGGCCCCGCCCCTCTTCGCAAAAACCGTAGACGCCCTCCTAGGCATCCACCTCTAAGAGCCCTCGCTCGCCGGCCGGCCCCCCCGCGCCCGCCGCCCCAGCTGACCCCCTCCCGCCCTGCCCACCCCGCCCCTCCCCGCCCGCGCCCTCCCCGCCCCGCCCCGCCGATCTTGCACTTTGTGTTGTCCATCTGCCCCGGTTGGCACCTTTCGCCAGGACAGAAAGTGCAAGATCGACGCGCGCGAGGTCGACGCTCGTGTCGATCATGGAGTTGTGGTGCCTCGCGGAAGGGGTGTAACGGCTGAAATCGGCCACCACGGCTTCATGATCGACGCCCCGGGTGGGGGCACCGCGCCCGGGGGTTAGCCCAGGACCAGGCCGGGGTCCGGGTTGGGTTCTGGGGTGGGGCCGGGGATCTTGTACTCCTCGGTCAGAGTGGTCATCGGGCCGGGCCAGGTGGCCTGGGCGACCTCGATCGGCTTGCGGCTCGCGTCGTACGCCACGTGCAGCAGGTGCAGCACCGGTGTGTCGGGCCGGATCTGGAGGGTTTCGGCCTCCTCCCGGCTGGGCTGGCGGGCGCTGATCGTGTCGGTGGCCGACACGTACCGCCGGCCGGTGGCCTCCTCGGCCTCCTGGTAGAGCGGCCGGCCGAACGCCTCGGCGCGCTCTAGCGAGGTGCCGTCCGTGTCCCGGGGCAGGAACCAGGAGGCGCCGACCTCGACGGGGGAGTCGTCGGTACGGACGAGGTGGCGACGGCAGAGCAGGTTGGTGCCGTCGGTGACGCCGAACGCGTCGGCGACCTCGGCGGGCGCGGGGGAGAGGCCGACCGAGACGAGTTGCTGACGGTATCGGGCGGCGAGGTCGGTGTGGTAGCCGCGGAAGCCGCCGTACCGGCCCCGGGAGAGGCGGTTGAGTCGGCGTCGGGTGCCCCGGACGTACGTACCGGAGCCGGGTTTGGTGATCAGGATGCCCTCGACCCGTAGCTGGTCGACGGCGCGCTGCACGGTCTGCTTCGCGACGCCGAACATCTCGGCGATGGCCGGGATGGACGGCAGCCGTTCGCCGGGTCCCCAGTCGCCGCGGCGGACCTGGGCCTTGAGCTGCGCGGCGATCTGCCGGTGGGGGAACTCGGCGGCGCCGGGATTGATCTGCACACCCGCCTCCTTGATCACATCTAGGTTCCTAGGATGCCCTAGCGGGTGTGACCGCGCCACCCCGGACACGCGAAAGCGAAGCCCCGAACGCGAAGACGGGCCCCCGGACCAGCGAAGGTCCGAGGGCCCGTACGACAGCGCAACTACCAGGAGCCGGCGGTGGGGCCGGCCGAACCGCCCCGCCGCCGCAGGTACTTCTCGAACTCCTGGGCGATCTCGTCACCGGTCAACGGGGTGATGCCCTCGTCGCCGACGCGCTCCTCCAGCTCACGGACGTACTCGCCCAGCTCGGCGTCCTGCTCGGCGGCGCTGCGGACCCGCTGCTCCCACTCGGCGGACTCCTCGGCCAGGTCGGCCATCGGCACCGGCAGGTCGACGACTTCCTCGACCCGGTGCAGCAGGGCGAGGGTGGCCTTGGGACAGGGCGGGTTGTTGGCGTAGTGCGGTACGTGCACCCAGAACGAGACGGCGTCGACCTCGGCGCGGGCGCACGCGTCGTGCAGCACGCCGACGATGCCGGTCGGCCCGTCGTAACGGGTGGGGGTGAGCTGGTAGCGCTCCGCGGCCTGCGCGTCGGAGGCGCTGCCGCTGATCGGCAACGGCCGGGTGTACGGCACGTCGGCCAGCAACGCGCCGAGCAGCACGACCCGCTCCACCTCCAGGCTGTGGCAGATCTCCAGCACCTGCTCGCAGAACGTCCGCCAGCGCATGCTCGGCTCGATGCCCCGGATCAGCACCACGTCCCGGTCGGTGCCCTCGGGGCTGGCCACCATGAACCGGGTCGTCGGCCACTCCACCCGGCGGGTCTCCCCGTCGGCCATGGTGATGGTGGGCCGGCTGACCTGGAAGTCGTAGAAGTCCTCCGGGTCAAGCTCGGTGATCTGTCGGGCGTTCCAGACCTGTTCCAGGTGCTCGACGGCGGCGGTGGACGCGTCCGCGGCGTCGTTCCAGCCCTCGAACGCGGCGATGGCCACGGGGGACCGCAGGACCGGCAGTCCGTCGAACTCGGTCACGCCGTCACCTCACCCTGCTCGTCGCGGCCGAGTCCGGGACCGCGCCCGGTTGTCGGACCGTGGTGCACGATGGCGTCCCTGTTCTCCTTCACGTCCGTCAGCCTACGTGTCGGGCAGGGATGCGGCCCGTCGGCCGCGCCGGTCCGCCCGCTCCACGACCGGGCATACGGCGGCGAACCGGACAGCGTGATCCGGCTGACACAATATGGGATCGGGCGCGGAGGGCGCTCGGGTTCGCCGAGGGTCGCACTAACCTGAACGGGTGCGGACTTCGTTGCTGGATGTGCTGGCCGACCGGATCCTCATCGCCGACGGGGCGATGGGCACCATGTTGCAGGCCGCCGACCTCACGCTCGACGACTTCGACGGTCTCGAAGGGTGCAACGAGATCCTCAACGTCACCCGCCCCGACGTGGTGCGCGGCGTGCACGACGCCTACCTCGCTGCCGGCGCGGACTGCGTGGAGACCAACACGTTCGGTGCCAACCTGGCGAACCTCGGCGAGTACGACATCCCGCAGCGCATCCGCGAGCTGTCCGAGGCGGGCGCCCGGATCGCCCGGGAGGCCGCCGACGCGGCCAGCACGCCGGAGCGCCCCCGCTTCGTGCTCGGCTCGATCGGCCCGGGCACCAAGCTGCCCACCCTCGGGCACGCCGGCTACGCGACCCTGCGCGACGCGTACCAGGAGAACGCCGCCGGCCTGATCGCCGGCGGCGCGGACGCGCTGATCATCGAGACCTGCCAGGACCTGTTGCAGGTCAAGGCGGCCGTCATCGGGTCGAAGCGGGCGATGGCCGAGCTGGGCCAGCAGGTGCCGATCATCTGTCACGTGGCCGTGGAGACCACCGGCACGATGCTGGTGGGCAGCGAGATCGGCGCGGCCCTGGCGGCCATCGAGCCACTCGGGGTCGACCTGATCGGGCTGAACTGCTCCACGGGCCCGGCCGAGATGAGCGAGCACCTGCGCTACCTCTCGCAGCACTCCCGCATCCCGGTGTCGGTGATGCCGAACGCCGGCCTGCCGGTGCTGACCGCCGACGGGGCGTACTTCCCGCTGACTCCCGTGGAGCTGGCCGAGGCCCTGGAACGGTTCGTCACCGAGTACGGCGTGGGGCTGGTCGGTGGCTGCTGCGGCACCACCCCGGAGCACATCCGGGTGCTGTCCGAGCGGTTGCACGGCGTCACCGCGCCGACCCGCGAGCCCCGGCACGAGGCGGGCGTGTCGTCGGTCTACCACCCGGTGCCGTTCGCGCAGGACGCGTCGGTGCTGATGGTGGGGGAGCGGACCAACGCCAACGGCTCCAAGGCGTTCCGGGAGGCCATGCTCGCCGCCGACTGGCGGGCCTGCGTCGAGATCGCCCGCAGTCAGGCCCGCGACGGGTCGCACCTGCTCGACCTGTGCGTGGACTACGTGGGCCGGGACGGCACGCAGGACATGCGGGAGCTGGCCGGCCGGTTCGCCACCGCCTCGACACTGCCGATCATGCTGGACTCCACCGAGCCGGCGGTCGTCGAGGCCGGCCTGGAGATGCTCGGCGGCCGGTGCGTGGTCAACTCGGTCAACTTCGAGGACGGCGACGGCCCCGACTCCCGGTACGCGCGGGTGATGCCCGTGGTGCGTGAGCACGGCGCGGCGGTGGTGGCGCTGCTCATCGACGAGGAGGGGCAGGCCCGGACGAAGGAGTGGAAGGTCCGGGTCGCGGCCCGACTGATCGACGACCTGACCGGCCGGTGGGGGATGGACCGGGCCGACATCCTGATCGACGCGCTGACCTTCCCGATCGCCACCGGGCAGGAGGAGACCCGCCGCGACGGCCTCGAGACGATCGAGGCGATCCGGGAGATCGCCGCCCGTTACCCGGGGGTCAACTTCACCCTGGGCATCTCGAACATCTCCTTCGGCCTCAACCCGGCGGCCCGGCAGGTACTCAACTCGGTGTTCCTGCACGAGTGCGTGCAGGCCGGTCTCACCTCGGCCATCGTGCACGCCAGCAAGATCCTGCCGATGTCGAAGATCCCCGACGAGCAGCGCGAGGTCGCGCTCGACCTGGTCTACGACCGGCGGCGCGACGGGTACGACCCGGTGCAGCGGTTCCTGGAGCTGTTCGAAGGCGTCGACGTGACCAGTGCCCGGGCCACCCGCGCCCAGGAGTTGGCCGCGCTGCCGCTGGACGAGCGACTCAAGCGGCGCATCATCGACGGCGAGCGCAACGGCCTGGAAGCCGACCTGGACGACGCGATGGCCGGCGGCCGGTCCCCGCTGTCGATCATCAACGACATCCTGCTGGACGGCATGAAGGTCGTCGGCGAGCTGTTCGGCTCCGGGCAGATGCAGCTGCCGTTCGTGCTCCAGTCCGCCGAGGTCATGAAGACCGCCGTGGCGTACCTCGAACCGCACATGGAGACCAGCGAGGACGGCGGCAAGGGCCGCATCGTCCTCGCAACCGTGCGCGGCGACGTGCACGACATCGGCAAGAACCTGGTCGACATCATCCTGTCCAACAACGGCTACGAGGTCGTCAACATCGGCATCAAGCAGCCGATCAGCGCCATCCTCGACGCCGCCGAGCAGCACCGCGCCGACGCGATCGGGATGTCCGGGCTGTTGGTCAAGAGCACGGTCATCATGAAGGAGAACCTGGCCGAGATGGCCACCCGCGGGGTCGCCGAGCGCTGGCCGGTCCTGCTGGGTGGGGCGGCGCTGACCCGCGCGTACGTCGAGGACGACCTGCGGTCGATATTCCCGGGCCAGGTGCACTACGCGCGGGACGCGTTCGAGGGTCTGTCCCTGATGGACAGGGTGATGACCGCCAAACGCGGCGGCGCGCCGGTGATCGACCCGGAGCGGGAGGCGGCCCTCGCGGCCCGTCGGGCCCGCCGGGAGCGGCAGCGGACGATGGTCACCGAGTCGCTGCCGGAGCTGCACGACTCCTCGACCCGCTCCGACGTGGCCGTCGACGTGGAGGTGCCCACCCCGCCGTTCTTCGGCACCCGGGTGGTCAAGGGCGTGCCGATGGCCGATTACGCGGCGCTGCTCGACGAGCGGGCGACGTTCCGTGGACAGTGGGGCCTCAACGGCGCCCGCGGCGGCAACGGCCCCTCCTATGACGAGCTGGTGGAGACCGAGGGTCGGCCGCGTCTGCGGTACTGGCTGGACCGGCTGACCGCCGACCACGTCCTGGAGGCAGCCGTGGTGTACGGCTACTTCCCGGCGTACTCCGAAGGAAATGACCTGGTGGTGCTCGACGAGAACGGGCACGCGGAGCGCGCCCGGTTCTCGTTCCCCCGCCAGCGCCAGGAGCGACGGCTCTGCCTCGCGGACTTCTTCCGGCCCAAGGGCGACCAGCTCGATGTGGTCGCGCTGCAACTGGTCACCGTCGGGCAACCCGTCAGTGAGTACGCGGCGAAGCTGTTCGCCCGCAACGAGTACCGCGACTACCTGGAGGTGCACGGGCTGTCGGTGCAGCTCACCGAGGCCCTCGCCGAGTACTGGCACCGGCGCGTGCGCGCCGAGCTGACCCTGCCCGACGGGCGCCCGCTCGGCCACGACGACCCGACCGACCTGGCCGGCATCCTGCGCAACGACTACCGGGGCTGCCGGTACGCGTTCGGCTACCCCGCCTGCCCCGACCTGGAGGACCGGGCGAAGATCGTGGACCTGCTGGGCGCGGAGCGGATCGGCGTCGAACTGTCGGAGGAGTTCCAGCTCATGCCGGAGCAGGCCACCGACGCCATCGTGGTCCACCACCCCGAGGCCAGCTACTTCAACGCCAAGTGACGGACACAAGTCGCTGACCTGCAATTCTGGTCGTCCCGACTGACCGCTACGGGCTTGGTGGTTCTGGTGACGGCCGGTGACAGGCCTGGGCGACCGGTGGCGGCGCACGAACCTGTCGTGGTCGTGGCATCCCGCGGCTGGCGAGGCGGGTTACCTGGCTAGACTCCGCCGGTGGTCGATGTCCTGAAGCTGGAGCCGCTGCTGTTTCCCGCCGAGTTCACGTCACACCGTACGCGGATCCTCGTCAACGGCCTGGACGTCGTGGCAGCGCCCTATCCGCCCGACGGCTTCCACGGGCAGCCGGTAGCGGGATTCGCGCCCTCGTGGTTACTGGGACCGGACGGGGTCGCTGTCTCACCGGAAGCCCGAGAGGTAGGGGTAGGCGGATCCGACACGACCGAGGACGAACTTACGGTCCGCGTTTGTCAGGCCGGCTCCGAAGTGATCTGGGACTGCTGGCGCCTGAAAAGCAATGGCAGGGTACTCAAGGAAGAGCCCGAAATCGGGCTGGGCATCTTCCGGTTCGACCCGCAGGCATACGCGCAGGAGTTAGCCCGAGCGACCGAGCGAGCTGGCCGTATGTGGCCAGCACGGTCGGTTGCAGAGAACCTCCAAGCCGTGTTGTGGCGTGAGGGGTATGGGCAGGACGGCGGAGTCTGGATACGCAACTACGTAGCGATCCGCGCGCCGCAGGATCGCCCGGACGTGGTCGAGATGGGCTACTACGCCCGCGACCGGAGCGGGGTGCGATACGCCTTGCCGGGCAGGTATGTCGTGACCTTCCCGGTCGACGGTTCTGATCCGGCTGTTCAGGCCCAAGCCATCGCACACCGACTGGGCCATGAAAACCTGAAGCCAGTGTCGGTCCACCAACCTCAGCCACGACGACGCTGACCGCACTGAGTGACGATCGTGACGGACTTCAGTGGACGAGCCTGCACGTTGGAGGACCGTCGTAGCGGATCAGGCATCATGGAGTAGCAGGTGACAGAGCCGTGTGGGTTGCCTGGGGGCAAGGAGTCACCTGGAGGCGGACGCACAACGTGTCCCGTCGACGCCGCCGGATGCTCCTTGTTGTCACTACAGCGGGCGGAAGTCCGGGCCCCTGGCGGTTGTCGGCCGGAGTGTGGTCGGCCGACGGCCTTCCAAGCTGGCCGATCTCTATGAGCATGCTCGCCATTGCCGCACGCGGGGCACATGACACAGCAGCTCTGAGTTCCGCTTCAACGCCTGAATCCGGCGGCTGCTCCTTGTTCGCAGGGTGGGAACGCGCTTGACGACGCACCGGGGCGCAGGCCTGTCACTTCTTCGGCGGCCACGGTGACGGGTTTTGGGAGATCCACCAGTAGCCGGCGTATCGCGGGTCGTGGTGCCAGCGCGAGCGCCGCACCTCGTCTGACCGGGGAGCCCAGTCCCGGTATGGCAGCAACGCCATTCGAGACGCGATCACACCCGCCATGTACGGCCACACGATCGCAGTGATCAGTGCATCCCGACGTCGGTAGGAAACCCGAGGGGCGAGCCATGGCGTCACCGCCACCGGCAGGACGGAACCCGCCAGATACCCGAGCCAGTAGCCGCCAGTCGCATCCCAGACGAAGTACTGGACCCCAGTCGCTGGCAGCCCGATGAGGATCCAGATGAGCATCGCCCGCAGGCCCCGAGCTAGCCCTTCGCGCGGCCTGCCTGAATCAAGTGGATCACTTGGCATTCGCGGGACGGTAGCCCCGCCGGTTGCAAACTTCAACCGTGTGCGCCGCCGCCTCCGTGCTGGGTGACGACCGAGTCGGCCAACGCTGGACGCCCATGGAGTCGGGTGGACCGTTTGGGCAGCTCAGTCCTGTTGGCGGCGCAGCTTACTGACGGCTGGTGATTCCTTCACACCGAAGAGACCGGCTTCCTGGGGTGATGGGCTTGCCTACCACTTCCCTCGCCACCACACCGCAAGCATTCCCCCCACCCGCAGCCGAGGTCGAGCACACGCGTGCCGGCCCGGACATCGAGCCGCTCCAGGAGCAGGGTGACATGTTCCTCCGACAACGGGGTGTTCCGGCGCATCCGCGCGTAGCGCGAAGCGGCGAGGTCGTCAGTCGTCCGCATCCGCTGAGGGTGCCAAGTCTGCATCGACCGGGCAGCCCCGTTTCGGGACCGGGAACCAACTGTCGACCGGTACGCCGAGCATGACGGTCACGTCCTGTTCTCCGTCCTTGCCGACGCCAGGAGCGAGAATCAAGAGCGGGTGCAGGTCCTCAGCTGTCTACCGTGAACGGACAGGGCCAGGTCTAGGCTGGCCGTTGTGCGTGAGCGATCACTAATTGAGGTGGTGCAGAGCGTGGGCCAAGTCGACGGCGGAATCATCTACGCAAGTCGGCCTTGGACGGCTGACTCGGTGGCCGAGGTACACGACGACGAGCAGCCTGCTCGCCGCCATGAGGACTTGCTTGAGATAGATCTGGCCCAGGATGTCATCGGGGTCTGATCGCGTTGGCGTGGTGGTCGACAACCGACAGCGTGGGAAGCGGTTGGAGCTGTGATCTATTACGCCGAGCATGACGTCTACCAGCCCCAATGACTAACAGATGGATGCTTACGCCAGCCCGAAGGCTGCCTTGAGGTAGGTGACCGGGTCTAGATCGCATCACCGGAGCAGATGAAGCCGATCCCAAGCTGACAGTTGGGCCATAGCAAGACAGAGGTCCAGGAGGCCCCGGGCGATGCCGGGTGACGGTATGGTCCACGACCATGAGCTATGACCTGATCTTCGTACCACGCAGGGACGACCAGTCCTGGGATGATGCGTTGGACGCGGCAGAGGAGACCGAGAGCGACGAGCGACCGAGCGGCGAGGCGTGGGCCCGACTGGTGGCGGCGGCGCGGAAGGCGCTCGGTGAGGTTTCCGTCTTCGAGGGAACCCACAACTACGAGTTGACCCACGAGCCGACCGGAATCCAGGTCAGTTATTACGCGGCAGAGGCTGGGATCACGGTTCCGTACTGGTATGGAGGCGCAGATGCTCGGGCGATCGTCACGGCGATGTATCGACTCGGCGAGGCCGTCCAGGCGATCACGGGCCTACCCGGGTACGACCCCCAGTTGGAGCTGCCCTTGTCGGATGCGGTCGCGCAGCCGGAGCTTGCCGTGAGGGCCTTCGACGAGGTTGCGGCGTCCTTCGCAGCGCGGGGGATCTCCAGCCGCATCACGGCTTGCTGACGTAGCTGGTGGCGATCACTTCCCGCTGCACGCCTCCCACCGTTATGAGATCCACGGGCACCCAGTTGACGGTGCCGGCAAAGGTGGATGTGTCCAGCCGCTCATACACCTCGTGTGTCGCGATGATCGGCTTGGATGACCCAGCTAGTTTGCACGCCTTGGCTGCCGTGTTGACGCACCTTCCCACCCATGCGATGTCGTTGAATCCTTCCGAGCCGACTCGTCCGATGAGCACCAGTCCGTCATCCAGGCCGCAGCCGGCGTCGAATTCCTCGATGCGAGCCTTCAGGAACTGATCGCTCTCGAAATACTTCGCGAAGCGCGGCCGCAGGACCTCGGTGAGGAACCATCTGATCTGACTTGCCGCTCGGAATGCTCGCTCGGTGCGATCCGCTCCGGCGAAGAGTACGATCATTCCGTCGCCATTGAAGTCCGCGACCGTCCCGGATGAACCCTCCACGATTCTTACCGAACCTTCGAAGAAGGCTCGCAGCATCCTTACCACCACTTGGCGGCCGAAGGCGTTGGTCAAACCTGAGAACTGCCGAATGTCTATGGAGAGGGCTGTGGCTTCCACCTGAACCGCTTCGGCGGCGAGCTTGACTTGGTCGCGCTCGGGAATGTCGTCGGTGTTGACGATGATGCAAGCATTCTCGACGTGCTGCCGAACGGACTCTCTCAGGTCATCCGCAATGCTCAATTGTTGCTCCATCCTGCCGGTGAGGCGCAAATTCGCCAGTACGTCTTGGCCGCGAGCACGGTAAATGCTGCATGAAGCCTCCGCAAACCAGTAGCGGATATCCGACAGGGGTGGAATCGAGGGTCAGTCGGGCGATACGCCAGTTGCCTGCTCCTGGCGTCGTGAGGCACGAGACGCTGTCGGTGGTCGTCTCGGCATGGCCGACCGCCGGCTCACCGCCGTGCCGTGCCATCTGCTCAACCCCCTGGGGTACAGCAGGCTGTACACGAAGATGCCCGCAGGCTTCATCGATCATGGCTGTCGGGCGACCTAGCGTCTTTGGGTGTCAGCGAAAGCGCACACCGAGAGGCCTAGTGATGATCGACATGGTTGCGGTCCGGGTCGAAGGAGTCAGCCGGACCTACGCCACCGACGGAGAGCCGGTCGTGGCGCTCGACGGCGTTGACGCGAGCTTCGCCCGCGGCACGTTCACGGCGGTCATGGGTCCGTCCGGCTCCGGCAAGAGCACGCTGTTGCAGACCGCCGCCGGCCTTGACCGGCCGACGTCGGGTGGCGTCTGGATCGGTGACACCGAGCTGTCCACGCTCTCCGAGACGAGGCTGACCGAACTACGGCGGGACCGCATCGGCTTCGTCTTCCAGGCTTTCAACCTGGTGGGCGCGCTCACCGTCGAGGAGAACATCGAGTTGCCGTCGAAGCTGTCGGGCCGGCGGCCCGATCCGCGATGGTTGGCGGAGGTGATCGAGCGCGTCGGGTTGACGGACCGTCGGTCGCGCCGGCCGTCCCAGCTCTCCGGTGGGCAGCAGCAGCGGGTCGCGATCGCCCGAGCGCTGTCGGTCCGACCCGACGTGATCTTCGCCGACGAACCGACCGGCGCGCTGGACGCCGAGTCGGCCAGCGACGTTCTGGCCCTGCTGCGCTCGGCGGTCGACGACTCCCAGCAGACCGTGGTGATGGTGACCCACGACCCGGTCGCCGCCGCCTACGCCGACCGGGTGCTCGTGCTGGCCGACGGTCGCATCGTCCGCGACCTGCCGCCCCTGGGCGCCGAGAAGATCGCCGAGGTGCTGGCGACGACGCGCATGACGGGAGCCGTCCGATGACCGGTCTCGCGTTGCGTCTGCTCCGGCAGCGTCCCGCCTCCGCCATCGCCACCCTGGTGGCCCTGGCCGGTGGCGTCATGATTCTGATGACCCTGGCGGTCTTCGTGCAGTCCGCGCTGGTGTTCCGGCCCGCACCGGAGCAGTTCGCGGCGGCCGACGTGGTGGTCGCCCATCGGGAGCTGACCGTGACCACCAGAGAGTTCGGCGACACGACCACCACCCGGGTGCCGCTGCCCGAGGGCACCGTCCCGGTCGGGCTGGCCGACGAGATCCGCGCGGTCCCCGGCGTCACCGACGTCCGCTTGGTGGGAGTCGAGGGCAGTGTCGCCTCGGCTGTCGAGGTGCAGGCCCCCACGCGGGCGTACGGGCCGATCGACCGGATCGCCCGGCAGGCCGGCGTCGAGTCGTACACCGGGATGGACCGGGGCTGGGCCGAGCAGTCCGACTCGATCGAGGCCCGCTCGTTCCTGCTCGAGGCCGGTTCGGCGTTCGGCGGCTACGTGGTCCTGCTGGTCGTCCTGGTGGCCGTCGGCACGATCGGCCTGTCGGTCCGGCACCGTCGCCGGGACCTGGCGCTGCTGCGGGCGGTGGCCGCCACCCCACGCCAGGCGCGCCTGCTGGTCGTGGCCGAGGGGGTCGTCGTGGCTCTGGCGTCCGCCCTGCTCGGTGTGCCCGCCGGTCTCTGGTCCACCCACTGGGTGCACCACCAGATGGTCAGCCGGGGCTTCCGGCCGGCTGACTTTCCGATCGTCAACGCCGGACTCGCCGCGGCGGCCGCCGTCGCGGTGACGGTCCTGGTGGCGGCCTCCGGGGCCTGGATCGCGTCGCGTCGCATCGTCCGCATCCGCCCGGCCGAGGCGCTCGGCGAGGCCGCGGTCGAACCGGCTCGGAGTTCCCGGGTCCGGCTCGTTTCCGGTCTGGTCACGATGGCCGGCGGCGTGTTCTCACTGTTCTTCGCGGCCGGGCTGTCCGGCACGGCCGCGCTGGCCACCGCGGCCGGCATGCTCTACCTGCTCGTGCTCGCGGTCGCGCTGCTCGCGCCCTGGATCAACGGCTTCGCCGCCCGGCTCTTGTCGCCGGTCTTGCGAACGGTGTGGCGGGCGCCTGGCGAACTGGCGGCGGCCAACCTGCGGGTCAACGCACGCGGGATGTCGGTCGTGCTGAGCGCGCTCGTGCTGGCGATCGGCTTCGGTGGCTCCATCTGGTTTCTTCAGGACAATCTGCAGCGGCAGACCGTCACGCAGAGCCGCGACGGGATGCTGGCCGACCGGGTGCTGACCACACCGCAGGGCATCTCGTCGACGGAGGTGGCCGAGGTACGCCAGCTCCCCGGGGTCGAGGCGGCGACCGGCGTCCGGAACACGTCGGTGGTGGTCCGGGTCCTCGGTGGTGCCGAGCCAGTCGTCGCCCGGGCGGTCGACCCGCGTGGGCTCGCGTCGACGATCGACCTGAAGGTGCGCGAGGGCAGCCTGTCCGGGCTGACCGACGGGACGATCGCCGCCTCGGCCCTGCAGGCCTCGTCCTCCGGCTGGAAGGTCGGTGGGACGGCCGAGATCTGGCTGGCCGACGGCACCCCGGTCCACCCCCGCGTGGTGGCGACCTACGACCGTGGGCTCGGCTTCGGGGATGTGCTGCTGCCACAGCAACGCGGCGTCTACGACGAGGTGCTCGTGCGTACCACCGGCGACGTCGACCAGCGGCTGTCCGCGTTCGGGACGGTGACCGACACCGGCGCCCTGACCGGGCAGTTGAACCGCGACCTGGCCATCTCGGCCTGGCTCAACAAGCTGCTCATCACCGTGCTGGTCGGCTACTCGGCCCTGGCCGCCGGCAACACCATGGTCATGGCCGCGCTGGCCCGCGGCCGGGAACTCGCGGTGCTGCGCCTCGCCGGGTTGACCCCCAGGCAGGTGCGGCGGATGGTCGACGCCGAACAGTTGGGCCTGATCGGTACGGCGCTGACGCTCGGGGTGGCGATCGCCGGGATGACGCTCGTCGCGGTCGTCCACGCGCTGACCGGCACGCTGATCCCGTACGTCCCGCCGCTGGGCTGGGTCGCTGTGCTGGGTGGCGCGACCGCGCTGGTCCTGGTCACCACGATGCTGCCGGTTCGGCGGTTGCTACGGACTCCGCCGGTCCGCGCGGCGGGTACCAGGGAATGACGCGGCCTGCGGCGGGCTAACTGGCGAGATGGGCGACCATCGTGTCGGCGTCGTCGAACGACTTCACCGTGCGAAAGCCCTCACTGGCGTACAGCTGCGCGGCGAAGTTGGCCCGCTCCACGCTCAACGACACCTTCGGTAGGCCGCGCTCGGCGGCGACGGACAGCACGGCGCGCAGGAGCGCCCGGCCCACACCGCGATTGCGCCACGAATCCACCACGCCGAGGGTCAGCTCGGGTACGTCGTCACTGACGTACCCGTAGCCCGGATCGGCGGCGGTCAGCTGTCGGCACCACGCCGCGCCGACCGGCCGGTCAGCCGGGTCCGCCGCGACGACCCCGAAGTCTGCCGGTCGCATCCAACCGGCGACGTAGTGGGCCAGCTCGGGCTTCGCGAGGATCTCCTCGCGTGACCAGTTGCGCTCGGGCAGCCAGTTGACGGCCTGCACCAGCATGTCGACCAGGAAACCGTGGTCAGCCGAGGTGGCGGTACGGATGCGGAACGTCGTCACCGCCGCAGCTTTTCACAGGGGATCGGGGCAGCGCACCGTCGATGCCGAGGTCTACCGTTACCGGCATGATGGTGCGGACGCGCTGGACGATGCCCCACCCGCCCGAGGTGTTGTGGCCGGCGTTGTGCGATTCGCGCCTTGAGTTGCAGCCCCGGTGTCCGGTCTTCTATCTGGGTACGCCCCGGCCGACGACGTGCCGGCTGCCGGAGGGCCCGGGTGAGGTGGGCGCGGCCCGGCAGTGCGTGTCCGAACAGGGCGTGGTGCGCCAGCGGATCACGACGTGGGAGCCGCCGACCCGCTTGGCGTTCCACATGGAGTCGACGGATCTCGGCTTCCACCGCTTCGTCGATCAGCTCGGCGACGTGTTCGAGTTGACTCCGACGGCGCGCGGCACCCGGGTGACCCGGACGACCACGGTGACGGTTCGCGGGTTCGGCCGTGCGGCTCTGTATCCGGCGCTGTGGGTCGGGTTGAAGTCGGTGCACCGCTTCGTGTTCCGCAACTGGCAGAAGATGGAGTTGTCCCCGCCGGCGACGGTGTGAGGGGTCAGCCCGAGGCGCGGCGAACGGCTCGCCTCAGGCGCGGAACGCCCTGATCGCGAGCGCGGCGAACCGGCGGGACGCGGCGACCCGGGCGTCCGTGGAGGTGGCGTGCAGGCCGCCGTTGGCCATCAGGACGAGGACGAGGTCGTCCAGGACGAAGTCGGACCGCAGATGGCCGGTGGTGCTGGCTCGGCGGGCCAGTTCGGCGAGTGCGGCCAGGGCCGCTTCGCGTTTCGCGGCGAGATCCACGGCATGCGGGAAGGCTGTGGTGAACGCCGTGGTGTAGCCCCGGTCGCGGGCGTGCAGCTCGCAGAGCTTCTCGATCACCAGGCACAGGCCGTGCCACGGGTCGGGGTCGGCGAGCCCTTCGTCGACGATCACCTGGCAGGCGTCCATCTGCTCGGCGAATGCCTCGGTGGCCAGCGCCTCCTTGGTGGGGAACCGTCGGTAGAGGGTGGCGGGGCCCACGCCGGCCCTGCGGGCAATTTCGCGCATCGGCACGTCCATGCCGTCGGTGGCGAACATCGCCCGGGCGGCTTCGAGGATCCGCTGGCGGTTGTCCCGCGCGTCCGACCGCAGGTTTCGAGTCAACTGCTCGGTCACGCTCTCACTTTAGCTAAACGGACGCCAGCGTCCACTACCGTTCGCGCTGACCGCAGGACGGTCCGACTCGAGAAGAGGCACACGTGAGAGCAATCATGATCAGGGAGTTCGGTGATCCTCGGGGCCTGGCGGTGACCGACATCCCCGACCCGGTTCCGGCGCCGGGGCAGGTGATGATCACGGTCGAGGCGGTCGGTGTCGCGGGCGTCGATGTCATGATCCGAAGCGGCGCCCTCGCCGCGTACGGCTTCCGCGAGGGGCACATCCTCGGCGGCGAGGTGGCGGGAACGGTGGCCGCGGTGGGCGAGGGTGTCGACGCGGCGTGGCTCGGGCAGCGCGTGTGGGCGTTCACCGGCACCGGCGGTGGGTACGCCGAGCGTGCGGTCGCCCCGATCTCGGAGGTGCTGCCCGTCCCCGCCGGCCTGTCCCTCGTCGATGCCGTGACCCTCGGGAGACCGGGGTCGTGGCCCACTTCGGTCTCGCCCACGCGCACGTCGCCGAAGGGGAGACCGTCCTGGTGCGCGGTGCCGCCGGCAGCATCGGGATCATGACGGTGCAACTCGCGGCCCGCCAGGGCGCCGGCGCCGTCGCGGTCACCACCTCGTCGCCCGAGCGTGGTCGTCGGCTGCGCGACCTTGGCGCGACCCACGTGCTCGACCGCTGCGGAGCAGGAGATTCCGGCGCTCCCCGAGGCTATGACGTGATCATCGACGTTGTGGCGGGCGACGGCATGCCCTCGTTCTTCGACAGGCTCAATCCCAACGGCCGTCTGGTGCTCGTCGGCGCGGTCGGGGGCCAGCCACCAGCGGACTTCGGGGCGACGCTGATGACGGCCTTCCAGAAGTCGCTGTCGTTCGCCACGTTCAGCGCCGCGACCGTGCCCGAACCCGCTCGCCAGGCCGTGCGGCGGGACCAGTTCGCCGCGGCGAGCCGTGGCGAACTGGTCCCGGTGGTGCACGAGGTGCTGCCCCTGGAGCAGGCGACGACCGCCCACCGGAAGATGGACGCCGGTCAGGTCTTCGGGCGGATCGTCCTCACCCCGTAGCGGGGCCGGGCTGTGCCGGGCCGTGGCGCGCGGCTCTCAGGCGAGCAGGGTGCCGCCGTCCACGGTGACCAGCGTGCCGGTGGCGTACGTCGACCGCAGGAGGTAGACGAACGCTTCGGCGACCTCCTCGGGCTCGCCCACCCGACCGAGCGGCAGCGACGCGCTGAGATGGGCGTACATCTGCTCTCGGGTGTCGTCGGGCAGTGCGTCCCACAGCGGTGAGCGGATGACGCCGGCGGAGACGGCGTTGACCCGGATCGGTGCCAGTTCGACGGCGAGCGAGCGGACCAGCGCGTCGATCGCCCCGGTGATGCCGGCGACCACCGACCAGCCCGCCTTCGGCCGGTGACCGGCGGTGCCGGTGGTGAGGGTGATCGACCCGCCGGGACGCAGATGCGGGAGCGCCGCGTGGACCGCCGCCAGCGAACCGAAGTAGCGCAGGTTGAAGGCGGTACGGGCGGCGGTGAGGTCCAGGGCGTCGACGGACATCAGCGCGAGCGGTTCGCCGGCGGTGTAGACGAGGTGGTCGAACGGGCCGAGCCCCTGGAACAGGCGCGTGACGTCGGCCGGGTCGGCGAGGTCGGCGACGTACCCCTGGGTGCCGGCCGGCAGGGCGGCGAGGGCGCGGTCCACGCTGTGCCGGTTGCGCGAGGCGACCACGACCTGGGCGCCCTCCTGGGCGGCCCGGGCGGCGGTCGCGAGCCCGATTCCCGAGGTGCCGCCGAGGACGACGACGCGCTGGTCGGTGAGGGTCATGATGGTCCTTCCGGATGGTCGGCTGACGTTCACCACCATGCGTCCGCACTGACGCCCACGTCCAAGACCTCTTTGAGCTGCTGTGATACCCGACGGGTATTTATAGACTGGTGGGACGCGAGCGAGTCGGACGGGAGGGCCGGATGGACGTCGATCTGCGTAAGCTCCGCTACTTCGTGGCCGTCGCCGAGGAGCTGCACTTCGGCCGGGCCGCCGCGCGGCTGCACATCGCCCAGCCGGTCCTGTCGCGGCAGATCCGGGCGTTCGAGCGGGAACTCCGCGCCGAGCTGTTCGTTCGGGATCGCCGCTCCACCGTGCTGACCGAGGCCGGTCGTCAACTGTTGGCCGACGCCGGTCCGCTGCTGGCCTCGGCCGAGGCCCTGGGTCGGCGGGTGCAGCGGGCGGCACACGGCCGGCCGACGTTCACCATCGCGTTCATGCCGGGCATCATCGTCACGGCCGAGGCCCGTGCCATCGCCCAGATGCACCCCGAACTGGCTGTCGGTGTCGTCCGCACCTCCCGGTACGACCAGGCCGAGGTGCTCCGCGAGGGGCGCGCCGACGTCGGCTACGTGCGGCTTCCGGTCGACCAGCGGGGCCTGCGCCTGCGCCCGCTGTTCGCCGAACCCCGCGTCGTGGTCCTGCCTGGCGACCATCGTCTGGCGGGCAAGGAGTCGGTCGACCTCGCCGAGTTGGCCGAGGAGCGCCTGCTTCAGGACCCGGACGTGGTGCCGGAGTGGCGGGACCTGCCGAACCGTCCGGCGGACCGGGAGCCCCGCCCCCGGCCGGTGCTGACCTCCGTCGAGGAGAAGCTGGAGCACGTCGCCGCGGAGGCCGGGGTGGTGATCCTGCCGCTGTCGATCGCGAGGTTCTACACCAGGCCGGACGTCGTTCACGTGCCCATCCGCGACCTGGCCGACAATCAGGTGTGCCTGGCCTGGGCCGAGAACAACCGGTCACCGCTGGTGCGGGAATTCGTCGACATCGCCACGCGGCAGGCCGGCGATGTCGGTCCCGTTGACCGTACCTAGAGCAGGGGGAAGCAGCATGGCGCTCCGGCGGATGGACAACGTCCTCATCGTGGTCGAGGACCTCGACGCGGTCATCGCGTTCTTCGTCGAGCTGGGCATGGAGTTGCAGGGCCGGGGACCGGTCGAGGGCCGGTGGGTGGAGCGCGTCATCGGTGTCGACGACGTGCGGCAGGAGGTCGCCATGCTGCGGACCCCGGACGGTCACGGCAAGGTCGAGCTGGCGATGTTCCACGCGCCGGAGGCCATCCGTCACGAGCCGCGGGACGTGCCGGCCAACACCCTCGGCATCCGCCGGATCATGTTCGCCGTGGACGACGTGGAGGACACGGTCGCCCGGCTGCGTCGCCACGGGGCGGAACTGGTCGGCGAGGTGCAGCGGTTCGAGGACATCTTCCTGCTCTGCTACGTCCGCGGCCCCGAGGGCATCGTCGTGGGGCTGGCCGAACAGCTGAACTGAGCGGCGAGCGGGGTTCGCGCCTGGCGACGCACGTGCTACAGGAGATTTCTGAAGAGTCGCAGGTGTTTTCGCATGAGGTGAATGCAGGCGAGGCGCTCGGCCCGATCGTCGAACGTGTAGATCGAGCCCGCCTCGATGTCGACATCGGCCGCAGGTGCCGGCCTGGAAAGTGCGTCCTTCCTGAACCCACTGTTGCGTTCCCGCACCTTGTCGACCAGGTTGTCGTACGCAGCGCCCAGCTCGGGTGATTCGAGGGTCAGCCACCGCCGGTGGAACGACAGGGTCTGTTGCGTGTCGCCGAGCATCTCGGCCAACTTCTTCCTGGTCTCCGCCGTGTCGTCGTGGAGCCACAGGAACGTGTAGGGCAGTTGTCGGTAGCGCTCGACGACGTCGAGAGCCTCCGCGTACCTGCGAGCTCTCTCGGTGCGCCTGGCCGCGGCGTTGCTCAGGAGGTAACCGCCGAGCGCAGCGGCAGCCGCGATGACGCCAACGACCACCGTCGAATCCATGCTCACCGTTGCATTGAAGCAACGCGGGACAACACGTCACGCGGGCGGTGGAGTCCGGAGCGGCCACCGCCGCCCCGGACTCCCTCCGTTCACGCGGTCCGGTAGGCCCGCAGTACCGTCTGCGTCACCGTGTTGCCGGCGGTGTCGGTGGCCGTCACGCGCAGCGCGACGAAACCGGGCTTCCGGGGATGGGCGATCAGGGCGACGCCGCGCAGCACCGGCAGCGTGACCCACGTCTTTCCGTCGTCGAACGACGCGGCGACGCCGAGCTTGCGGTTGGGTGCGGCCGACGAGCCGGCCTGCCGGTCCAGGCTGACCGGGAGGGGCATGACCCGTCCCGCCCGGGCGGTGTTGGTGTCGTCGAGCTTCGGTGTCGGGCGGGCCGTGGTCAGGGGCAGCCGCTGCGGAGCCGAGGTGTGCGCCGAGGTGAACGTCCAGGCCACCGAAACGGACGTCGACAGCGTGTCCGGGGTGCCACGCCTGGCGGTCGCCTCCAGGCGGTAGTCGGCCTCGCCTGCGGGTACCGCGAACTCCGCCCACGGGCTGTCCGACGTGCCGATCCGCGTGCCATTGCGGAACAGCCGGAACTCGACGGGCAGGTCGTCGCGGCCGGCGGGACGGCCGGTCGCGTCACCGAACAGCGGCAGGGACGCGATCGAGATGGTGTCGCCGTCGCGTCCCGCGTACCCGAGGGGACTCAGGGATGGCACCTGGGCCACCGACGGGCCGAACGGGGCCGCGTTCCAGGTCTGGGTGTACGTCCGCCCCGGCTGGAAGACCGACTCCTGCGTGGTGGAGTTGTCGCCCTCGACGAAGGTGGACGTCCAGGTGAGACCGCCGTCGGTGTTGTAGTACTCGGTGCCGTGGAACGGCAGGTCGATGGGTGTGTTGGACCCGATCGGGCCGGATCCGCCGGCCGCCGCCGCGCGGTGGAACCGTACGGCCGTCGCCGTGGTGGACTGGCGGCGGTAGGTCGCGTCGACCGTGGCGAGGTTCTTCGGCGTCAGCTTCGTGGACAGGCCGGTGAACATGTCTCCCTTGCGGACGTACGCGAGGTCGTAGGTGTAGGGGCTGTTGCGAAAGGTTCCGTCCTGACCGGGTCGGCCGAGCCCGACGCCGAGTGTCGCGGCGAACTCCGGGGCGGCGACGGCGGGCCCGATCCGACCGAAGAACACGTCGGCGAACGACACCCCGCTGAGCTGTACGCCCGGATAGCGGAAGCCGTCGTCCCAGTTGGCGCTCACATTGATCGCGATGGGAGCGGCGTCGCGCTGCGGTACGGTCAGTGCGACGGGCTTGGCGGTACGGGCGTCGATGGCCTCGGTCACCGGCCCGTGGACGTCCAGGACCGGCTGCACGAGCAACGTCGAGGTGTCGCCCTCGTGGATGGTGCTGTAGAGGGCGTAGCGGCCGGTGGGCAGTCGCAGGGTGCCACCGCCCGGCGTGGCGTCGAGGGTGCTGAACTCGCCGGTGGCGAGGTTCGCCGCGACGGTCGTGTACTCGGTGGCGGGCTTGCCGTCCCGGCCGGTGTGGGGGAGCGCGATGTCGTAGCTCTCGATCTCCCGGTTGAGGGCGAACGGCGTACGTACCCGTAGGTCGCCGGCGCCGGTGGCGACCACCGCGCCCTGGTAGACGCCGTCCGGGGCGTCTACCCGGGTGTCCACGGTGATCGTGGCCTCGGCCCGGCCGCCGGGCGGCACCACAAGCGTGCTCGGGTTGACGGTGAGCATGCCGGCCGGCGCGGGCGCAACGTTCAGCGACAGGGTGACCGGCGCGGCGCCGGTGTTGCGGTAGCCGACGACCCGGGTGACGGGGGTGTCGTCGGCGTGCGGCCAGCGCTGGACCGGGAAGTCGATGGCGGCCACGTCGGCGGCGACCGGCTGGGCGACCGCGCGGGCGACGTCGACTCGGCCCGCGCCCTGCTCGTAGAGGGTGTCCGCGCCGGTCGGCTTCGCCGAGTCCATCAGCGCGGCCTTGAGTTGCGGGCCGGTCCAGTCCGGGTGCTGACCGGCGAGGATCGCGGCGGCGCCCGCCACATGCGGGGTGGCCATCGACGTACCCGACATGGTGGCGTAGTCGCCGCCCGGGGCGGCCGCGACGATGTCGACGCCGGGAGCGCTGATCTCGGGCTTGATGTGGTTGTCGCCGACGCGTGGGCCGCGGCTGGAGAAGTACGCGCGCTGGTCATCGGAGTCGACAGCCGCCACGGCGAGCGCGTCGTCGGCGGACGCCGGCGACGACACCGACCTGGGCTTGCCCTCGTTGCCGGCGGCGACCACGAACAGCGTGCCGTACCGGCGGCTGAGGTCCTGTACGGCCGTCTCCAGGGGGTCGAGGCCGGGCATGTCGTCGCCGCCCACGCTCAGGTTGACCACCCGGGTCTGCGGGGCGAGCCACTGCATGCCGGTGATGATGTCCGAGTCCTGGCACTCGGTGGTGGCGCAGACCTTGCCGACGAGCAGCTTCGCGCCCGGCGCCACGCCGCGGTAGCGGCCACCGGAGGCGGCGCCGCTGCCTACGATCGTCGACGCCACGTGGGTGCCGTGACCGACCGAGTCGGCGGGGTCGTCGCCGCCCGTGAAGTCCCGGACCTCGGTGAGGTGCCCGGCGAAGTCGGGGTGCGCGGCGTCGATGCCGGTGTCCAGCACGCCGACGGTCACGCCCGTACCGTCGAAGCCGGCCTGCCAGGCCGCCGGAGCGCCGATCTGCGGCACACTGCGGTCCAGCGTCACCCGCCGTTTGCCGTCGAGCCAGATGGCGCTGACCCCGTCGGCGAGGGTGCGCGCCATCGACGTACCCCGCGTGAGCGACGACCACAGCGTCACCCGGTCGTCGCGGCCCGCCCGCACCGCGAGGGTGTGGGCGGCGGAAAGGTCCGCCCGCACGCGCCCGTCGCCCCCGACGGTCGCGGTCCGCGCCCCCGCCGCGTTGTTTCCGGGGTACGCGACCAGCAGCGGCAGTTCGGCCGCCCGGTCGTCGTAGCCGAACTCGGTGAGCGTGGTGAGGTCGAACAGTCGCCGGTCGAGCCGCCCGTCACGCAGCAGCGCCATGGCGTCCACCGGGATGACGAACTGGTGACCACCCTCCCGGCTGGTCACGAACCGCATCGCGGTCCGCCCCGTGCCCCGCTGGATCGTCAGGTGGCCCGCCGCGTCGACGGACACCCGGTCGCCGGTGACCAACGTGTAGGTGCCGGGTGTGCCGGAGACGGTCGCCGCCGGCCGCACCTGCGCGCTCGCCGGGTTGGCCGTCAGGGCCGCCGCGACCAGTGCTGTCGTGAGCACCCCGGCCGTCAGGGCGCGTCGTTGACGTTGTCGCACATCGTCCTCTCCGCCACGGGCATCTCCCGGGACGGCACGATGACGCTCGGGCCCGCCACCCGGTTGATCTTCACCGGTGTGACTGTGATCACAAACCGACCCGGGCGGCGGCCGGCCGGATCGCCGTAGCGGGTTCCATGCGCGGTGACCAGGGGGACGACGCTTCGGAGGACGCAGGTCGGATGCGTGATGCTGAGGAGTTCGACGCCCTCTACGCCGCCTGCGCCGGGCGGATCGTGGGTCACGTCTACGCGCTGACCGGCAACCGCAGCGAGGCCGAGGACGCCGTCGCGGAGGCGTTCATGCGGGCCTGGCAGCGCTGGCACACCGTCCGGGAGGCGGACAGCCCGGAGGCGTGGGTCCGCGCGGTGGCCTCGCGGGCGGCGGTGAGTAGTTGGCGCAAGACGTTCAACCGGATCCGCGCCCACCACCGGGCGGCCGTCGACCAGAGCGTGCCCGGCCTCAGCGAGGACCATGTGGCGTTGATCCAGGCACTGCAACGGCTCAGCGCCAACGAGCGCCGCGCCGTCGTCCTGCACCACCTGAACGACCTCAGCGTCGCCGAGGTGGCAGCCGAGATGCGCCGGCCCGTCGGGACCGTCAAGACGTACCTCGCCCGTGGTCGCCGGGCGATGGCCGGACTGCTGACCGAGGTGAACCAGGAGGGGACCTCTCATGGCTGATCCGCACGACGACCTGCAAGCGATCGTCGACGAGGTCCGCCGCGTCACGACCCTGCCCACGGCCCGGACGCTGCGCGGGCGCAGTGACCGGCGGCGGCGAAGCCGGGCGACCGTCACCGGCGTGGGACTGGCCGTGCTGGTCGCGGCCGCCGGCACCACCCTGGTGCGGGTGCGCGCCGACGACACGACGCCGCCTGTCGGCCCGGCGGGCACGGTGTCGCCCGCACCCTCGCGGTCGCCCCTCGCGCCGACCGTGACCGTCCCGGCGGGACCGCGGGACATTCTCGGCGGACGCCGGCAGGTGCGGATCGCGGTGCCGGGTCTGGGTGGGGCGGCCTTGGCGACCGACCCCGACGGCGACCGGGTACGGGCCACCGCCGGGGCGGGCGTCGACACCGGGGCGCTGTGGATCCTGCGCCCGACCGGAAAGGCGTACCGGATCGTGGCGGCCGCCCCGGCCGGAGCTGGCGAGGTCTGTATGACAGTCGTGCACGACGCCGCGCCGGGCAGCGTCCGTACCCGGTCCTGCGAGCCGGATGCGGCGACGCAGCTGTTCATCATCGACAAGGTCGACGACGGCAGCTACTCGATCCTGCAGGGCAGGCGCTACGTGCAGGTCGTCGACGGCACCAACGCGCTCGTGCCCGACCTGCCGGAGGCCCTGACCACCACCTACGAATTCGAGGATCGAGGCCCGTCGGGCTCCTGACCGCGCTCGGGGCGGCACCCACGGCTGGGCGCGTCCACCCGGCTAACCGGGGAAGGTCTCGCGCAGCGCCGGTTCCAGCGCGCGGCCGGTCGTCGGCTCGATGAACAACTCGGTGAGCAGCAGGTCGGCGAGGAAGGTGGGGTTGATCCCGGACTCCTTGCGACCGAGCGCCTGCGCCGCGCCGCCCAGTCGCAGCGCCGTCCGCGCCGCGCCGGCCGGCAGCCGGCCGACCCGGCGGCGGTGGCCGACCGCCCCGGCGATGCGCGCGAGCATGTCGTGCCAGGTCAGGTTCTCGTCGGCGACCGGGATGTCCGCGCCGCTGGCCGCATCGAGGGCGTCGGCCGCGACCTCGGCCACGCTGCGCGCCGAGGCCGCGGCGCTTCCGCCGGTGGGGGCAACCAGAGGGGTACGAGAGCGCGCCCACCGGTCCAGCGGACCGGCCCAGTTCGGCAGCCGGTCACCGGCCCGCCCGAACACGAAGGGCAGTTCGAGGACGGCGACCGGCAGGCCCGGACCGGCGGCGGCCCGTCCCTCGAGGGCCTGCTCCAGCCGGCAGCGGATGTACGTGTGCCGCTCACCGAGCCGCCACTGCGGATGGAGCCGGTCGAAGTACGTGTAGTACGAGCCCATGATCACCCCACGGGTGAGCCCCTCGGCGTGGGCGGCGGTGAACAGGCGTACCACCGGATCGACGTTCTCGCGCCGGAACTGCGGATAGATCGGCTTCGGCAACGGGCGCTGCTCGTCGGTCCGGGTGGCGTACACGACGCCGTCGTGCCCGGCCAGCACCGACCGCAGCTCGTCGACCGAGGCGGACCCCACGTCGAGCAGGTGGTCGACGCCCGGCTGGGCGGTACGCGCCACCGAGGTCGTGGCGTGTCCGCGCTCGCGCAGCACCTCCACGACGTGCGCGCCGATCAGACCACTGCCACCCACCACGAGAATCCGCACGCTGAATCGTCCACTGTCCAGCGGGGTGCGTGTCAAGTACGGCGTCGCTGCGGATGCGACGGCCGGATGGTCCGGCCAGAATGGCGTCCGGAGGTGAGCGAGGATGGTCGATCAGGAGAGTGTTCCCCGGCTGACGTCGGTGGTGCTCGACGGCACCGACGCGCGGGAGTTGGCGGAGTTCTACCGGCAGCTCATGGGCTTCGTCTACCGGCCCGGCGACGAGCCACCGACGGACGGCCGCCCCGACGAGCGCGGTCGCGACTGGCTGGTGCTGAGGTCACCATCCGGCGGCCCGCAGATCGCCTTCCAGCAGGTCGACAGCCTGCCCGAGACGACGTGGCCGAAGAACGACGTGCCACAACAGTTGCACCTGGACCTGACCGTGGACTCCGTCGACGACCTGCTGGTCCAGCACGAGCGCGTGCTACGCCTCGGCGGCCGACTGCGGTACGACCGGATCGAGGACCCGGTGGAGCCGTTGCGCGTGTACGCCGACCCGGCCGGCCACCCGTTCTGCATCATGGTGGGGTAGTGCCGTCCGGATCCGTGCGCGGCACCTGTGCGACCGTGGTACCCACGATCGTCGAGAACGGGGACGGGCATGCCGGAACCACGCGCCTTCTGGCTGGACGAACAGTTCGACCGTGAGCACGGCACCGACGGCCACGGCCGGTACGAGGCCGAGGTGCTCCGCCGGATCGATGACTTCGCCGAGACCTGGGGGGACTTCGCGCCGGTCGCGTTCGCCGCGACGGCCTGGCGGGTGGCCAGCGAGCTGTCGCCCGGCTTCGTCCGGTGGCACCGACGGATCATCTCGGCGACCTGCGAACGCAGCCCGTGGGACGGCGGCATGGTCTGCGTGGTCACCGTGGCCTCCCGCTGGCCCGCCGAGCTGACCTGGAGCAAGCAGTGGCAGCGCGACCGTGGGTGGCAGGACTGGCCCCAACTGTTCGGCCAGTTCACCACCCCGACCGAGCAGGACCGGACGCGCCGCCCGTACCTGCGGGCGCTGCTCCAGGTGGAGGCGCCGCTGCCGCTCGACGGCCTGCCGCCGACACCCGACGGCCCGGACGACGACGTGCCCACCGCGGCGCGGCGGGCGGTCGTGGTGTTGGCCCGGGAGCTCAACGACCTGCTGGCGCCGGTGATCGGGCAACTCGACAGCGGGGTCCCCGCCGACTCGTGACGGCGGGGACCCCTAGACAGTGCGTCGGTGGTCGATGGTGCGGTGGGTCCGGCCCGGTCACCGAACGGGCCGGGCCCACCACGTGTCAGCCGGTGGTCAGGTAGAACTTCTCCCAGGCCCCGGCGGACGTGCGGTTGGCGATCAGAGACCCGGCCCCGGAGTTCTCCGCGCACACGAACTGGTTGTTGATCGTGGCACGCAGGCTGACCGTCCCGTCCGAGTTGTTGACGATCTGGAAGGTCTGCGCCGCCCCGATCGACGTGCCGGTGGCGACCAACGGTGCGGTATTGCTCGTGGCCGAGACGTAGAGCCCGTTGGACCGCGACTTCAGGGCGATGTTGCCGTTGCCGGCGTCCACCCGGTCGAACTGCTCGGTGCTGCCGACGCTGGCCTTGTTGGCGATCAGCGCGGTGGTGCCGACCGCCGACACGTACTGGTTGTTGATCTGCGCCCGCAGCGTGGTCACCGGCGTGGTGCCACCGGTGCCGGTGGTGAAGGTGAACGCGTCCACGTCGAACAGGTAGCCCGACCCGCCCTTGAACACCAGGTACAGCGTGGTCGACGCGCTGGGCGGGTTGCTGATCGTGCCGGACACCTCGGTGAAGGTCTCCCAGTTACCGGTCACCGGCACCGTGACGGTGCCCAGCAGGGTGCCGGTGGCCGAGCCGGCCCGCACCTCGATGGTGCCGCCCGCCCCGGCCGACGACGCCCGCACGGTGATGCGGTTCGCGTTGGCCAGGTTGTACGGCTGGTACGAGATCCAGTCGTTGTTCTCGATGAACCCGGCGGTGCGGCCACCCTCGGCGCTGGTGTGGTCGGTGGCCTGCACGCCCGACGTGGCGCCGAAGTGCTCACCCTGGCGGTGCTTCGGTTGCAGGGTCTTGATGCTGTGCGTGGTCAGCCCGCCGTTGTCGGTGTAGGCGGCGTCGAAGACCCCGTAGATGTTCGCCGCGGAGTCGTGCTCACCGTCGGTCGGCAGGGTGATCGAGCCGCTGCACCCGTTCTTCGAGGTGATCTGGTGGGCGTGACTGTCGTGGCCCAGCGCGTACGTCAGGCTCACCTTGGTGCAGTCGATGGTGCCGTCCTGCGGGTCGCTCACACTGATCTGGTACGACACGGTGTCACCGAAGCTGAACAGTTGCCCGTCGGCGGGCGTCGTCAACGTCACCGTCGGGGCCGTGTTCCCCACGGTGATGACCAGGCTCGCCGTACCGGTCAGCCCGGTCGGGTCGGTGACCTTCAACGTCGGGGAGTACGTGCCGTTCGTGGTGTACGTCTTGGTGGGGTTCGCCGCCGTCGACGTGGTGCCGTCACCGAACGTCCACAGGTAGCTCAGCGCCCCGCCCTCGGGGTCGGAACTGCCCGCCGACGAGAAGTTCACCGTCAACGGGTTGGCCCCCGACGTCGGGTTCGCCGAGGCGACCGCGATCGGGTTGCGGTTACCGCCGCCGATGTACTCGATCCGGAACAGCGCCTGGTTGTTCGAGCCCGTGCCGTAGTCCAGCACGTACAGCGCGCCGTCCGGGCCGAAGGCCATGTCCATCACCTGCGTGCCGGACCACGGGAAGCTGGAGATCTCGCCACGGGAGCCGTCGGCGTTGATGGCGATGGGCTTGATCCAGCGGCGACCGTACTCGCCGGCGAAGAACAGGCCGTTCAGCGACTGCGGGAACTTGACGCTGGAGTTGAGCGAGGCGTCGTACCGGTACACCGGCCCGGCCATCGGCGACTCGGAGCCGCTGCCGAACTCCGACGGTGAGCCGGAGTCGCCCGCGTACTTGATCCAGGCCGGCTTCGCGGCGGGCAGGGTCTGCAGCCCGGTGTTGCGGAACGAGTTGTTGGTCGGCCCACCCGTGCAGTTGTACTTCGACTGCGACGGCCCGGACGGGAAGGTGTATTCGTTGTATGTTTCGTTGCTGGTGTTGCTGCCGGTGCAGTACGGCCAGCCGAAGTTGCCCGGCCCGGTGATCCGGTTGAACTCCACCTGACCCTGCGGGCCCCGGCTGGAGTTCGTGCTTCCCGCGTCCGGCCCGTAGTCGCCGACGTAGACGACGCCGGTCGCCTTGTCGACGCTCATCCGGAACGGGTTGCGCATGCCCATCGCGTAGATCTCGGGCCGGGTGTTGGCCGTGCCGGGCGCGAACAGGTTGCCCGCCGGGATGGTGTACGTCCCGTCCGCCTGCGGCGTGATCCGCAGGACCTTGCCCCGCAGGTCGTTCGTGTTGCCCGCGGAGCGCTGGGCGTCGAACTGCGGGTTGCGGTTGGTCCGCTCGTCCAGCGGCGCGTAGCCCGAGGACTCGAACGGGTTCGTGTCGTCGCCGGTGGTCAGGTACAGGTTGCCGGCGGCGTCGAAGTCCAGGTCACCACCGACGTGGCAGCACTGCCCACGGTCGTTGGCGACCTGGAGCACGATCTTCTCGCTGCCCATGTTGAGCGTGTCGTCACTGTTGAGGGTGAACCGGGACAGCCGCAGGTGCCCCTTCCACCGGTCCCAGTCGGACTGCGTGCCGGTGGTGGGCGCGTCCCCGGACGGGGTGCTCAGCGTGGGCGAGTAGTACAGATAGATCCACCGGTTGGTGGCGAAGTTGGGGTCGACGGCGACGCCCTGCAACCCCTCCTCGTCGTGCGTGTAGACGGACAGGGTGCCGGAGACCTTGGTGTTGCCGGCCACGTCGGTGACCCGCAGTACGCCGTTGCGGGCGGTGTGCAGCACCGAACGGTTGGGCAGGACGGCCAGCGACATTGCCTCGCCCAGCTCGGCGGAGCCGGTGGCGAGTTTGATCTGCTGATAGTCACTGGCGGGAATCACCACCGCCTGGGCGGCGGGGGAGTTGGCGGCCACGGCCAGGGTCACACTCGCGACGGTGGTTACCGCCGCGACGAGTGCCCGGGACCAGCGCCGGGATTTCGAAAGCATGATCGTCCTTCCTCGACGACCAGGGCCGGGGCGTGCTGGGGCGCACCACGACCAGGTGTGGGTGGCGGGGTGTGGGTCGTGGTGCGGTCAGTTGGTGGTGACGAGGTCGAACTTCTCCCACTGGCCGATGGAGGTCCGGTTGGCGATCAGCGGGGAGGAGCCTCCGTTGTCGGCGGCCACGTACCGGCTGTTCACCGTGGCCCGCAGGCTCACCGTGCCGTCGGAGTTGCGGATCAGCTGGAACGTCTCCCACGAGCCGGCGGTGGCCCGGTTGGCGATCAGCGCGGAGGCCCCGGCGTTCTCCGCCGCGACGAACTGCCCGTTGCTCTTGGCCTTCAGCGCGACGTTGCCGTTGGCGAGGTTGACCAGTTCGAACCGCTCACTGGTGCCGACGGAGGTCTTGTTGGCGATCAGCGGGGTGCTGGCGTTGGCCGCGCTGACGTACTGGTTGTTGGCGCGGGCACGCAGGGTGGAACCGGCGACGGCGGGCGGCGGGGTGGTCGGCGGGGCCGTGGTCGGCGGCGCGGTCGTCGGCGGAGGAGTGGTCGGCGGGGCCGTGGTGGGCGGGGCCGTGGTGGGCGGCGGGGTGGTCGGGTTGGTCCCCGGCGAGCAGTTGGCGCTCACCGAACCCGCGGCGACCTGCAGACCACCGAGCAGCATCCGGGTGAAGTTCGGGTCGGTGTACGACGCCTCGGTGTGCCCGAGACCGGTGTACCAGGCCCGGCCACCGCCGTACGCCTTGCACCAGGTGATCGGGTGGTCGCCGTTCATGTTGCCGCCGCTGTAGGACGACTCGTCGAGGCTGGCCAGGACCCGCGCGCTGGACCGGGGGTTGGTGCGGTAGTTGTACCACTCGTCGGAGCGGACCCAGGTGGCGCCGAGGTGCGCGGTCGACGGGTTGCTCCGGTCCTCGATCTTCACGGTCGCGGTCTGGATCGCCGGGTGCGAGTCGAACCAGGCGCCGACCAACTGCCCGTAGAACGGCCAGCTGTACTCGGTGTCCGCGGCGGCGTGCACGCCGACGTACCCGCCGCCGGCGGCGATGTACTGCTCGAAGGCCGTCTGCTGGCTGGAGTTGAGCACGTCGCCGGTCGTCGACATGAAGACCACCGCCTGGTACTGGGCCAGGTTGGAGGTGGTGAACTGGTTGGCGTCCTCGGTGGCGGTCACGCTGAAGCCGTTGGCAGCGCCGAGCTGCTGGATGGCCGCGATGCCGTTGGGGATGGACGAGTGCCGGAAGCCGGCGGTCTTGCTGAACACCAGGACCTTGGTCAGCGGCGCGGCAGAGGCGGTGGTCGGCAGTGCGACCAGGCCGGCCATCAACACGGCCACCCCGGTGACGAGTGCCAACAGGCGGGGACGGGAACGCATGGTGATGCTCCTTAGCTGAGCGTCGACCCCGGAGAGTGCGCGAGAGCACGCCCGGGGCCATGGTGGCGGTGGTGCGGAAGCCGGGCCGCCGATGCTCGGCTGAGGTGATGTGGAGCGGTGATGGTGGAGCCGTGCTGCGGTACACGAGCCAGCCGACGACCCCGACCGGCCAGTGTGGACGGACGAATAGCATCGACTGGTGTCGTTGAGGCAGTAAACCTCCGATGTCTGCGCCCGTCAACCCCATCCGCTCCGGCCTGCGGCCCGTCGAGACGCGGTCGGCGCCGACGTCGGGCCGGGCATAGGGTCGGTGGCATGTCGACCGACGAAGACCGTCAGCGCCTCGCCGAACAACTCGCCTCGCTGCCGGTGCGTGAGCTGGTCGACGTCCTGCGGCGTGCCCTCCCGCAGTTCACGCAGGAGGCGTACGGCATGCGGACGGTGTTGACCCTGGCGAACGTCACCTGGCTCGATGACGACGTCGACCCCAGCCTCGACATCGAGCTGGTCGCCTGGCCCGATCGTGACTACTACGACGGGGAGCTCGGCATGGACCAGGGCCTGTGGCAGAACGGACGCTGCCCGCGCTGCGATGTCGAGGTCACCTCGAACGCCAAGCGCGCGCACTGCCCGTACTGCGGAAGCGCCTGCACCCTGACCTGACGGTGCGCCGAACTTCCGGCACATCCCGGCCGGAAGCGGGGGCGTACGGCAGGATCGGGCTGGTGGACGCGGACGTGTCACCGCCGTGGCGGCCGCCGACGCGGCAGGAGGTCGCGGCGGCGGCCGGTCGCGGCCTGGTGGATGTGATCGGCCCCGGCCTGCGGGTGTTGTTCTGTGGCTTCAACCCCGGGCTCTACTCGGCGGCGGTGGGGGAGCACTTCGCCCGGCGGGGGAGCCGCTTCTGGCCGGCCCTGCACGGCGCGGGCTTCACCGACCGGGAGCTGCGCCCGTGGGAGCGCGCCGAGTTGCTGCGGCAGGGGCTGGGCATCACCAGCCTCAGCAACCGGGCCACCGCACGGGCCGACGAGCTGACCGCCGCCGAGCTGGTCGCCGGGGTGACCGGCCTGGCGGTCAAAGTCGAGCGGCACCGGCCACGGTGGGTGGCGGTGCTCGGGGTGACCGCGTACCGGATCGCGTTCGTCCGGCCGACGGCCACGCTCGGCCCGCAGCCGGAGCTGCTGGGTCCGGCCCGGGTCTGGGTGCTGCCCAACCCCAGCGGCCTGAACGCCCACTTCCCGCTGCCGGCGTTGACGGCCGAGTTCGCCCGACTGCGCCGGGAGGTCGACCCTCAGGCCCCGGCGGCCAGCGCCTCGTAGTAGGAGCTCATGGCCGGGTGGTACTCGTCGAACTCCGGTCGGCGCGTGCCATCCCGGGCGGCGACCAGCATGTCGAGGTAGTACTCCCAGCCGGCGCCCACCTCGGCGACGCCGTCGAGGCTGCTGAGGTGCTGGGTGAAGCGCAGCTCGGTGCCGCCGTCGGTCTCGGTCAGCGTGAACCCCAGCAGCCAGGCACCGTGGTCGTCGACCATCGACACGGCCAGGCGACGCGGCGCTTCGCACTCCTCGACGCGAACGTCGCACCAGGGCTGCTGCTCCTCGTAGGCCATCTGCACCCGGATGGTGTTGCCGGGCCGGGCGTCGCCCTCCCACGGGCCGAACCAGCGGGCCGTGCGCTCCGACTCGGTCAGGCTCGCCCACACGTCGGTCGCCGGGGCGCGGAAGGTGCGGGTGAGGACGAGGTCGTGGCCGGTGGCGGTGCGGAAAAGGCGGCCAGCGGGGGTACGGGTCATGCGGTGCGCTCCGTTCGATGGTCGGCCGGGCTGCCGGCGCGGCGTTCCCGGCGGGTGCGACGGACCTCGGTCTCCAACGCGTCGAGGCGCTGCTCCCACGTGTCGGGCGTGACGAGCCTCTCGGGTGCGACGAGCCCGCCGAGCCAGTCGACGAGCGGGGCGAGCGGGCCGGGGTCGAGCCGATAGATCCGCGTACGGCCGACCAGCTCGTCGTGGACCAGCCCGCTCTCGCGCAGCACCCGCAGGTGACGGCTCACCGCCGGGCGGCTGATGGCGAACCGATCGGCGATCGCGCCCGCGGTCAACGGCGTGTCGCGCAGCATGCCCAGGATCTGCCGCCGTACCGGGTCCGCGATCGCGGCGGCCACCTCGTCCACGCCGGAAAGCGTAACCCACAGGTTACGCTTTCCGCGACCCGGTGCGTCGATGGTGGGCACATGATCAGGTGACCTGGCACTCTTGACGCATGCCAGCCCAGCTTCGATCCCGCCTGCTCGATTGGACCGTCGCCGTACCCGTGCTCGCGGTGCTGGTGTTGCTCGTTACCTGGGGGCGAGATCTACCCGGCCCGGTCGTCGTGGTGGTCGCCGCGCTGCTGGGCGGCGCGGTCCTCGCCGCCGTGCACCACGCGGAGGTGGTCGCCCACCGGGTGGGGGAGCCGTACGGCTCGCTGGTGCTCGCCGTCGCGGTCACCGTCATCGAGGTGGCCCTCATCGTCACGCTGATGATCAGCGGCCCGGAGAAGACCCAGTCGCTGGCCCGGGACACCGTCTTCGCCGCCGTCATGATCACGTGCAACGGCATCCTCGGCCTGTCCCTGCTGCTCGGCGCGCTGCGCCGGCGGGTGGCCGTGTTCAACCCGGAGGGCACCGGCGGCGCGCTGGCGACCGTGATCACCCTGGCCACGCTGAGCCTGGTCATCCCGACCTTCACCACGGCCCGCCCCGGCCCGGAGTTCAGCCCGGCCCAGCTCACCTTCGCCGCGGTCGCCTCGCTCGCGCTGTACGGGCTGTTCGTGCTGGTGCAGACCGGCCGACACCGCGACTACTTCCTGCCCGTCGACAGCAAAGGGCAGGTCATAGACGCCGAGGAGCACGCCAAGCCGCCCACCACCCGCGCCGCGCTGATCAGCCTCGTCCTGTTGCTGGTGGCGCTGGTCGCGGTGGTCGGCGACGCCAAGACCGTCTCACCGACCATCGAGGCCGGGGTGGCGGCCGCGAACCTGCCGCACGCCTTCGTCGGTGTGATCATCGCGCTGCTGGTGCTCCTGCCGGAGACCCTCGCCGCCGCCCGCGCGGCCCGCCGCGACCGCGTACAGATCAGCCTCAATCTCGCCCTCGGCTCCGCGATGGCCAGCATCGGCCTGACCATCCCGGTGATAGCTGTCGCGTCGATCTGGCTGGAGGGCCCACTGCTGCTCGGCCTCGGTGGCACCCAGCTCGCGCTGCTGGCCCTCACCGCCGTGACGGCGGTGCTCACCGTCGTGCCCGGACGGGCCAACGTCCTGCAGGGCGGCGTCCACCTGGTGCTGCTGGCCGCGTTCGTCTTCCTGGCCGCCAGTCCCTGACCCGCCGGCTCAGCCGGCGACCGGCGGGTCGTCGGCCAACCGGTCCGCGCGGGCGTTGAGGTAGCGCTGCTGTGCCAGGTTCGTCGAGCGTGCCGCCGCCATCCGGTACGCCTCGCGCGCCGCGACCCGCGCACCGGTCAGTTCCCACAGGTGGGCGCGGGCGGCCGGCAGTCGTGGATCGTCGGCCAGCCGGGCGTCGTCGGCCAGCTCGGCGAGGAGCGCCAGGCCGGCCGACGCGCCCCGACTCATCGCCACCGCCACGGCGTGGTTGAGCGCCACCACCGGGTTGTCGGAGAGGCCGAGCAGGACCTCGTACAGGGCGGTGATCTGCGCCCAGTCGGTGGCCGCCGCGGTCGGCGCCTCGTCGTGCACGGCCGCGATGGCCGCCTGAAGCTGGTACGGCCCGACCGGCCCACGCGGCAGCGCCGCGCTGACCAGCGCGACCCCCTCGGCGATCTGGTCGGCCCGCCACCGGCTGCGGTCCTGCTCGGCCATCGGCACCAACTCGCCGTGCGGGCCGGTCCGTGCCGGCGCGCGGGCGTCGGTGAGCAGCATCAACGCGAGCAGCCCGGCGACCTCGGGATCGTCGGGCAGCAGTCGGCGTACCAGCCGGGTCAGCCGGATCGCCTCGGCGGTCAGGTCGGTCCGCAGGAGTCCCGGCCCGGCGGTACGCGCGTACCCCTCGGTGAAGACCAGGTAGAGCACGTGCAGCACGGCGGCGACCCGATCGGCGCGCTCGGCCGCGGTGGGTGGCGCGAACCGTAGGCCGCTGTCGCGGATCCGCTGCTTTCCCCGGCTGATCCGCCGGGTCATGGTCGCCTCCGGCACCAGGAACGCGCGGGCCACCTCGGCGGTGCTCAGCCCGCCCACGGCGCGCAGTGTCAGCGCGATCTGCGACGCCGGGGTGAGCGCCGGGTGGCAGCACAGGAACAGCAGAATGAGCGTGTCGTCGGCGTCCTGGAGTCGGTCGGCGGCCGGCGCGAGCCACTGCTCCGGCAGCATCCACCGGGCCACCGTCTCCTCCCGCCGGGCCCGCGCCTGGTCGCGCCGGAGCAGGTCGGTGAGCCGCCGGGACGCCACGGTGATCAACCACGCCCGGGGATCGTCCGGTACGCCGTCGCGCGGCCAGCGGTCCGCCGCCGCGATCAGCGCCTCCTGCACCGCGTCCTCGGCCGTGTCGAAGTGCCCGAAGCGGCGTACCAGCGCGCCGAGAACCTGCGGCGTCAACTCGCGCAGCAGGTCCTCGGCGGGGATGGCGGGCACGTGCTCAGCCGGCCAGGTCCTCGACGCCGTCCAGCACCGGCCGCACGTCCACGTACGCCCCGGGGGTGTCCGGGTCGACCAGGCCGGCGGCGATCTCGGTGGCCCGGTCGAAGCTGGCGCACTCCACGATCGTGTAACCGGCCAGGACTTCCTGCGTCTCCGCGTACGGGCCGTCGGTGACCACCGCCGTCCGGTCCCGCACCTGCACGCGGCGGGCGTGCACCGGCTCGCTGAGCCCTCGCGCGTCGACCAGTTCCCCGGACTCGGCGAGCGCCTGGTGGAACGTCTCCATGTGCTGGTGCATGGCCGCCACCTGCTCGGCCGACATGGCCGGCCGGTCGGTGGGTCGCCCCGACAGCGCGTCGTAGTCCTGCTGCGACCCGTAGAGCATGATCATGTATTTCATGGTGGCCTTCCTGTCCCCGGTGCCGCCCCGGCACCGCTCACCGGAGACGTCGAACCCAACTCCCGCCCACCGGACACCCCCGGCCCACCTCACCCACCCTGACTCGTCCTGGCCCGTTGATCATGAAGTTATTGCCCCGACACGCCGAGATCGAGGGCAATAACATCATGATCAACCGGGTGGGTGGGGGTGGGGGTTACTGGCCGTAGGAGAGGCGGAGGCGGTTGTTGATCAAGTAGTTGAGGCGGTGGCGGAGGTAGCCGAGGGTGCTTTCGCCGGGCAGGTCCGCGTCGGGGGTGGTCAGTGTCCAGCGCAGCGCGCAGTCACCGCCGGAGAGCCCTTCCGCGATGTCGAACCGGATCTCGTCCCGTGGTCGGTGCGGCCACAGCGACGACCACACCAGCAGTACCGGCGCGTACCCCGCTACCACCCGTGGCGCCACCTCGTCGTCGCGCAGCTCCAACCAGGGCCGGCTGCCGACCTCGTACGGGTCACGGAGCGACCGCCACACGACATGCGCCGGCGCCGGCTGGCTCCGTTGACGGCTGCCCAGCACGTGCACGTCGCCCCCTCCAACCAGACGGCCACCTCCGCCCCGGCCCATTGTGGCGGCCCACCGCATGCCCCGTGAACCACCCGAACCCGTCGATCAAGAGGTTCGCGTCACGACACGCCGGACGGGCTGACGCCAACCTCTTGATCACCGGGCCGGGGCGGGAGGCCGGGTGGGGCCGGGGCGCGTGAACCGGTCGCGGCGGTCGTGCGTGAATTCGGTGGCGGGCGTGCGGGTCGTACCGTCGGGGTATGGCGTGGTGCGAGCGCCGAGGTCTGGGGAGGCACAGTGGGGGCATGGTCGGGACGCGTCGCGCGGGGTCCCCTGGCAGGCCTGGTGGTCGTCGCGCTGGTGTCGCTCGCCTGCGCGGGCGGCGGGCTGGCCGAACCGGAGGGCGAACGCCCGGGGGCGAACCCGCCGGCCGCCTCGCCGGAACCGAACACCACCCGCGCCGACAGCACCACCAGCGTGGCCGAGTTCAAACAGGACGTCGCCGACGCGCAGGCGGTCGCGGAGCGCTACTGGGCGGCCCAGTTCAAGGCGTCCGGGCAACGCTTCACGCCCATCCGGCGGGTCACTCCGTACCAGCGGGCCGGCGAGGTCTCCTGCGGCGGTCAGCCACTGCCCCGCAACAACGCGGTCTACTGCTCGCAGGGCGACTTCATTGCGTACGACGTGGCATGGTCGGTGGCGGCCTTCCGCGAGGTCGGTGACGCCTTCGTGTTCTATCTGCTCGGTCACGAGTACGCCCACGGCATCCAGGTGCGCCTGGGCATCAACTACAGCTTCACCATCCAGCAGGAACTGCAGGCCGACTGCATGGCCGGGGCGTACCTCGGCGACTCGGTGCGCGCCGGCGACCTGACCCTCGCCGAGGGTGACCTGGACGAGTTCCGGGAGGGGGTCGCGGCGGTCGGTGACGACCCGGACCAGCCGTGGTTCGCCGAGGGCGCGCACGGCACCGCCGAGCAGCGCACCGGCATGTTCTTCCGCGGCTACGAACGCTCGCTGAAGGAGTGCAACCTGAGCTGAGCGGGTTGCCCCGGTCACCCTCGGAGCCGTTGCCGCCACCGGCGGCGGGCTCGGCTGGCAGGATCGCCGGTGTCGGTCACGACTCCCTGGAGGATCCGCTGAGCAGCCAACCCCCCGCCGCCGTGCTCTTCGACATGGACGGCACGCTTGTCGACAGCGAGAAGCTGTGGGACGTCGCGTTGCAGGAACTGGCCCACGAGTACGGCGGGGAGTTGTCCGTCGACGCCCGTCAGGCGATCATCGGCACCGCCATGGCCGAGTCGATGCGGATCCTGCACGACGATCTGGGCCAGCCCGAGCGTGACCCGGAGATCAGCGCGGCGTGGATCAACGTCCGGATCCTGGAGCTGTTCCGTACCGGGCTGCCCTGGCAGCCGGGCGCCTTCGAGCTGGTGCGCGCGGTCCGCGCGGCCGGGATCCCCACCGCGCTGGTCACCTCCAGCCCTCGGGCACTGGTCGAGATCGCCCTGGACACCCTCGGCCGGGAGAATTTCGACGTGGTGGTCGCCGGTGACGAGGTGGTCGCCGCCAAACCGCACCCGGAGCCGTACCTGACCGCCGCCCGACGCCTCGGCGTGCCGATCGAGCGGTGCGTGGCGATCGAGGACTCGCCGACCGGGGTGGCCAGCGCGCACGCCTCCGGCGCGGCCGTGCTGGCCGTACCCGCCGAGGTGCCGCTGCCGCCCATCGAGGGCGTACACCAGGTGCGCAGCCTGACCGGCGTGGACCTGGAGGCGCTGGCGGCGCTGCTGACCGACCGCGCCGCGACCTGACCACAACGAGGGGGCCCCGCCGTGCGGGACCCCCTCGTTGTGTGTGGCCTGGCGTCAGTCGTGCGCGATCGCGCCCAGGACGTTGATTCGGGCCGCCCGTACGGCGGGGACCACCGCGGCCACCACCCCGACGATCGCGGCGAGACCGAGGAAGACGCCCATCTGCCCCCAGGGCAGGTTCAGGTCGGTGATGCCCTCGTCCTTGAGCGCCTCGACCACCGCGGCGCCCAGGCCGGTGCCGACCGCCACGCCCAGCAGCGCGCCGAACACGGAGATCACCACCGCCTCGACCGTGATCATGCCCATCGTCTGCCCACGGCGCAGCCCGATCGCTCGCAGCAACCCCAGCTCCCGCGTGCGCTCCAACACCGACAGCGCGAGGGTGTTGACGATGCCCAGGACGGCGATCACGATGGCCAGCGCCAACAGGATCTGGATCATCGTGAGCAGCCCGTCGAGCGAACTCGTCTGCTGCTTGATGAACGCGTCCCGGTCGGCCACCGACACCTCGGGGCTGTCCGCGAGCAGCGTCTCCACCTGCGGTTGCACGTCGGCCACCCGGGCGCCCGGCGCGAGCTGGATGAAGCCCTGGATGGGCTGCGGAATCGCGAAGTCCTTCGCCGCCGTCGCCGGCAACGTCACCGGGTTGGTCAGCTGCGACGACTCGTAGATGCCGCTGATCGTGTAGGTGCGGGCCTCACCCCGGGTCAACTGGACATTGACGGTCGAGCCGACCGACCAGTTGCGGGACTTCGCAGTGTCGGAGCTGACCAGCATCTGCGTCGGCGATAGCCGGTCGATGTCACCGGCGGTGGCCTTCGCCCCGAAAATCTGCCGCAGGGACGCCACGTCGCTGCTCGCGGCCACCCAGGTGCCCTTGCCGTCGACGCGTGCCATGTCGCCGTACTCGCCGTCGACCATCCGTACGCCGGGCAGCGCCTTCACCTGGTCCAGCACGCTCGGGTCGAAGCTCGGCGGACGCGGCCCGCCCTGCTGACCGGCGATCACCAACTCGGCCTTGATGGTGTCCTGGGCGAGGGCGCTGATGCTGCCCTTGGCCGAGTCGAGGATCACCGTGACGCCGGTGACCAGCGCGATGCCGACCATCAGCGCGGCGGCCGTGATGGCGGTACGGCGCGGGTTGCGACCGGAGTTGAGCCGCCCCAGCTTGCCCGGCACCGACCAGGAGAAGATCGCGCCGAGCAGGTTCACCACCGGCCGACTGATCAGCGGGGTCAGCAGCGCCACACCGATGAACGCGAACAGCACCCCGCCCAGGATGGTGGACAGCGTCTGACCACCGGCGTTACCACTGAGCCCGAGGAACAGCAGCACCGCGCCGATGCCGGTGACCAGCGACCCGGCCACCGTGACCTTGGTCAGCGGCCGGTCCGGGGTCGCCACGTCCTGCATGGCGGCGATCGGCGGGATCCGGGACGCCCGCAGCGCCGGCAGCAACGCCGCCACCACGGTGATCACCAGACCGACGCCGAACGAGCCGATCACCGCGGCCGCCGGCACGCCGATCCCGGCCAGGGTCAGCCCACCGGCCAACTTGCCGAACAGGAACGCCAGCAGCGCGCCCACCCCGATGCCGGCGGCCAGGCCGAGCACCGACGCGATCAACCCGACCGCGATGGCCTCCAGCACCACCGAGCCGATGATCTGGCGGCCGCTCGCCCCGATTGCGCGCATCAGCGCCAACTCACGGGTGCGCTGGGCCACGATGATCGAGAAGGTGTTGAGGATCAGGAACGTGCCGACCAGCAGCGCCACCGCCGCGAAGCCCAGCAGGATCTTGTTGAAGAAGGAGAGGCCCTCCTTCAGGCTGGCCGCCGCGTCGTCGGCCACCTGCTCGCCCGTCTTCACGTCGTAGTCCGCGCCCAGGGTGCGGGCCACGTCGTCGCGCAGCGCCTCGTCCGAGACGCCACCGGCGGCGGTCACCGTGATGCTGCTGAACACCCCCGGCTCGCCCAGCATCAGCCGCTGCGCCACCGGCGTGGTGAAGAAGACCTCGTTGACGCCGCCGATCGAGTCCCGGTCACCGCTGTAGCCGGCGACGCCGACCAGGGTGAACTCCCGCTTCTTCGACTCGAACGCGGTCAGCACGCCGACCTTCTCGCCGACGCGCACCTTCGCCGTCGTGGCCAGCGACCTGTTGATGACGATTTCGTCGTCCGCCTGCGGCGCGCGCCCCTCGCGCAGTTGCAGCAGGTCGCTCTCACCGACCCAGTTCTCGCCGAGCTGCGGCGGACCGAACGACGTGACCACCTTGCCGTTGCTGCCGATCACCCGCGCGCCGTCGGCGTTGACGACACCGGTCGCCGAGGCCACCCCCGGCACCTGCTTGACCCGGTCCACCACGGCGGCGGGCAGCGGAGCGGCGGTCTGCTCGCCCTCCAACTCACTGACCTCGACCTTGGGCTTCGCCGCGACGTTCACGTCGATCTCGGAGAAGCCGTCGGCGAACACCGAGTCGAAGGAGCGACCCAGCGTGTCGGTCAGTACGAACGCGCCGGAGACGAACATGACCCCGAGCACCACGGCCAGACCGGACAGGATCAGCCGGACCTTGCGGGCCAGCAGACTCTTGAGTGTCGCCCGGAACATCAGTTGCCCACCTCGGCCGGAGTGTCCAGCTTCTTCATGGTGTCCAGCACCGTGTCGGCGGTCGGCTCGATCAACTCCGACACGATCTGCCCGTCGGCCAGGAAGACCACCCGGTCGGCGTACGCGGCGGCGGTCGGGTCGTGGGTGACCATGACGATGGTCTGACCGTGCTGGCGCACCGAGTCGCGCAGGAAGCCGAGCACCTCCGCGCCGGAGCGCGAGTCCAGGTTGCCGGTCGGCTCGTCCGCGAAGATCACCTCGGGGCGGGAGACCAGCGCCCGCGCGCACGCCACCCGCTGCTGCTGGCCACCCGAGAGCTGCGCCGGCCGGTGGTCCAGCCGGTCCTGCAGGCCCACCGTCTTGATCACCGTGTCGTACCAGGCCGGGTCCGGCCGGCGGCCGGCGATCGACATCGGCAGCAGGATGTTCTCCTTGGCGGTGAGCGTCGGCAGCAGGTTGAACTGCTGGAAGATGAAGCCCACCTTGTCCCGGCGCAGCTTCGTCAGCCCCGAATCGCCCAGCCCAGTGACCGTCGTCTCACCGATCGACACCGTCCCCCGGGTCACCGAGTCCAGACCGGCGAGGCAGTGCATCAGCGTCGACTTCCCGGAACCCGACGGGCCCATGATCGCGGTGAAGCGGCCACGTTCGAACTCCGCGCTGACCCCCCGCAGGGCGATGACCTGAGCCTCGCCGCTGCCGTACACCTTCCACACGTCGTTCGCCCGGGCCGCGGCCTGCGCCTGCCGGCCTACCGTCGCGGTCACGTCATCTACCTCTTCCGTCTGCTTCGACAATGCACGCCGCCCCCCGATGGTCCGGCGTGCCGTTCAATCATCGGCGCTGCGCGCGCCCGTCCCGTCCGCCCCTGGGGGGACGCGCAGCGGATTTCCCGCTGCGGGTGCACCCCCATGCCGCCTCAGGGTTGCCCCTGACCCGACGGCCGGTCGACCGGTTTTGCCCACGTCCCCCCACACGCCACAGGAGGGTCAACCCCGCCGTGCCGTCTCTGGTCACGGTAGGTGAGCGCGGCAACCCCGCCGTCCCTCTCCGGGGGGATCTTCGGGTACGCCGGGTGAGGTAGCCGCCGCGCTGCGGCTACGCCCGTGGGCGGACCAGACCCGACTCGTACGCCAGCACGACCGCCTGCACCCGGTCGCGCAACCGCAGCTTGGTCAACAGATGACCCACGTGGGTCTTGACGGTGGTCTCGCTGACCGAGAGCACCGCGGCGATCTCGGCGTTGGACAACCCCCGGGCCACCTGCACCAGCACCTCACGCTCGCGGTCGGTGAGCGCGTTGAGCGCCGCCGACGGCGTCGCCGCCGGATCGGGCAGCAGCTCGGCGAAGCGTTCCAGCAGTCGCCGGAGGATCCGCGGCGCGACCACCGCGTCCCCGCCGGCGACCGTGCGGATCGCCGCGATCAGCTCCTCGGCGGGTACGTCCTTGGCCAGGAACCCGCTCGCGCCCGCGCGCAGCGCCCCCACCACGTACTCGTCGAGGTCGAACGTGGTCAGCACCAGCACCCGCACCGGCAGGCGGGAGTCGACGATGGCGCGGGTCGCCGCCACCCCGTCCATCCGGGGCATCCGGATGTCCATCAGCACGACGTCGGGCAGCAGCCGTCGGGACAGCTCCACCGCCTCCACGCCGTCACCGGCCTCGGCCACCACGTCCAGGTCGCCCTCGGCGCCCAGCACCATCCGGAAACCGGTCCGCAGCAGCGGCTGGTCGTCGGCGAGCAGGATGCGTACCGGCCGCGCCGGCGCCATCCGATCGCTCATCTCGTCTCCCGTCCCGCGTCACCTGCCTGTGCGTCGCGGACCACGGTAGAGGCACGCCCGGGTGCCTGTCCCGACCCGGACGGCACCGCTCCGGTCGGGCGGTCCGGGCCATACCCACCCCGACGCCGTCGATCTTGCACTTTCTGCTGCGACAAAGGGTGCGAATCCGATGAAGTCAACATCCGAAAGTGCAAGATCGGCGGGGCGGGGCGGGGCGGGGCGGGGGTGCGCGGGGTGGTTACTCGTCGGCGCCGGGGGGTGTGGGGGTGGTGCGGGCATCGCGGAGGGGGTCGGCGTTCGCCGCCGCGACGGGGAACGGCGGCGGCGTGCCGCCGAACGTGGGGCACAGCGCCTGGTGGCTGCACCAGTCACAGAGCCGGCTCGGCCGGGGCCGGAAATCCTGCCGGGCGGTGGCCTGCTCGATCGCCCGCCACAGCGCCACCACGGTGCGCTCGAAGCGGACCAGCTCGTCGGCGTCGGGGGTGTAGTCCAACACCTCGGCGTCGCGCAGGTAGAGCAGCCGTAGCACCCGGGGCACCACGCCCCGGGTGCGCCACAGCACCAGCGCGTAGAACTTCAGCTGGAACAGCGCCCGCGCCTCGAACGCCTCCCGGGGCGCGCCGCCCGTCTTGTAGTCGACCACCCGCAGCGCACCGTCCGGAGCCACGTCGAGCCGGTCGAGATAGCCCCGGATCAGCAGTTCCTCGTCGACGACCGCCGAGATCAGGCTCTCTCGCTCGGCCGGCTCCAGGCGGGTCGGATCCTCCACGGCGAAATAGCCCTCCAGCAGCCCCGCCGCGGAGCGCAGGAACTCCACCGGGCCGGCCGGCTCCGCGTCGTCGAAGATCGCGGCCAGCTCCGGCTGCTCGGCGACGAGCCGGTCCCACTGGGGGGCCACCAGGTCACCGGCGGCGGCCGGCGTGCGACTCGACGCGGGCAGGTCGAACAGCCGCTCCAGCACCGCGTGCACCAACGTGCCCCGGGCCTGCTCGATGGTCGTGCGCTCGGGCAGCCGGTCGATGCTGCGGAACCGGTAGAGCAGCGGGCAGGTCTTGAAATCCGCCGCCCGCGACGGCGACAGCGAGGCCCGCACCGTCGGCGGCGGCTGCGCCGGGGTGCAGGACTGGGGGGTGGTGACCGGTTCCGCCGTCATGTGGGCAAAGGCTAGGGCACCGGTGTGACACCGCCCGCCGCCCGTCCCACCCCGGGCCGGTCCGTAGCATCGGTGCGATGGAGCAGACATCCCGGCCGCCGCGTCGGTCCGACCGGCGACCCGGTCTGAACGTGGGTCGGGTCTTCGGGGTGCCCCTGCACCTCAACGCCTCGATGCTCCTGCTGGCCGTGCTGGTCGCCGTGCTCTACGCCGAGTTCGCCCGCCGACAACTGGACCTGCCGCAGCTCAGCGGCTACCTGATCGGCTTCGGGTTCGTGGTCTCCCTGCTCGGCTCGGTGCTGCTGCACGAGCTGGGCCACGCCCTGACCGCCCGCCGCTACGGCATCGGTGTGCGCGGAATCACCCTCGAACTGCTCGGTGGGTACACCGAGATGGAACGGGACGCTCCGACGCCCCGCATCGATTTGCTGGTCTCGCTGGCCGGCCCGGCGGTCTCCGCGGTGCTGGGCGTCCTCGCGGTCGCCGCCACCCTCGCCCTGCCGCCGGGCACCGTCGGCCACCAGCTCGCCTTCCAACTCGCGCTGAGCAACGTCATCGTCGCGGTGTTCAACATCCTGCCCGGGCTGCCGCTGGACGGCGGCCGGGCGCTGCGCGCCGCCGTGTGGGGCCTCACCCGTGACCGGCACCGCGGCACCGAGGTCGCCGGCTGGGCCGGCCGGGTCGTCGCCGTCGGCACCGCCGCCCTGGTCGGGCTGCTGACCGCGACCGACCATCTGGCGCCGGTGGCGCTGCCGCTGATGCTGCTGGTCGCCGTCACCCTCTGGCGCGGTGCCGGGCAGTCGATCCGCGCCGCCCGGGTCAGCCGGCGGTTCCCGCTTATCGACCTGGCCCACCTGGCCCGGCCGGTCTGGCCGGTGACCAGCGGCACGCCGCTGGCCGAGGCCCAGCGCCGCCGCGCCGAGGGTGGGCAGCCCGCCGCCGCGCTGCTGGTCACCGACTCCGCCGGCCACCCGGTGGCGCTGGTCGACCCGGCCGCCGCCGCGGCCGTACCCGCCGAGCGTCGCCCCTGGCTGGCGGTCGACTCGGTCGCCCGGCCGCTGACCGCCCTTCCCACCCTGGCGCTCGGGCTGGACGGCGAACGGGTGATGGAGGCCGTGCAGACCCACCCGGGCGCGCAGTACGTGGTGACGTCAGGCGAAGATGTCGTCGGCATTCTGCACATCGGGGACCTGGCACAGCTCCTCGAACCCAACCGGAAGATGACATCGTGACCGCAACTGACTCCACCGTCGGCGCCGACGCCGCCCCCCGGACGCTGACACCCGTGCACCGAGGCCCGTTCCGGCCCGGCGACCGCGTGCAGCTGACCGACCCCAAGGGGCGGATGCACACCGTCACGCTGGAGCACGGCAAGGAGTTCCACACCCACCGCGGCATCCTGGCGCACGACACGCTCATCGGGCTGCCCGACGGCAGCGTGGTGACCACCGCCGGCGGCGGCACCGCCTTCCTGGCGCTGCGCCCGCTGCTGTCGGACTACGTGCTGTCCATGCCGCGCGGCGCCCAGGTGATCTACCCGAAGGACTCGGCGCAGATCGTCGCGATGGGCGACATCTTCCCCGGCGCCAAGGTCCTCGAGGCCGGCGCGGGTTCCGGCGCGCTGAGCTGTTCGCTGCTGCGCGCCGTCGGCACCGAGGGCGAGCTGCACTCGTTCGAGCTGCGCGACGACTTCGCCCAGATCGCCAAGCGCAACGTCGAGGCGTTCTTCAACGGGCCGCACCCCTCGTGGCACCTGCACGTCGGCGACGTCGCGCAGTGTCAGGAGACCGGCTTCGACCGGATCATCCTGGACATGCTCACCCCCTGGGAGACCCTCGACATGGTCGAGCGGGCGTTGGTGCCCGGCGGCGTGTTCATCGGCTACGTCGCCACCACCCCGCAGCTCTCCGAGCTGGTCGAGGCGCTGCGCGAACGCGGCGGCTGGACCGAGCCGCGCGCCTGGGAGTCGCTGGTGCGCGACTGGCACGCCGAGGGCCTCGCCGTCCGCCCGGACCACCGCATGATCGCGCACACCGCGTTCCTGGTCTCCGCGCGCAAGCTCGCCCCGGGCGTCACCGCGCCGCCGCGTCGCCGCAAACCCAGCAAGGGCACCGAGGCGTACGCGCAGCGCCGCGAGGACCTGCGCGCGGCCGAGGCGGCCCGGCAGGCCGCCGCCGCCCAGGCCGCCGGGGCGCAGCCCGACGCGACGGGGGAGATGGACAGGCCGTGACCATCGGTGAGCGGGGGGAGGCGGCCCGATGAGCCGACCGGGCTACGGCGGCGGCGACCTGCCCGCCGTGTTTCCGGACTGGTCGCCCTACCAGGACCTGGAGTCGGCGGCGCGCGCCTATCTGCGGGACCCGGACGTCGCCCTGGAGGCGCTCGGTGGCGTGCTCCGCGGGGCCTCGGTGCTCGGCTTCACCCTGGAACGCTTCGTCAACGAGGTCAACGGCGTGTGGCAGGAGGTCGTCGTCTGTGACGGCAGCCGGCTGATCCTCTGGCACGGCGAGGACGTGCCGCCGGGGGAGGGGCCGCCGGGTTCGATGACGTCGTCGCTGCGGGTCGTGCCGGTCTCCACGGTCACCGAGGTGGGCTGCCGGCGCCGGCTCAACCGCCTGGAGAACGGCGAGATCCGGGTCGACAGCATCGACGTCTACCTGCTGCTCACCTCGCTGGACGAGGCGCCGCCGAGCGAGGAGATGGCCGGTACGCCCCGGCACGACGCGCTGCGGTTCGGCAAGACCCTCGACGACGGAGGGGCCGGGCAGATCGCCCGGCTGGAGGAGTTCGCGCGGCTGGTCGCCTCGGTGGTCGGCCGGCCGATGCTCTGAGGCGTACCCCTGCTCGGGTCGGCGTCGCGCGGTCCGCGCGACGCCGGCTCAGTCCTCGGCGTCCGGACCGGCGACCTCGACACCGTCGCCGCGCACCACGTGGATGCAGTCGCCCGGGCACTCCTTCGCGGAGTCGATCACTTCGAGCCGCAGGTGCGCGGGCACGTCGACCCGGCTGCCCGGCGCCATCCGCAGCTCGCCGTCGACACCCTTGACGTACGCCAGGCCGTCGATGTCGAACTCGAACACCTCCGGCGCGTACTGCACGCAGAGCCCATCGCCCGTGCAGAGATCCTGGTCCACCCAGACCTGCAACTCGTCGGTCGCGACCTCGGCCACCGGTGCACCCCCCATGTTCTCCCGTACCAGCCTCCGACGGTACCCGAACGCCGGTACCGGCCCCGCAGACCACCCCTTGGCGATCAAGGTTCAGTGACGAGGGTGTTGCGTGGGACCGAATCGGGCTCATAGCGGCTAGTGTTAGCTCAGAACGTTCAAGCCCCCCGGGGAGGTGGGACGTGGCAGCACGCAGCGACGACGCGGACTCGCGCGCCGCACGGTGGGAGAAGGAAGCCCACGATCTCTCCACGCAGGTCGCGTTCCTTCAGGAGGAACTCGCCCTGGTGCGGCGCAAGTTGACCGAAAGCCCCCGACACGTCCGGCAGCTCGAAGAGCGGCTGGCGGCCACCCAGGCACAGTTGGCGCGGCTGACCGAGAACAACGACCGGCTGGTGAGCACCCTCAAGGAGGCTCGCACGCAGATCGTCACGCTCAAGGAGGAGATCGACCGGCTCGCCCAGCCACCGAGTGGCTACGGAGTGTTCCTGGCCAAGCACGACGACGGCACGGTGGACGTGTTCACCGGCGGCCGCAAACTGCGGGTCGCCGTCTCGCCCTCGCTGGACGTGGCCGAGCTGCGGCGCGGCCAGGAGGTCCTGCTCAACGACGCGCTCAACATCGTCGACGCGTTCGGGTACGAGCGGGTCGGCGAGGTGGTGATGCTCAAGGAGGTGTTGGAGGGACCGAACGGCGGGCCGGGCGACCGGGCGCTGGTGGTCTCCCACTCCGACGAGGAGCGCATCGTGCACCTCGCCGAGACGCTGATCGGCTCGGCGATCCGGGCCGGCGACTCGCTCATGATCGAGCCCCGCTCGGCGTACGCGTACGAGCGGATCCCGAAGAGCGAGGTCGAGGAGTTGGTCCTGGAGGAGGTGCCCGACGTCGACTACTCCGACATCGGTGGCCTCCAGTCCCAGATCGAGCAGATCCGCGACGCGGTGGAGCTGCCGTTCCTGCACGCGGACCTGTTCCGTGAGCACCAGCTCCGCCCGCCGAAGGGCATCCTGCTCTACGGGCCGCCCGGCTGCGGCAAGACGCTGATCGCGAAGGCGGTGGCCAACTCCCTGGCCAAGAAGATCGCCGAGCGGCAGGGCAAGGAGAAGCACACCAGCTTCTTCCTCAACATCAAGGGCCCGGAGCTGCTCAACAAGTACGTCGGCGAGACCGAGCGACACATCCGGCTGATCTTCCAGCGGGCTCGGGAGAAGGCCGGCGAGGGCACCCCGGTGATCGTGTTCTTCGACGAGATGGACTCGATCTTCCGGACCCGCGGCTCCGGCGTCTCGTCCGACGTGGAGAACACCATCGTCCCGCAGCTGCTCAGCGAGATCGACGGCGTGGAGGGGCTGGAGAACGTCATCGTCATCGGCGCCTCCAACCGGGAAGACATGATCGACCCGGCGATCCTGCGCCCGGGCCGGCTCGACGTGAAGATCAAGATCGAGCGGCCGGACGCCGAGGCGGCCAAGGACATCTTCTCCAAGTACATCCTTTCCGGGCTGCCACTGCACCCGGACGACCTCGCCGAACACGGCACCGACGCGCAGGCCACGGTGGCCGCGATGATCGACGCCGTGGTCCTGCGGATGTACTCGGAGACCGAGGAGAACCGCTTCCTCGAGGTCACCTACGCCAACGGTGACAAGGAAGTCCTCTACTTCAAGGACTTCAACTCCGGCGCGATGATCCAGAACATCGTCGACCGGGCCAAGAAGATGGCCATCAAGGAATTCCTCACCTCCGGTCGCAAGGGACTGCGCCTGCAGCACCTGCTCGACTCCTGCGTCGACGAGTTCCGCGAGAACGAGGACCTTCCCAACACCACCAACCCCGACGACTGGGCCCGCATCTCCGGCAAGAAGGGCGAACGGATCGTCTACATCCGCACGCTCGTCTCCGGCGGCAAGGGCGCCGAGGCCGGCCGGTCCATCGAGACCGCCAGCAACACCGGCCAGTACCTGTAGCCAGGCGCTGACACCAGCGGGGCCCGGGACGCGAAACGTCCCGGGCCCCGCTCGTCACGCCGTCCCACAACCACTCAACCGACCCGGTACGCTGTGGCGCTTCCGACCCTGCGAAAAGCCGAGGAACCGCGTGCCGTCCGAACTCACCGTCACCGACCCGCCGGCACGCGCCGAGACCGGCCCGGAAACGGCGCCGCCCGGTCACCCCTACCGCCGACTGCTCGTCGCGCTCGCGGTGGCCTGGCTGGTACCCACCGTGGCGTACCCCCTGCACCTGGCCTGGCTGCTGCCCCCGCTCGTGCTGCTCGCCACGGCCAGCCTGCTCCGCGGCGGCCGCGCCCTGCTCGACCGGCTCGTGCTCGCCATGCTGCTGCTCGTCGGCGCCACCACCGTCGCCGGGCTGCTCTTCACCGTCTGGCCCTGGGGGCTGCACCCCGTCGCGGTCAGCGGCAGCGCGCTCACCGCCCTCGCCCTCATCGCCACGGTGACCGGCCGACGTCCCACCCTGCCCCGACCCGGTTGGACCGACCTGCTGCCGGTCGCCGCCACCATCGCCGTCGTCGGCTACCTCGCGTCGCCCTGGCTGCGGGCCGGCACTCTCGCCGGCCGCCTCAGCCTGCTCGCCCTCGGCGAGGACAACTTCCGCCACGTCGCCCTCGTCGACGCCATCGGCCGGCTCGGCGGGTACGTCTTCCTCGACCCGTCGGCCTCCCGCGACGACATCGTCTCCCTGCTGGCCCGCTACCCGCAGGGTTGGCACCTCACCACCGCCCTGCTCGACGCGCACCTGCGTTCGGCCACCGGCACCGCCAGTGGCGCCAGCAGCATCAGCCACTACGAGTGGTGGTTCCTCGCCACCTTCGCCCTGCTCGTGCTCACCCTCTTCTGGGCCGCCCAGCGCCTTCCCGGCCCCCTGCACCCGCTGCACCGAGTCGTCCTGACCGTCGTCGTCGGCGCCCTCGTCCTCGGCAGCCAACTGCCCCGGCTGCTGATTGCCGGCTACCCCAGCGAGGTCCTCGGGCTCGCGCTCGCCGTCGCCCTGACCGCGCTCGTCGTACGCCCGCTCGCCGGCAACCGGGAACAACTCGTCCTGCTCGGCGCGCTGCTCACCGGCATCGGCTTCACCTACTACCTGTTCCTGCCCCCGGCCGGGCTGCTGGTGCTCGCCTGGCTCGTCGCACACCGCCGGGAGTTGCTCCGCGTCCGCCGGACCGTGCTCGTCGTCGGCCTGGTCACTGCCCTGCTCGCACCGCTGCCCCTGCTGCTGGGCATCTTCGCCGCGAACCAGACCGAAGCCCTCGACGCCAAGGCCGGCCTGGAACTCGCCGAGGCGTGGCGGGCCCTGCTCGGCCTCACCCCGATCGTCCTGATCGGCCTCGTGATCCAGGCCCGTCGCGCCGACCGGGCCTGGCGCCGGCACATCGCCGCCGTGCTGGTGGCCGTCGGCTTCGCCCTCGCCATCGCCCTGGCCAACGTCCTCACCGGCGTCCAACCCGCCTACTACTTCATGAAGGGCGTGCACCTCGCCACCGTCGGGCTCGTCGTCGGTGCGGCCGCCCTCGTCGTGCTGCTGCCCGTCCCGTCCAGCGACGCCGGCCGCCCCCGAGCACGCGCCGCCGTCGCCGCTCTCGCCGCCGTCCTGGCCGGGCTCACCGCCGTGATCCTCTGCGGGCTCACCGGTTGGAGTCGGAGCCTGCTCGTGGTCGACAAGCAGAGCTGGACGCAGAGCTGGGTCGACCACGACGTCGACAACCCGATGCGGGTCGCCCAGGTGTGCGCCGCGGCCTACCACCGTTACCTCGAGAAGCCGGGTACGGTCACCGTCGTGCTCGACCGGACCGGCTACCGGGGGTACGTCGAGTCGATATGTCTCTCCGCCCTGCAGGGCACCACCGGGCAGACCGAGAAGGCGATCTATCTGCCCACGTTGTTCGAGGAGCCCGAACGCACCCGGATGATGCTGCGTACCACCCGAGGTCCGCTCCGCCTGGTGATCAGCGATCCCGCCGCGCAACGACGCGTCGACAAGCTGCTGACCCAGTACCCGGACCTGTGCGGCCGGGTCACCACCGTTCCCATGACCATCAAATACTGAGCCCGGCGGGCGGGCGCGCGGAACGACACCCGTGAACCGCCCGCACCGGCGCGCCCCCCTCGGAGAACAGTCGGACTACGCTCGACATGACGGGGATCGGGTCGGGCGAGCGAAGCGGGTAGGTCGATGAGCGTAAGACGGATCATGGGCACCGAGGTCGAGTACGGCATCTCCGTACCCGGCCAGGCCGGAGCCAACCCGATGGTCACCTCGTCCCAGGTGGTCAACGCCTACGGAGCCCGGCCCGAACTCAACCGGGGTGGGCGCGCCCGCTGGGACTACGAGGAGGAGTCGCCACTGCGCGACGCCCGCGGCTTCACCTACTCCGGAGCCGCCTACGACCCCGCCGAGGCCCTCGCCGACGAGGACCTGGGCCTGGCCAACGTGATACTCACCAACGGCGCACGCCTCTACGTGGACCACGCGCACCCGGAATACTCCACCCCCGAGGTCACCACCCCCCGGGACGTGGTGCGCTGGGACAAGGCCGGCGAGCGGGTGATGGCCGAGGCGTCCCGCCGGGCCGCCACCATTCCCGGCAGCCAGCCGATCCACCTCTACAAGAACAACACCGACAACAAGGGCGCGAGCTACGGTGCGCACGAGAACTACCTGATGCGCCGGCAGACCCCGTTCGCCGACATCGTGGCGTACCTGACGCCCTTCTTCGTGACCCGGCAGATCGTCTGCGGCGCCGGCCGCGTCGGCATCGGGCAGGACGGCGGCCAGAGCGGCTTCCAGATCTCCCAACGCGCGGACTTCTTCGAGGTCGAGGTCGGCCTCGAGACCACCCTCAAGCGACCGATCATCAACACCCGCGACGAGCCGCACGCCGACGCCGACAAGTACCGCCGACTGCACGTCATCATCGGCGACGCCAACCTCTCCGAGATCTCCACCTACCTCAAGGTCGGCACCACCGCGCTCATCCTCACCATGATCGAGGAGAAGGCGCTCGGCGCCGACCTCGGCATCGCCGACCCGGTCAGCGAACTGCGCGCGGTCAGCCACGACCCCACCCTCACGCACCTCATGCGGCTGCGCGACGGCCGCCGGCTGACCGCCCTGGACGTGCAGTGGGCGTACCTCGAACGGGTCCGGTCCTTTGTCGACGACCGGTACGGCGCCGACGTCGACGAGCAGACCGCCGACGTGCTGGACCGGTGGGAGGGCGTCCTGGACCGGCTCGGCCGCGACCCCATGCTCTGCGTCGACGAGTTGGACTGGGTGGCCAAGCTGCGGCTGCTGGAGGGCTACCGGGAGCGGGAGAAGCTCGGCTGGGGCTCCCACAAGCTCCAGCTCGTCGATCTGCAGTACTCCGACGTGCGCCCGGAGAAGGGCCTCTACAACCGGCTCGTCTCCCGGGGGGCGATGAAGACGTTGCTCACCGACGAGGAGGTCCGCAGCGCGATGACCGAGCCGCCGGAGGACACCCGGGCCTACTTCCGGGGCCGCTGCCTCGCCCAGTACGCCTCCGAGGTGGTCGCCGCGAGCTGGGACTCGGTCATCTTCGACGTCGGCCGGGAGTCGCTGGTCCGGGTGCCGATGATGGAGCCGGAGCGGGGCACGCGGGCGCACGTCGGCGCGCTGTTCGACCGCTGCGCCAGCGCCAAGGACCTGCTGGAGACGTTGACCGGCGGCTGAACCCGCCAACCGAATGCCCGCTGTGCGCCGCAAGCCGGCGCGCGGCGGGCTTTTCGTCGCCCCAGCGAGGTAAGTTCATCGCAGACGATCGTGGAGGAGGCAGCAATGGCCACTCATGACAGCGGCGGCCAGTCGCAGTCCGGCAAGTCCCGCCAGGGCGAGGAGATCGAGGACGTCACCACCGAGGCCAACCCCGAGGTGGCCGAGCGGCACGCCGAGATCACCGAGGACGTCGACGACCTGCTCGACGAGATCGACTCCGTCCTGGAGGAGAACGCAGAAGAGTTCGTGAGGGGTTATGTACAAAAAGGGGGTGAATGATAGTATATGTCCGATTTGCCGGACGGTGTCGAGAAGGCATGTCCGCAGTGCAAGAGAGTGCTGGCCAGCACGGAGTTCCACCGTGATCGGCGAGGGAATGACGGGCTGGCCTTCTACTGCAAGGTCTGCGCCGCAGCACGGTCGGAGGCAAAGCGGCGCAAGCGCGGTATCGCCCCGCAGCGGAAATCCCTCACGCCCGTCGGCGAAGGCCTCAAGTGGTGTCCGGACTGTGAGCAGATCAAGCCCCTGAACGACTTTCCCACCACCTCGACCAAGGCCAGTGGTCGACACAGCTACTGCAAGCCCTGCCACAACGCCCGCGGCAAAGAGACGGCGCAACGACTCTACGGCGGCACACGCGAATACCACCTGCGGCATCGCTACGGCATCGGGGAGAAGGAGTTTCAGGAGCTCCTGGCCGAGCAGGGCGGGGTCTGTGCGATCTGCGGCGGCACGGACCCGCAACATCTGGACCACGATCATCGCACCGGATGGGTGCGCGGGATACTCTGCTTCAACTGCAACGGTGGTCTTGGCCAGTTCCGTGACAGTCCTACGAGGCTGGCCAGGGCGATCACGTACCTGAGAGGAACCACGTGGCAGCGGGCTTTGATCCATCCGGGCGTCTACCAGATGTGTTCACCAACGCGGGGACGTCCTCCTTCACCACGTTCTTGAGCCGGGTGGCGCCCGAGATGCTGCCCGGTCGTCGACCGCTGCCCCCGGGCATGGCCGCCGACCTGGCGCCGCACGCGACCACGATCGTGGCCATCTCGGCCGCCGGTGGCGTCGTGATGGCCGGCGACCGGCGGGCCACCATGGGCAACCTGATCGCCCAGCGCGACATCGAGAAGGTGCACCCGGCCGACGCGTACTCCCTGGTCGGCATCGCGGGCACCGCGGGCATCGGCATCGAGCTGATGCGACTGTTCCAGGTGGAGCTGGAGCACTACGAGAAGATCGAGGGCGCGATGCTCTCGCTCGACGGCAAGGCCAACCGGCTGGCGTCGATGATCCGGGGCAACCTGGGCGCGGCCATGCAGGGCCTCGCCGTGGTGCCGCTGTTCGCGGGCTTCGACCTGGCCGCCGCTGACCCGACGCGGGCCGGGCGGATCTTCAGCTTCGACGTGACCGGTGGCCCGTACGAGGAGACCGGGTACGACGCCATCGGCTCCGGCTCGCTGTTCGCCAAGTCGGCGCTCAAGAAGCGTTTCCGGACCGGGCTGTCGCTCGAGGACGCGACCCGGCTCGCGGTCGAGGCGCTCTACGACGCGGCCGACGACGACACCGCGACCGGCGGACCGGACCTGACCCGCCGGATCTATCCGGTGGTGATGACCGCGACCGCCGAGGGCACCCGCCGGTTGACCGACACCGAGACGGCGGCGATTGCCGAGGGTGTGGTCGCCGGTCGGATGGAGAACCCGGGCGGATGAGCGCCGTCCACCCCCACCAGTCAGCAGTCGTCAGCACAGCGCCGTAAGGAGAACCGCCGCCGTGGCCATGCAGTTCTACGCCTCGCCCGAACAGATCATGCGCGACCGCTCCGAGCTGGCCCGCAAGGGCATCGCTCGCGGGCGCAGCGCGGTGGTCCTGAGCTACTCCGGCGGGGTGCTCTTCGTCGCGGAGAACCTCTCCAGCGCCCTGCACAAGGTCAGTGAGATCTACGACCGGATCGGCTTCGCCGCGGTCGGCCGGTACAACGAGTTCGAGAACCTGCGTCGCGCCGGGGTGCGGATGGCCGACCTGAACGGCCTGAGCTACGACCGGCGGGACGTGACCGGGCGGGCGCTCGCCAACGCCTTCGCGCAGACGCTGGGCGCGATCTTCACCGAGCAGTCGAAGCCGTTCGAGGTGGAGATCTGTGTGGCGGAGGTCGGGGCCACGGCGGACGACGACGAGCTGTACCGGCTCACCTACGACGGGTCGGTCAACGACGAGCCGGGCCGGATGGCGATGGGTGGTCAGGCCGAGGCGATCACCGGCGTGTTGAAGTCGCAGCACCGGGCGGACATGTCCCTCGGCGAGGCGGTCCGGGTGGCGGTGCAGGCGTTGAGCACCGCCGGCGGTGAGGGCGGTGCGGCCCGTACGATCGCCGCCAACCAGCTTGAGGTGGCGGTGCTGGATCGTCAGCGGGTGGGGCGTACGTTCCGCCGGATCACCGGGGCGGCGCTGACGGCGCTGCTCGACGGTGACGTCGCGGCGGCGGAGCAGTCGGTCGAGGCGGGTGGGCCGGACACGCCGACGCAGCCGACCACGGAGGCGCACAAGCCGACGACGTCGGCGGGCTCCGCCGACCTGGAGGACAAGCCCGCAGACGGCAAGTAAGCGCGAGCGACAGCGGCGGGCGACCCCTTCGGGCTCGCCCGCCGCGCGCGTTCCCCGCCCGCCCCGCCCTGCCTCACCTACACCTCGCCGATCTTGCACTTTCGGTTGCCGTTATGCACCTTTTGCGGGCATTAGTCACGACAGAAAGTGCAAGATCGACGGGGTGGGGGCGGGGCGTCATGCCGACGCGTTTTTTAGGGCGGGTCCTAGGAGGAGTCCGCCGTCGACGACGTGCTCGGTGCCGGTGATGAAGGCGGCGTCGGGCGAGGCGAGGAACAGCAGCATGGCGGTGATGTCGGCGGGCTGTCCGAGCCGGGGGACGGCGAACGGCTCGGGGGTGTAGAAGTCGGCGATCGGGGCGTCCGCGCCTGCCGCCGGTTCGGTGATGAACGCGGTGGCGACGACGCCGGGGTGGATGGTGTTGACGCGGATGTTGTCGCGGCCCAGTTCGAGGGCGGCGGTCTGGGTGAGCCCGCGGATGGCCCACTTGCTGGCGACGTAGGGCGCGTAGTGGGCGGTGCCTCCGGTGCCCATGACGGAGGCGATGTTGATGATCACCCCACCGCCGGCTCGGCGCAGCGCTGGTGTGGCGGTCTTGATGCCGAGGAACGTGCCGGTGAGGTTGATGTCGAGGATGCGCGCCCAGGTGGCCTGGTCGGTGGACTCGATGAGGGCCGGCGGGTTCTGTACGCCGGCGTTGTTGACCAGGATGGTGAGCGCGCCGAACGCTTCCTCGGTCGCCGCGACGGCGGCGGCCCACGACTTCTCGTCGGAGACGTCGAGGCGTACGAAGAGCGCTCGGTCCCCGAGTTCGGCGGCGAGGGCGGCGCCGCGTTCGGCGTTGGTGCCCCCGATGACGACGTTGGCGCCCTCGGCGTGCAGCGCGCGTACGTGGCTGGCGCCCTGCCCGCCGGTGCCGCCGGTGACGAGAGCGGTGTGCGCGGTGAAGCGGGACATGCGGTCCTCCAGGAAAGCCAATGGTGAGTCGTTTGACTCACCACGGCAACGGTACGTCGCCTCCGGTGGTGAGTCAACCCACTCACCTCGCTATGATGGCCGCATGACGACCTATCACCAGCGGGTGGCTCAGCAGAAGCGCGCGCTGATCGTGCAGGCCGCCACGCAGCTGTTCCTGGAGCTGGGCTACGACCGGTCGTCGCTGGCGCGCATCGCCGAGGAGGCCGGGGTGTCGAAGGCAACGCTGTTCAAGCAGTTCCCGACGAAGGCGGCCCTGTTCGACGCCATCGTCGTCGACTCCTGGGCCGGCGGTGACGACGCCGCAGTGCCGTCCGTGGGTGACCTGGAAGCCGGCCTGACCGCGCTCGGGCGGCACTATGCGGCACTGTTGGGCCGGCCGGGGATGGTGGATCTGTTCCGCATCGTCATCGCCGAGTTGCCCCGCTTCCCGGAACTGGCGAAGGCGCACTTCGCCGGGGGGAAGCTGCCGTACTTCGAGACGGTTCAGCGCTACCTCGTGGCCGAGCGCGACGCGGGAACGGCGGACATCGCCGACCCGCAGATGGCCGCCACGCAGTTTCTCGGGATGATCTCCAACTACCTGTTCTGGCCGTGCCTGCTGGTCCCCGGCTGGACGGTGACCCCGGAGCGCGCCGGCGCGGTGGTGGACGACGCCGTCCGCACGATGATCGCACGGTACGACCGGCACGCGAACCGGTAGCACCGACCGGGCCGTGACCACGTGACCACGCACGCCACAGGCACACCCTGACCTATCCGGGTCCCCGGGGGTGGTCCGGGTAGGTCGTCAGGGGGCGCTGGTCACCCCGGGGGCGACCGCCTCGCGGGCGGCGGGCACGGGCGCCGGGCCGCTGGTGCGGGCGCGCAGCAGAACGGCCATGGTGGCGGCGACCACGACGGAGCCGATGGCGTAGCCGAGTTCGACCCGCAGGGCGGTCGCGACCGGGGCCAGGGTGGCGGCGACCAGCGCGGCCACGCCGACCGCCCAGGCGACGGCCTGGGCGCGGTGCCGGTCGAGGGCCAGCAGCGCCTGGCCGAGGACCATCGCCCAGAGGTAGGCGAGGGTGGCCGCGGCGAGCCAGGCGAAGTCACCGTGGCCGAGGACGTCGGGGGCGTCGAACAGGGTCTGCACCAGCCACGGGCCGAGCAGGACGGCGAGCACGGCGCCGGTGAGGCCGAGCGCGGTGACGATACCCAGGGCCCGGCGCAGGAGGCTGTTGAAGGCCGTGCGGTCGCCGGTGGCGGCGGAGGTGGCGAGGCCGGGCAGCAGGGACGCCTGGAGCGAGGCGAAGACGAACAGCGGGATCCGGACCAGCACCAGGGCGGAGAGCAACGCGCCGGCGGTGGCCACGTCGGAGGGGTCCAGCACCTTGACGTTGATCACGCCGATGTTGACGACGACCTGGGAGAGCAGGCTGGACGTGATGAGCAGGCCGAGGCCGCGCAGGAACGCGGCCCAGGCGACGGGGACGCCGCCGCCGACGGCCCGCAGCACGGGCGGGGCCGTGAGCGCCACGCCGATCAGCGGGGCGGCGATCAGCACCGCGCCGAACCAGATGGGGGAGGTGACGCCGGTCAGGCCGAGCAGGGCGACGAGGGCGATGCGCAGGCCGCCGTCGACGGCGAGTTGGGTGCCGTACCAGGGGAACAGTTGCAGGCCGGAGAGCACGCCGCGGGTGGTGTGCGCGACGGCGAGCGCGGCGAGCGATCCGATCAGGACGGCGACCATGCGGTCGTCGCCCGCGAAGAGCCGGTCGGCGAGCGGCGCCCGGGCGACGATGATCAGCGCGACGACCGCGACGAGCAGGCCGAGGGCCAGGGCGGCCCCCCGGGCCAGGACCGGCCCGGGGGTGAGGCCCTGGCTGTGCCGGCCGGCGACGAGGCGGGCGACCTCCTGTTCGACGGGCATGAACAGGCCGATGCCGAGGGTGAAGACGATCGTCCAGAGCGCCGCGAGCGACGAGTAGTCGGCCTCGGTGAGGCTGTGCCCGGCGACGGCCAGGTGGACGTAGGAGGCGAGCCCCAGCAGGGCCAGGCCGGCGCCGACGGCGATGGTGCCCGGTGGGACGAGACTCAGGAGCCGGCGGATCACCGGCGAATGAGCGCCAACGTGAGGACGGCGAAGGCCCGACCGAGGTAGATCATGGCCTTGGCCGGTGAGTGGCTGGGGGTGCCGGCCATCCGCTTGCGCATGGCCACCGGCACCTGGCGGATGGTGTAGCCCCGCCGGGCGGTGTGCACGAGCGTCTCGACCGTGTCGCCCAGGTACTCCACGGGATACCAGGTGGCGAACATGTCAATCACCCGGCGGTTGGCGGCCCGGAACCCGGACGTGGTGTCGGTGAGCTTGGTGCGGGCGACGCGGGACAGCACGCCGGAGAGCATGACCATGGCCCAGCGGCGGGGGCCGCGGACGTTGTAGTCGCCCTCGCCGGCGAACCGGGCGCCGATCACCAGGTCGGTCTCGTCGAGCAGGTCGACGAGCTTCGGCACGTACCGGGGGTCGTGCTGGCCGTCCGCGTCGATCTGGATGGCCACGTCGTAGTCGTGGTCGCGGGCGTACCGGTACCCCACTCGCATGGCGCCGCCGACACCGAGGTTGTACGGGAGTTTCGCGACCCGGGCGCCGGCGGCGGAGGCGACCGCGGCGGTGCGGTCGGTGGAGCCGTCGTCGACGACGAGCACGTCGACGCCGGGCAGTTCGCCGCGGACCTCACCGACGACGTCGGCGATCGAGCCGGACTCGTTGAGCGCCGGGATGATGATCAGGACCCGCTTGCCGTTAACCATCGTGCGACACCAGTTCGTCTCGGGCCGCCCGGTCCGCGTCGATCTCGGCGCGGAGCAGGGCGAAGTCTTCTGCCAGGGTCCGGGTCTCTTCCTCCAGGGCGCTGACCTCCCAGCTGAGGTGCACGCAGACCAGCAGTAGGAAGACGATGCCGAGGAAGAGCACGAGGCTGACACCGGAGGCGACGCCGAGGAGTTCGGCGACGTTGTCGAGCAGCCGGGGGAACAGGGACAACGGGATCACGATGATCAGCACGGCGAGCCAGAGCATGCCGTACTTCTCGCGCAGCTGACGACGGCGCAGCAGCTCGACGATGGTGCCGAGCAGAATCAGGCCGGTCAAGCCGGTGACGAGGGTGAGCTTCATGCGACCTTCCACGGGGCGGGTGGAGCGGGGGAGTGGAACGCGTCAACCAGGGTGGAGTGCCAGTCCGGAAGTGGCGGCAGACCCGCGGCCGCCCAGCGGTTGTGCCCTAGCACACTGTACGCCGGACGGGGAGCGGGACGAGGATACCGGTCGCTGGTGGTGGGTCGGATCCGGTCCGGGTCCAGACCGGCCACCGTGAACGCGGCACGGGCCAGCCCGTACCAGGTGGTCTCGCCGGCGCAGGTGCCGTGGTAGACGCCGGGAGCCGCGCGACCGGCCAGGGCGGCGTCGGCGAGCGCGACCAGCCGCTCGGCGAGCCGGTACGACCAGGTGGGCTGCCCGTGCTGGTCGTCGACCACGTCGAGGTGCTCGCGTTGGCCGGCCAGCCGCAGCATGGTGGCCACGAAGTTCGGCCCGTGCGCGCCGTACAGCCACGCGGTGCGGACGACGTACCCGGTGTCCGGCAGCAGGCGGGCGACGGCCTGCTCGCCGACCAGCTTGCCGCGCCCGTACGCGTTGACGGGCGCGGTCGGCGCGTCCTCCGCGTAGGGGGAGCCGGCGTCGCCGGCGAGGACGTAGTCGGTGGAGACCTGGATCAACCGGGTGCCGCTGGTGGCGCACGCCGCAGCGAGGTTCGCCACGCCGTGGCCGTTGACGGCGGTGGCCGCCGCCTCGTCGGCTTCCGCACCGTCGACGTTGGTCCACGCGGCGGCGTTGATCACGACGTCGTGTCCGGCGACGGCGTGGCGGACCGCAGTGGGGTCGGTGATGTCCAGGTCGGCACGGGCGGCGGCGGTGACCTTCAGGTCGGGCCGGGCCTCCAGGACGGTGACCAGGTCCTGGCCGAGCATCCCCCCGGCGCCGGTGACGAGTAGTCGGGTCATGCGGTGGGGGCCGACTTCAGCGGCTCCCACCAGGCCCGGTTCTCCTGGTACCAGCGCACGGTGTCGGCGAGGCCGTCGTCGAGAGTGATGCTGGGCTGGTAGCCCAGCTCTTCGCTGATCTTGCTGATGTCGAGGGAGTACCGGCGGTCGTGGCCCTTGCGGTCGGTGACCGGGACGACCCGGTCCCAGTCAGCGCCGCAGGCGTCCAGCAGTCGACCGGTCAGCTCCTTGTTGGTCAGCTCGGTGCCGCCGCCGATGTTGTAGACCTCGCCGGCGCGACCCTTCTGCTGGACCAGCGCGATGCCCCGGCAGTGGTCGTGCACGTGCAGCCAGTCGCGGATGTTGCCGCCGTCGCCGTACAGCGGAACCGTCCCGCCGTCGAGCAGGTTGGTCACGAACAGCGGGATGACCTTCTCCGGGAACTGGTACGGACCGTAGTTGTTGGAGCAGCGGGTCACGACCACGTCCATGCCGTGGGTGCGGTGGTAGGCCAGCGCGAGCAGGTCGGAGCCGGCCTTCGAGGCCGAGTACGGGGAGTTCGGGGCGAGCGGCCAGATCTCCGTCCAGGAGCCCTCGTCGATCGAGCCGTACACCTCGTCGGTGGAGACGTGCACGAAGCGGCCGGTGCCGTGCCGCAGCGCCGCGTCGAGCAGGGTCTGCGTGCCGAGCACGTTGGTGGTGACGAACGGCGCGGCGCCGGCGATCGAGCGGTCGACGTGCGATTCCGCCGCGAAGTGCACGATCACGTCGTGCCCGGCGACCACCTCGTCGACGACGGTCGGGTCGCAGATGTCGCCCTGCACGAACCGCAGCCGCGGGTCGTCGCGCACCGGGTCGAGGTTCGCCAGGTTGCCCGAGTAGGTCAACTTGTCGAGCACGGTCACGACCGCCGGTTCGAGCGGGGGCACGCCCTCGGCACTGCCCAGGGGTTTGCCCAGCAGCAGTCGAACGTACTCCGACCCGATGAATCCGGCTCCGCCGGTGACGAGGATCCTCACGGGTCCGAAAGTGTACGCGACGTTCGTCGGTGGACGTGGGACGCGACCCCCACGCACGTTCCGTAGCCGTGCCGGTAGGCTTCGCCGGTGCGTGGAATCCTACTCGCCGGCGGCACCGGTTCCCGGCTCTGGCCGATCACCCGGGCAGTGTCCAAGCAGCTGATGCCGGTCTTCGACAAACCGATGATCTACTACCCGCTCTCCACACTGGTGATGTCCGGGGTCCGGGAGATCCTGGTGATCACGACACCGGAGGACCAGGACCAGTTCCGTCGGCTGCTCGGCGACGGCAGCCAGTTCGGGTTGCGGCTGGAGTATGTCAGCCAGGAGCGTCCGGAGGGCATCGCGCAGGCGTTCATTCTTGGTGCGGATTTCATCGGTGACGAGTCGGTGGCGTTGATCCTCGGCGACAACATCTTCCACGGCGTGGGGCTGGGCCGGCAGCTCGCCGACCACGGTGACCCCGTCGGCGGCCGGGTCTTCGCGTACCAGGTGGCCAATCCGCAGGAGTACGGCGTGGTCGATTTCGACGCCGACGGCCGGGTGCTCTCGATCGAGGAGAAGCCGGCCCTGCCGAAGTCCCGCTACGCGGTGCCCGGCCTGTACTTCTACGACAATCGGGTGGTCGACATCGCCCGCAAGCTCACCCCGAGCGCTCGGGGCGAGCTGGAGATCACCGCCGTCAACGAGGTGTACCGGGAGACCGGCGAGCTGTCGGTGACGGTGCTCGATCGCGGCACCGCGTGGCTGGACACCGGCACCTTCACCTCGATGATGCAGGCTGGCGAGTTCGTCCGGGTGGTCGAGGAGCGACAGGGCCTCAAGATCGGTTGCGTGGAGGAGGTGGCCTGGCGGGCCGGCCTCATCGACGACGACCAGCTCCGCGCGTTGGCCGAGCCGCTGGTCAAGAGCGGGTACGGCGACTACCTGTTCGGCCTCCTGGCCGAGAAGAACGAAGCGCGGGTGGGCCGGTGAAGATCCGGGAGCTGAGCATCGAGGGCGCCTGGGAGATCACCCCCCAGCAGCACGGCGACCCGCGCGGCATGTTCATGGAGTGGTACCGCTTCGACAAGCTCGCCGAGGCGGTGGGGCATCCGCTGCGCCTGGCCCAGGCCAACCTGTCGGTCTCGGCGCGCGGCGTGGTGCGCGGTGTCCACTTCGCCGACGTACCCCCCGGGCAGGCCAAGTACGTGACCTGCGTGCGGGGCGCGGTCCTCGACGTGATCGTCGACCTGCGGGTCGGCTCGCCGACCTTCGGCCGCTGGGAGGGTGTCCGGCTGGACGACACCGACCGGCGGGCCGTCTACCTCAGCGAAGGGCTGGGGCACGGGTTCTGCGCGCTGACCGACGACGCGACGCTGAGCTACCTCTGCTCGGCCACGTACAACCCGACGGGCGAGCACGCGGTGCACCCGCTCGACGAGGAACTGGGCATCGAGTGGCCCGCCGACACCCCGCTGCTGTCCGCGCGCGACGACGCCGCGCCGACCCTCGCGCAGGCCCGCGAGAGCGGCCTGCTGCCGGAGTACGACGCGTGCCGGCGGTTCGTGGCGAGCCTCGGACCGGACGGAATGTCGCACTCAGCCGGTATGTGACCACCCCTCGGGCACGACCTGTGGTGTGACAGTGACGAACCGGGCCTCCGGGCGGCTAATGTCTCATCATGGAGCGGCGAATCTTCGGCCTCGAGACCGAGTACGGCGTCACCTGCACCTATCGCGGGCAGCGGCGGCTGTCCCCGGACGAGGTCGCGCGGTATCTGTTCCGGCGCGTCGTGTCCTGGGGTCGGTCGAGCAACGTGTTCCTGCGCAACGGGGCCCGTCTCTACCTGGACGTCGGGTCACACCCGGAGTACGCGACACCGGAGTGCGACTCGGTGACCGACCTGGTGGCCCACGACCGGGCCGGCGAGCGGATCCTGGAGGGGTTGCTCGTCGACGCGGAGAAGCGGCTGCACGACGAGGGCATCGCGGGTGAGATCTACCTGTTCAAGAACAACACCGACTCGGCCGGCAACTCGTACGGCTGCCACGAGAACTACCTGGTCTCCCGGCACGGGGAGTTCGGCCGGCTGGCCGACGTGCTCATCCCGTTCCTGGTGACCCGACAGTTGATCTGCGGAGCCGGCAAGGTGCTGCAGACCCCGCGCGGCGCGGTCTACTGCCTGTCCCAGCGGGCCGAGCACATCTGGGAGGGCGTCTCGTCGGCGACCACCCGCAGCCGTCCGATCATCAACACCCGCGACGAGCCGCACGCCGACGCCGAGCGCTACCGGCGCCTGCACGTCATCGTCGGCGACTCCAACATGAACGAGGTCACCACGCTGCTCAAGGTCGGCACCGCCGACATCGTGCTGCGGATGATCGAGGCCGGTGTGGTCATGCGGGACCTGTCGCTGGAGAACCCGATCCGGGCGATCCGCGAGGTGTCGCACGACATCACCGGCCGCCGCAAGGTGCGCCTGGCCTCCGGCAAGGAGGTCAGCGCGCTGGACATCCAGCAGGAGTACCTGGCCAAGGCCACCGAGTTCGTCGAGCGGCGCGGCGGCGACCAGGCCGCCAAGCGGGTGGTCGAGCTGTGGGGCCGGGTGCTGCACGCGGTGGAGACCGGTGACCTGGAGCCGGTCTCCCGTGAGATCGACTGGGTGAGCAAGCTGCGGCTCATCGAGCGGTACCAGCGCAAGCACGACCTGCCGCTGTCGCATCCCCGGGTGGCGCAGATGGACCTGGCGTACCACGACGTGCGTCGCGGTCGTGGTCTCTACGGGCTGTTGGAGCGCCGCGGCGAGGTGGACCGGGTCGCCACCGACCCGGAGATCTTCGAGGCCAAGGAGACGCCGCCGCAGACCACCCGGGCGCGGCTGCGCGGCGAGTTCATCCGGCACGCCCAGGAGAAGCGGCGCGACTTCACCGTCGACTGGGTGCACCTGAAGCTCAACGACCAGGCGCAGCGCACCGTGCTCTGCAAGGACCCCTTCCGGGCGTACGACGAGCGGGTGGAACGGCTGATCGCCAGCATGTGACGGGTCCGCCGGCCCCGCCGACGGTGTCCGCCGACGGGGCCGGCGCAACCGGTAGGCTGAGCGCGCCATGACGACTTCTGGACCATCCGACCCCACCGAGCGCGGCACCGAGCGGCAGAACTGGGTCGAGCGCCGGCGGGAGAAGATCCGCGCCGAGATCGAGCGCAACCGGCGCGGTGAGTACACCGTGCCGACCTGGGTGCTGGCCGTGGCGCTGGTGCTCATCGTGGGCGGCTGGCTCGCCCTGATCTTCCTCTCCTGATCCCGCCCCGCGCTGGTCGCGCGTGATGTCCGGTGATCCCTCCCCGCGCTGGCGCGCCTGATGTCCGGCGCTGACCCGTCGGGGCCAGGCATTGGCCCGGCCGGGTCGCCCCGGCGGGTACCCGCCGGGTGTCGCCGTCGCGGGCCGTCCTGCCCCGCCCAGCGCGCCGGCGGCACCAGGACGCGACGACGCGGGAGGCGATCATGAACGACCCGACGGTGCCCCAGCCCGAACGCGGCGGTGGGGGTTGGGTGGACCCCGGGCCACGCGACGTGGTCCGCGACCGGCAGAACCCCGACCTGTTGACCCCACCGAGCACGGACGCGGGCACCCTGCCCAACCTGCGGTTCTCCTTCTCCGACGCGCACACCCGTGTGCAGCGCGGCGGATGGACCCGGGAGGTGACCGTACGGGAGTTGCCGATCGCCACCGAGCTGTGCGGCGTGGACATGGCGCTGGAACCGGGCGGGTACCGGGAGATGCACTGGCACAAGCAGTCCGAGTGGGCGTACGTGTCGCGCGGCAGCGCCCGGATCAGCGCGGTCGACCAGGAGGGCCGCAACTTCCTCGACGACGTACGCGCCGGTGACCTGTGGTTCTTCCCGCAGGGGGTGCCGCACCACATCCAGGCCCTCGACGAGGGCGTGGAGTTCCTGCTGGTCTTCGACGACGGCGCGTTCACCGAGAACGGCACGTTCCTGATCAGCGACTTCTTCGCGCACACCCCGAAGGAGGTGCTGGCCAAGAACTTCGGGTGGCGGCTCGACCAGCTCGACTCGATCCCCGAGCGGGAGAAGTACATCTTCGCCGGGCAGGTACCGCCGCCGCTGGACCAGGACCGAGTCGTCAGCCCGACCGGGGACGTGCCCCGCAGCCTCAGCCACCGGCTCCTCGCGCAGAAGCCGCAGCGGTTCCCGGGCGGGCAGGTGCGCATCGCCGACGTCACCCAGTTCGCCGCGTCGACCACGATCTGCGCGGCGCTGGTCGAGGTGGACCCGGGCGGGATGCGGGAGCTGCACTGGCACCCCACCGACGACGAGTGGCAGTACTACCTGTCCGGCCACGGTCGGATGGGCGTGTTCGCCAGCTCCGGGGTGGCTGGCACCTTCGACATGCGCTCCGGTGACGTCGGGTACGTGCCGTTCGCGTACGGCCACTACATCGAGAACCTCGGCACCGAGCCGCTGGTGTTCCTGGAGATGTTCCGCAAGCCCCGGTTCGAGTCGGTGTCGCTGACCCAGTGGATGGCGAACACCCCGCCCGAGGTCAGCGCCGACACCCTCAACCTGCCCCGAGAACTGATCGAGGCCCTACCCCGAGACCAACGCCCGGTGATCCGCTGACCCCACCCGGCCCTTCCCGCGCCGGCCTCGGCCGGGTTGATCATGAAGTTCTTGCCGCGACACGCCGCTTGAGGTCAAGGGGTGAGTGCAATCGTTAGGCGGCGATGAGGTGGTCCAGACGCTCGGCTGGGGTCGCCCAGCCGAGCGTCTGGCGGGGGCGGGTGTTCAGTTCGTGGGCAACTTCGTCA
>NZ_JBYIRN010000015.1:0-164116 GCF_057708145.1 Micromonospora sp. bgisy143
CTAGTAGTGCTTTGTTAGGTCGGCGTGTCGCTGAGTCGTCGGAGTGGTTTGGGTAGTTCGATGTTGCGGTGACCCCTGACGAGCTTTCCCTTGTGCGGCAACGGCTTGAGGCGTTTGCCGTGGACGTGTTCGCCCCGCTGATGCGGTCGGATCAGCGGGTCAAGGGTGAGACGTATCTGCGAGGGCTGCTGCTGGACGGGCGGCGCAAGTCGATGCAGCCGATGGCGCAGCGGCTCGGGGTGGATCATCAAGGGCTGCAGCAGTTTGTGACGACCTCGACGTGGGACACCACGGCGGTGCGGATGCGGCTGGCCCGCCGGGCCCTCGACGTGGTCAAGCCGGTGGCGTGGGTGGTCGACGACACCGGTTTCCCGAAGGACGGCAAGAGCTCGCCGGGCGTGGCCAGGCAGTATTCCGGCACGTTGGGCAAGGTGGCGAACTGCCAGATCGGGGTCAGCGTCCACGCCGTCACCGACACCGCATCGTGCCCTCTGGACTGGCGGCTGTTTCTCCCGACGTCGTGGGACGACCACGCCGTTGACGAGGCCGACCGGCCCGGGGTGGCCGCTCGGCGGGGCCGCTGCGGGATCCCCGAGGACGAGCGTCATCGGCCGAAGTGGGCGCTGGTCGTGGAGATGCTCGACGGGCTGGCCGACTGCGGCCTGCACCCGCCGCTACTGGCCGCTGACGCCGGCTACGGCGACAACAGCCAGTTCCGCAGCGCCTTGGACCAGCGTGGGATCGGCTACATCATGCAGGTCAAGGGCGACGCCCTCGCCCACAAGCCAGGCGTGCGGCCAGGCGAGCGGGTGTGGTCCGGGCGGGGCCGCCCGCCCACCCGCACCGACCCGCGCTACCCGAAGACAGCGATCAGCCTGGTCGAACACATCCGCGCCGCCGGACGCGACACGGCGGAGACGATCACCTGGCGGGAAGGCTCGAAAGGCACGATGAGCTCCCAGTTCATCTTCCTGCGGGTACGTCCGGCAGGCCACCGCGTCGCCCGCGACGCCGACGGCCTCCTGCCCGAGCGGTGGCTGATCGCTCAGTGGCCCGACGACCAGGCCGAGCCGGTCAAGTACTGGCTGTCCAGCCTCCCCGAGGCGACCAACCACACCGACCTGGTCCGCTACGGCAAGATCCGCTGGCGCATCGAACACGACTACCGCGAACTGAAGACCGGCCTCGGCCTGGACCACTTCGAAGGCCGCTCCTGGATCGGCTGGCACCGCCACGTCACCCTGGTCACCGCCGCGCACCTGTTCATCACCGAACTACGCCTGGACCCAAAAGCGGCTGCGCCGGCCTGACCCTCTACACCGTCATCCGCGAGCTGCAACGACTCCTCGCGACCTGGACCGGCGCCTGCCTCACCTGCCACCAACCCGTGAAACCCCTACACCGCAACAAACGCCACCGAACCTAACAAAGCACTACTAGGACCGGCGATACGCAACTCCGTGGCCCGGCATCCTGCTGATGCCTACGATCGGCAGATGACCGATACGGCGAGGACGGCCCGTGCCGGCGTTCCCGAGCGCCCCAGTCTGGACGGGCTCGAGGAGCGCTGGGCGCAGCGCTGGCAGGAGGAGGGCACGTACGCGTTCGACCGCGGAAAGCAGCGGAACGACGTGTACGCCATCGACACCCCGCCGCCCACCGTATCGGGCGAGCTGCACATGGGGCACGTCTTCTCGTACACGCACACCGACACCGTCGCCCGCTACCAGCGGATGCGCGGCAAGGCGGTCTTCTACCCGATGGGCTGGGACGACAACGGGCTGCCCACCGAGCGTCGGGTGCAGAACGTGTACGGGGTGCGCTGCGACCCGGCGTTGGCGTACGACCCGGTGTGGCGGCCCCCGGCCACCCCGGTCGACGACGCCGCCCGCCGTGACCCGACGCCGATCTCGCGGCGCAACTTCATCGAGCTGTGCGAGCGGCTGACGGTCGCCGACGAGCAGGTCTTCGAGGCCCTCTGGCGGCGGCTCGGGCTCTCGGTGGACTGGTCCCTGACGTACACCACCATCGGCCGGGTGGCCCGCGCCACCAGCCAGCGGGCGTTCGTGCGCAACCTGCGCCGGGGTGAGGCGTACCAGGCGGAGGCGCCGACGCTGTGGGACGTCGGCTTCGCCACCGCGGTCGCCCAGGCCGAGTTGGAGGACCGGGAACGTCCCGGCGCGTACCACCGGCTGCGGTTCGCCGGGCCCGGCGGGCGCGAGGTGCTCATCGACACCACCCGACCGGAGCTGCTGCCGGCCTGCGTCGCGCTGGTCTGCCACCCCGACGACGAGCGGTACGCCGACCTGGTCGACGCCACCGTGCGCAGCCCGCTGTTCGACGTCGAGGTGCCGGTGCGCGCCCACCCGCTCGCCGACCCCGCGAAGGGCACCGGCATCGCGATGGTCTGCACGTTCGGCGACCTCGCCGACGTGACCTGGTGGCGTGAGCTGCGGCTGGACACCCGCGTGGTGATCGGCCGGGACGGTCGTCTGCTGCCGGAGCCGCCGGCCGGTGTGCCCGCCGGGCCGTACGCGGCGCTGGCCGGGCAGACCGTCAACGGCGCGCGCCGGGAGATCGTCGGGATGCTGGCCGACGCGGGTGACCTGATCGGCGAGCCGCGTCCGGTGACCCACCCGGTGAAGTTCTACGAACGGGGCGACCGGCCACTGGAGATCGTCTCGACCCGCCAGTGGTACCTGCGCAACGGCGGACGGGACGCCGACCTGCGGGCGACGCTGCTGGCCCGGGGCGCGGAGCTGCGCTGGGTGCCGGCGCACATGAAGCACCGCTACGACAACTGGGTGGGCGGCCTGACCGGGGACTGGCTGGTCAGCCGCCAGCGCTTCTTCGGGGTGCCGGTGCCGGTGTGGTACCGGCTCGACGACACTGGCGAGCCGGACTGGTCCCACCCTCTCACGCCGGACGAGTCGGCGCTGCCGGTCGACCCGTCAAGTGACCCGGCGCCCGGTTTCGACGAGTCGCAGCGCGGCCGGCCGGGCGGCTTCGTCGGCGACCCGGACGTGCTGGACACCTGGGCGACGTCGTCGTTGACCCCGCAGATCGTCGGTGGCTGGGAGACCGACCCGGAGTTGTTCGCGCGGGTCTTCCCGATGGACCTGCGCCCGCAGGGGCAGGAGATCATCCGGACCTGGCTGTTCGACACGGTGATCCGCTCGCACTTCGAGCACGGGGTGCTGCCCTGGCGGGACACCGTGCTGTCGGGCTGGATCCTCGACCCGGACCACAAGAAGATGGCCAAGTCCAAGGGCAACGTGGTCACCCCGCTCGCGCTGCTGGAACAGCACGGCTCGGACGCGGTGCGCTACTGGGCGGCCAGCGGCAAGCCCGGCATGGACCTGGCCTTCGACCCGGCGCAGATCAAGGTCGGCCGTCGGCTGGCCACCAAACTGCTCAACGCGTCGAAGTTCGCGCTCGGCCTGGGCGCGGCGGACGCGCTGCGCGCGTCGGCGACCGCCCCGCTGGACCGGGCCATGCTCGCCGAACTGGGCACGGTGGTCAGCGCCGCGAGCAGGGCCTTCGACGGGTACGACCACACGGCCGCCCTACAGGTGACCGAGGCGTTCTTCTGGCGGTTCTGCGACGACTACATCGAGTTGGTGAAGGAACGGGCGTACGGCACCGGAGCGGCCGCCGACTCGGCCCGGGCCGCGTTGGCCTCGGCGCTGTCGGTGCAGTTGCGGCTCTTCGCCCCCGTGCTGCCGTACGTCACCGAGGAGATCTGGTCGTGGTGGCGGTACGGGTCGGTGCACCGCGCGCCCTGGCCCACCACGTACGAGGTGGACCGGACGATCGAGGGCACCGGTGACCCCGCGCTGCTGCGGCTGGCCGGGGACGCGTTGGGCCAGGTGCGGCGGGCCAAGTCGGAGCGGAAGCTGTCGATGAGGGCGGAGGTGCCGCTGGCCGAGGCGCTGGGCCCGGCGGCGCTGCTGGAGCAGCTCACCCTGGTCGCCGACGACCTGCGGGCGGCCGGTCGGATCGGCAAGCTCGACCTCCTGCCGGACCGCACCCCGGAGCTCGTCATCGCCTGCGCCTTCTGACCGGGATCCGCCGCCGCCCACCCCCTTAGGGCGTGTGCCAAAGCCCCTGGCCGGCCTGCGGCGGGCCCAGACGACGGCCGGCGGCGTTGGAGATGGGCTCGGATACAACACCGGTATCCGAACCCATCTCCGCCTTGCCGGACCGCCACCTGGACTCCGCCTCGGCTCGACCGAGGACTTTGACACACGCCCTGGGCGGCGGCGGACCGGCCGTCACCAGCCGCGCAGGAAGCGCAGACCGAGCAGGATGGCCACCACGGACGGCCCGACCAGCAGGGTGATCGCCTGGAGCCGGTACGGCATCCGGTACCGGGCCAGCTCAGCCGCGTTGCCCAGCACAATGACCCCGGCCAGGATCATGAATCCGCCCCACCAGCCCGTCTCCAGGTGGATCACCCGGGCGTGGAGCAGTTGCAGGGTCACCCCGACCAGCGCGCCGGTCAACGCGAGCAGCGCCACCGCGCGGTGCAGACCACGGGCCAGCGGGTGGAGCGCCCGCCAGCGGTACGTGCCGGCGACCGCCAGGCAGGGCAGCACCACCAGCAGGGGCCAGCCCTTGCCCATCACCCCGAACATCAGCAGCGCGCCCACCACGAACGCCAGCGCGCCGACGCAGGCGACGACGTAGCCGGCGAAGGCGCGACCACCGCCGCGAGCCAGCAGCGGCCCGCCGCTGGCCGCGATCAGCGCGGCCGGGATCAGGATGAAGCCGGCCCACCAGTGGAACCGGCCGCTGCCCTGGGCGGCCGTCGCGACCGTCGCGGACGCCAGGCCGGCAGCGGCCAGGCTGATCAGCCACGGCCGGCTGCTGCGGGAGTACGGGTCGGCCAAGGGTCTGCGCTCCGCTTCGACAGTCACGTCCACCAGCCTCGCGGGTGGCACCGGTGGAGTCCATCCGGCCAGCCCTACCCGTCGCCGGAGGGCTGGCCGGACCCGTACCGCGTCAGCTCGTCTCGCCGGCCACGCTGAACGAGCGCAGGCGGTCGATCGCCAACACGGTGAAGCCGACACTCACCAGCGCGGTCATCACGGCGGCGACCGGTACCGACACGCTGGTCTCCAGCAGCCCGCTGGGGGCGAGCCGGTCGGCGAGGGCGATCACGTACTGCTGGATGGAGAGCACCTTCGTACCGCTGACGAAATTACCCAGCAGCCCCTCCCAGATCAGCACGTAGACGAGGCCGAGCAGCACCGGACGGCGGGTGAGGAGGCTGAGCGCGAGGAACAGCGCCGAGTACGCCAGCGCGCCGAGCGCGGACGCGGCGGCGAGCGCCAGTCCGAGGCGTACCGAATCGGCGAGCACGCCCGCGACGTAGAGCGGCACCGCGACGGTGGCCGCGGTGACCGCGGTGGCGACCGCGAGTTTCGGCAGCACGATCTGCCAGCGCGGCAGCGGCTTGGTGAGGATGTGCACGACCGTGCCGTCGTCGATCTCCGCACCCAGCACGCCGGTGCCGATGATCAGCGCCACCACCGGCAGCACCACCGCCAGACCGAGGCCGACCAGCACCGGCGGGCCCCACTCGCCCGGGTCGACACCGAGCGACCGGCAGAGGACGGCCAGGCCGAGCAGTACCAGCGGCAGTGGGAGCAGCAGCAGGAAACGCCGCCGGCCGAACAGCCCACGCGCGGTGATCCAGGTAATCGTGGACATGTTCTCAGGCCTCCACCAGGTAGGAGAAGACGCTCTCCAGGGACTCGTCGGACGGCACGAGCTGACGCACCCGGATGCCCTGGCGCAGGGCGATCCGGGGCAGCGCCCGGGTGAACGCGCCGTAATCGCCGGCGCGCACGGTCAGGCCGGCGCGGTCCAGCTCGACGCCGCTCACCGAGGGCTCGGCGATCAGGGCGACGGCCAGCGCCCGGTCGTCGGTGGAGCGCACCGCGAAGACGTGCGGCCGGTTCGTCATCAGCCGGCGGATGGTCCGGAAGTCACCGGAGGCGGCGAGCCGGCCCGCCACCATCACCTGCACCGTGCCGGAGACCTGCTCGACCTCCTCCAGGATGTGCGAGCTGAACAGGATCGTCCGGCCCGAGTCGCCCAGGGAGTGCAGCAGCTCCATCATGTGCAGCCGCTGGCGCGGGTCCATCCCGTTGAACGGCTCGTCGAGCAGCAGCACCTGCGGGTCGTGCACCAGCGCCGCGGCCACCCGCGCGCGCTGGCGCATGCCCTTGGAGTACGTGCCGATCCGGCGGTCCTGCGCCGACTCCAACTCCACCAGGTCGATGGCCCGTCGGGCCGCCGCCGCCGGATCGGCCAGCCGGTGCAGTTTGGCGCTGGCGAGCACGAACTCGTACGCGGTGAGGAAGCTCTGCACCGCCTCGCGCTCGCTGACCAGGCCCAGCCGGCGGTAGACGTCGGGGTTACGCCAGGTCGGCTCGTCGTCGAGGGTCACCGTGCCCCGCGACGGGGCGAGGAACCCGGCCATCATGTGCAGCAGCGTGGTCTTGCCGGCGCCGTTCGGGCCGAGCAGACCGGTCACCCCGGGGCCGAGGTTCATGCTGATGTCGTTGACGGCCACCACGTTGCCGTACCACCGGGACACCCCGGTCAGGCTCAGCGTGCTGCTCATCAGGAGGCGACCTTCCGGTAGCGGGCCAGCAGGAGGGTGGTCGCGCCGGCGACCAGCAGCACCGCGACCAGGGCGTAGATCGGGCCGAACCCACCGATCGACGGGCCGCCGCCCTGGTTGTCGGGGACCAGCAGGTCACCGAGCGACCAGATGCCCACCCCCTGGACCAGGGTGGAAGGCGAGGCCAGCCCGGCCAGCTCGTTGGCCGCACGAGACGGCAGGATGCTCAGCACGCCCACGATCGGCGTGGTCATCAGGAAGACCGCGACGACCCCACCGGCGGCGAACGCGCGCTTGCCGGTCAGCGACGCGACGAGCAGCCCCACCGAGGCGAAGACCACCGCCCACAGCCCGGCGTAGAGCAGCCCGGGGAGCAGGTCGAGCAGCTCGTTCCAGACGCCCTTCAGGCCGTCCTTGGTGGTGAACGCCGCGCCCAGGAACATGATCAGTTGCGGCCCACCGAGCAGCAGCCAGAGGCCGGTGACCAGCGCCAGCAGCTTGGCGATCGCGTAGTCGGCGCGGGGCAGCGGGCGGGAGAAGTACAGCGGCAGCACACCGCTGCGCAGGTCACGGGAGACCAGCTCCGGCGCGGCCACCGCGACGAAGAACAGGACCAGCCAGCTCATCGCGTCGGCGAACTGGGCGTACGTGGCGACCGGTTCACCGAGTTGGCTGCGTACGGCGGCCAGGGCCACCGCGACCAGGGTGACGATGCCGATCACCAGCCACGGGAAGATCTTGGCCTTGGCGCTGCGGCCGAGCCCGAAGATGGTGCGCACCCCGTGCAGGTAGAGCGCACCGAAGACGTGCCGGCGGCCCAGGCGGGGGCCCTCATAGCGCTGGTAGCCGATGTCGTGGATGACGCCGGCCGGCGCGGACCGCACGGCGGATGACGGCTCAGGCATGGGTGAGCTCCCTCGTGGCGAAGAGTTCGGCCACCCGGTGCCGGCGCTGGTCCAGCCGGTGCAGCGGCAGGTCCAGCTCGGCGACCGCGCCGAGGATCAGGTCGTAGGTGCTGTCGTCGGCGAGCGGTACGAGCAGCAGCCGGCCGTCGCGCGCCACCGGCAGGTCGAGCGCGGCGAGTCGGGCGGCCAACTCCTCGGTGCCCTCGCTGACCTCCACGGCGAGCACGTCGGTGGCCGAGGTCATCGCGGAGATGTGGTCCGCGCGCAGCAGCCGGCCACCGTCGATGGCGATCAGCGTGTCGCAGATCCGCTCCACCTCGCCCAGCAGGTGCGAGCACACCAGGACGGAGATGCCGAACTCGGTGCCGATCCGGTGCACGAGCGCCAGCATGGCGTCCCGTCCGGCCGGGTCCAGACCGTTCGTCGGCTCGTCCAGCAACAGGAGGTCGGGGTCGTGCACCAGCGCCTGGGCCAGCTTGACCCGCTGCTTCATGCCGGTGGAGTAGCCGCCCACCGGTCGGTAACGCTCCTCGTAGAGCCCGACGTGGCGCAGCGCCTCGGAGGCGCGCTCGCGGGCCACCGTGCGCGGCAGGCCGCTGATCCGACCGAGGTGGGTGACCAACTCGGCGGCGGACAGGTCGGGTGGGAGGCAGTCGTGCTCGGGCATGTAGCCGACGCGGGCGCGGACCGCCGCCGGTTCGGTGGTCGGGTCGATGCCGAGCACCGAGACCTGGCCACTGGTCGGGGCGAGCAGGCCGAGCAGGATCTTGATCAAGGTGGATTTGCCGGCGCCGTTCGCGCCCACCAGGCCGATGATCCCGGGCTCGACGGCGACGGTGAGGTCGGTGAGCGCGGTGACCCGACCTCCGTACGTCTTGGTGAGCGACTGGGTCGCGATCAGTGTCACCATGCCAGCGTAGGGAGTCGATGCCTGCCACCGACACCGGCGCGCCCCCGGCGCTCCCCTGATCCTCGTCGCGCCGCACCCCTAGGGTCTGTGGGCGTTTGCGCCGGTCTCGCGCTCGGTCCGACCCCGCCGCCGGAAAGTCCACTCCGGGGTGGCACGATTCACTTCCCGTTCACCGGGCAGTGTTCCGGGGGATATTCGACCGCCGACGCGGGAAGGATCGTGATGGTCGAGGTTGGCGTCCCCAAGGTGAGTGTCGTGGTGCCCGCGTACAACACCGGCCCGCACATCGAGAAGCTGGTGGCGTCGCTGCTGCGCCAGTCTTTACCGGCCGACGAGTTCGAGGCGATCTTCGTCGACGACGGCTCCACCGATGAGACGGGCGCGCGGCTGGACCGGTTGGCCGCCGAGCACCCGCACATCCAGGTGGTGCACATCGAGAACTCGGGCTGGCCGTCGCGCCCGCGCAACATCGGCATCGAGCGGGCCCGGGGCGAGTACGTCTTCTTCGCCGACGACGACGACTGGTTCGCCGACCAGGCACTGGAACGGCTCTACGACTGCGCGAAGAAGTACGACGCGGACCTGGTGATCGGGAAGATGGCCGGGCACGGGCGCGGCGTGCCCCGGGAGTTGTTCCGCAAGAACCGCTTCGACGCCACGCTGGAGAACGCGCCGCTGATCGACAGCCTGACCTGCCACAAGCTGTTCCGCCGTGCCTTCCTCAACGAGCAGAAGCTGCGGTTCCCGGAGGGCGGCAAGCGGCGGCTCGAGGACCACTCGTTCGTGGTGCGCGCCTACTTCGCGTCCCGCCGCACCTGCGTGCTGTCCGACTACACCTGCTACCACCACATCCAGCGGGCCGATGCCAAGAACGTCACCGCGAGCCGGCTGGAGCCGGTGGGCTACTTCGCGAGCGTGCGCGACGCGCTGGACGTGGTCGACGCGCACACCGAACCGGGGCCGCTGCGCGACCGGTTGCACCGGCGGTGGCTCCGCAACGAGATGATCAACCGGTTGCGCGGCAAGCGGCTGTTGGACGCCCCCGAGGACTGGGTGGAGCAGGTCGCCGCCGAGGTCCAGAAGATCATCCAGGAGCGGTTCGCCCCCGGTGTCGCGGCGGGCCTGCCACCGCTGCAACGGGCCGTGGCGTACCTCGTCGAGCGGGGACGGGTCGCCGACCTGCGGCGGCTGGCCCGGTGGGAGGCGGGCATCGCCGGGCACGGCCAGATCGACGCCCTGCGGCCGGACGAGCACGCCGTGACGGTCAGCGTGGCCGCCGAACTGCGCTCCGCGGACCAGCGGATCGGCTTCCGGGCCGACGGCGAGCGCGACGTGCTGGTGCTCCCGGTCGACGAGATCTCCCCCGAGGTGCTCGACTCCACCGCGCAGGTCCGCAAGGCCCGCCTGGACGTGGTCGCCCGCCGCCGGGAGACCGGTGACGAGATCTTCCTGCCGGTGACGTTCCAGATCGAGCGGGTCGCCGCTCCCGACGCCGACACCGTCCACCTGGTGCACCGCGCCACCACCACGATCGACTTCCGGGCCCTCAACGGCGGTCGTACGCGGGGTAGCTGGCTCCTCAAGGCGCGGATCACCAGCGCCGGGTGGACCGAGGACGCGCGGCTGCCGCTGCTCTTCATCTGCCCGGCCGACGGCGCGAAGCCGAGGATCCGTGACGAGCGGAAGGTCTGGAACCGGCTGCGGTCGGCGGTGGGGCGGCGGGTCCGCCGCTGACGTCGTGGAGTGGCGGCCTCGACCGAACGGCGGTCGGCTGCGAAACTGTGTGCCGTCAGCGAGTGGGGGGTGTGGATGAACAACGGCTGGGTGCTGCCCGACGAGGTGCTCCGGGACGCGCCGGCGTACACGCCGCGTCCCGGTGAGCTCGCGGATCTTGAGCTGCTGCTGACCGGTGCGTACGCCCCCCTGACCGGCTTCATGACCCGCGCCGACCTGGTGTCGGTGAGTCGACGCGGCCGGCTGGCCGACGGCACCCCGTGGCAGGTGCCGGTGACCCTGCAGGTGCCGGCCGCGCTGGCGCAGGGCTTCGACCCGCGCGACGAGGCCCGCCGGGCCCTGGTGCTGACCGACGCCGAGGGCGCGCCGGCCGCCGCCCTGGACGTGGCGGACGTCTGGCCGGTACGCGAGGGCGTCGCGGGCCTGGGCGGCCCGCTGCGGCGGCTCGGCGACGGCGCCCACGGCCCGTTCCAGCGGTTGCGGCGCAGCCCCGAGGAGGTCCGGGCGCTGCTGCCTCCGGGTCGGGTCCTCGGGGTCATCGCCGACCGGCCGCTGCACCGGCCGCAGCTCGCCCAGATCGCGCACGCCGCCCGCACCCTGGCCGCCCACCTGCTGGTGATGATCCCGGTCGGCGAGGGCGGTGTCGGTGGGCTCGCACCGGAGGCGCTGGTGCGTACTATCTTCGCGGCCCGGGACCGGATGCCCCCGGCCACCCTGGTGGCCGTACCGCTGTCACACCGCCGGGACGAGATCAGCGACGCGCTGCTGCGGGCCCGCGTCTCCGCCTCGTACGGGGTCACCCACCTGCTCTCCACCGGGGAGATGCTCTCCGGCGCGGGCCTGCGGGTGCTGGTGCCGCGCGAGCTGGCGTACGACAACCGGGACGGGCAGTGGCGCTGGCGGGAGGACATCCCGCCGCGTAACCGCCGCCTCGCGCTGACCCAGGACGAGATCGACGATCTGCTCGACCGTGGCTTCCCTCTGCCCGAGTGGCACACCCCTCCGGCGGTGGCGAAGGAGCTGGCCCGGGCTCGGCCGCCGCGTCGGCACCGGGGGCTCGTGGTGTTCCTGACCGGCCTCTCCGGCTCCGGCAAGTCCACCATCGCCCGAGGGCTGGCCGACGCCCTGCGGGAGCACGGCGACCGGACGGTGACCCTCCTCGACGGCGACGTCGTACGACGGGAACTCTCCGCCGGGCTGGGCTTCAGCAAGACCGACCGGGATCTCAACGTCCGCCGGATCGGGTGGGTGGCGGCCGAGATCGCCCGACACCACGGGATGGGCATCTGTTGCCCGATCGCCCCGTACGCCGCCGCCCGCGCGACGGCCCGGGAGATGGCCCTGGCCGCCGGGGCGGGCTTCGTGCTGGTCCACGTCGCGACCCCGCTCGAGGTCTGCGAGCAGCGGGACCGCAAGGGCCTGTACGCGCGGGCCCGTGCCGGTCTGCTGACCGGGATGACCGGCATCGACGACCCGTACGAGGAGCCGACGGACGCGGACCTGGTGCTGGACACCAGCACCATGAGCGTCGCGGAGGCGGTGCAGGCCGTACTCGATCACCTGACCGAGACCGGCTGGGTGGAGTTGAAGATCCAGTCCGCCTGAGCCGACGTCCACCCCCTTTCCTTCCGCCGCTTCCGGGCACGCGCTAGTGTTCATCTTTGTTGGAACACGTTCGACCGCGTGAGAGTACGTGGACCCCTGGGAGGCACGGCGGATGCTCGCACGGCAGCGGCAGTCGGCCATCCTGGACCGGGTCCGTGCCACCGGCGGTGTCCGGGTGACCGACCTGGCGACCGAGTTCGGCGTCTCCGACATGACCATCCGGCGCGATCTGGATGCGCTGCACGAGCGGGGCCTGCTGGCCAAGGTGCACGGCGGGGCGACCACGGCCGGCCCCAGCTCGACCGACGAGCCGAGCTTTCACGCCAAGTCCGTCCGGCAGCCGGCGGAGAAGGCGGCCATCGCGGACCGGGCGGCGCTGCTGGTCCGACCCGGGGCGGCGGTCGCCCTCAGCGCCGGCACCACCACCGCCGAGCTGGCCCGCAGGTTGGTTGACGTTCCCGGCCTGACCGTGGTGACCAATTCGCTGCCGGTGGCCGAGATCCTGCACGCCGGGGGCCGGTCCGACCAGACCGTGGTGCTCACCGGCGGCGTCCGGACCCCGTCGGACGCGCTGGTCGGCCCGCTCGCGGTCGCTGCCGTTCGCCGGCTGCACCTCGATCTGCTCTTCCTGGGCGTCCACGGCATCACCGAGCGGGCCGGTTTCACCACCCCGAACCTGATGGAGGCCGAGATCGACCGGGCGCTCGTCGCCGCGGCGGACCGGCTGGTGGTGCTCGCCGACCACACGAAGTGGGGCACGGTCGGTATCTCCTCGATCGTCGACCTGGCGGCAGCCCACGTACTGGTCAGCGACGAGGCGTTGCCTCCGACCGCGCGACGGGTACTCGGCGAACAGGTGGGCGAATTGATCATGGTTAAGGCGACGAGGGCGGGCCGCGCGACGCGCACGCCGACGAGTGAGGGGACGGCGCCGTGAAGCGCACCGCGATCAACCTGGCCGACGGCCGGGAACTGATCTACTTCGACGAGAACGACGACGCCGTCCGCGACCAGCCGGACCGCCGTGACCTGCCGCCGCCGCCACCCGCGTCGCAGCTGCGGTACGACCCGCTGACCGACGAGTGGGTGGCGGTGGCCGTGCACCGGCAGACCCGCACGTTCCTGCCGCCCGCGAACGAGTGCCCGCTCGACCCGTCCGAGGGCGACCGGCTGACCGAGATCCCCGCCGGCGACTACGACGTGGTGGTCTTCGAGAACCGGTTTCCCTCGTTGAGCGGTCGGGTCGCCGACGAGCCCGGCGAGATCACCCCGTTCACGCCGGTCCGACCAGGCGTCGGGCGGTGCGAGGTGGTCTGCTTCACCTCCGACCACAACGCCTCCTTCACCAGCCTCCCGCCGCGCCGCGTCCGTACCGTCCTGGACGCGCTCGCCGACCGGACCGAGGTGCTCGGCGAACTGCCCGGCGTGGAGCAGGTCTTCTGCTTCGAGAACCGGGGTGTGGAGATCGGTGTCACGCTGCACCACCCGCACGGGCAGATCTACGCGTACCCCTTCGTGACGCCGCGCACCCGGGCGTTGCTGGCCGCGGCCCGCCGGCACGCCGAGCGCACCGGCGGGGGCAACCTGTACGCGGACGTGCTGGCCGCCGAACGCGCGGCCGGCGACCGGGTGGTCACCGAGAACGAGCACTGGACGGCGTTCGTGCCGGCGGCGGCCCGCTGGCCGTTCGAGGTGCACGTCGCGCCGCGGCGCGTGGTGCCGGACATCCCGGCGCTCGACGACAGCGAGCGGGACGCCTTCGGGCCGCTCTACCTGGATCTGCTGCGCCGCTTCGACGGGCTGTTCGACATGCCGATGCCCTACATCGCGGCCTGGCACCAGGCACCGGTACGGATCGACCGCGAGCTGGGGCACCTGCACCTTCAGCTCTTCAGCATCCGGCGGGCCAAGGACAAGCTGAAGTATCTGGCCGGTTCCGAGTCGGGGATGGGCGTCTTCATCAACGACATCTCCCCCGAGCGGGCCGCCGAACTGCTGCGCGCCGCCTGACCGTCCCCCCGAACCGCCGCACGTCGGCCGGAGGCTCGGCGGCAAGCGCCGGGCGCTGCCGCACGTCGGCCGTGAGCTCGCTCGCGAGCGCCGGGGAACAGGGCGCGGGGGGCCCGGGACAGGGCCCCCCGCAGGGAAGGGACGGCTGGCTGTGCTCGACACAGCCGGGAAGGCTGGCTGATCGGCACGCACACCGCGGTCGACCTCGGTCAACCTTCTCGGACGCGACTGGCATCTCGTCCACCCTGGTCAACGAGGCGCGCCAGGCCGGGTGACGCCACGTACGTGTCACCCGCCGGACACAGCGGAGCCCGCCGGCGGGTGCCGGCGGGCTCCGGTGGTGACGCTGTCGGATCAGGCGGCGAGCCGGCGGGCCAGGTTCTCGTCGAGCGCGTTCATGAACTCGTCGGTGGTCAGCCACGGGGCGTCGCGCGAGATGAGCAGCGCGAGGTCCTTGGTCATCTGGCCGCCCTCGACGGTGTCGACGATGACCTGCTCCAGGGTGTTGGCGAACTCGGTGACCGCCGGGGTGCCGTCCAGCTTGCCCCGGTGGGCCAGGCCCCGGGTCCAGGCGTAGATCGACGCGATCGGGTTGGTCGAGGTCTTCTCGCCCTTCTGGTACTGCCGGTAGTGCCGGGTGACCGTGCCGTGCGCCGCCTCGGCCTCGACGGTACGACCGTCCGGGGAGAGCAGCACCGAGGTCATCAGGCCCAGCGAGCCGAAGCCCTGCGCGACGGTGTCGGACTGCACGTCACCGTCGTAGTTCTTGCAGGCCCAGACGTACCCGCCCTCCCACTTGAGCGCGGCGGCGACCATGTCGTCGATGAGCCGGTGCTCGTAGGTCAGGCCGGCGGCGTCGAACTCGGCCTTGAACTCCGACTCGAACACCTCGGCGAAGATGTCCTTGAACCGGCCGTCGTACGCCTTGAGGATGGTGTTCTTGGTCGACATGTAGACCGGGTAGTTACGGTCCAGGCCGTACCGGAACGAGGCCCGGGCGAAGTCCCGGATCGACTCGTCGTAGTTGTACATGCCCATGGCGATGCCGCCGCCGGGGAAGTTGGCGACCTCCATCTCCATCGGCTCGCCGCCGTCGGCCGGCGTGTAGGTGATGGTCACCGTGCCCGGGCCGGGGACGACGAAGTCGGTGGCCTTGTACTGGTCACCGTGGGCGTGCCGGCCGATGATGATCGGCTTGGTCCAGCCGGGGACCAGGCGCGGCACGTTGGACATGATGATCGGCTCACGGAAGACGACGCCGCCGAGGATGTTGCGGATGGTGCCGTTGGGCGACCGCCACATCTTCTTCAGGCCGAACTCCTCGACCCGGGCCTCGTCCGGGGTGATGGTGGCGCACTTGACGCCGACGCCGTGCTCCTTGATGGCGTTGGCGGCGTCAATGGTGACCTGGTCGTCGGTCTCGTCGCGGTACTGGATCGACAGGTCGTAGTAGTGCAGGTCGACGTCGAGGTAGGGCAGGATCAGCTGCTCCCGGATCTGCTTCCAGATGATCCGGGTCATCTCGTCGCCGTCGAGCTCCACGACCGGGTTGTTTACCTTGATCTTCGCCATCGGCCGGCGCTCCTCTCGGGGGACACGTGCTCAAGCAGTACGAGCGTACTGCAATTGGGCCGGCAGCCCTCAGCCGGCCTCCGCCGGCCGGTGAAACCGGGCTGCACGGCACAGCAGTTCCCTGCCACGATCGCGCGATGCCACTGAGCCGCACCTTCGGGTCTATCACGATCACCGCGCTCACCGACGGCGAGGGCGCGTTCTTCCAGCCCCGCGACGAGGCGTTTCCGCAGGCCACGCCCGAGCACTGGGCGGAAGCCGACCGCCGCGACCCCGAGTCGGTCACCGCGGACGGGCAGTGGTGGCTGCCGTTCCGCAGCTTCGCCATCCGCTCCGGCGACGGGCCGGTGACCCTGGTCGACGCCGGAATCGGCCCGACCGATGCGCCCGCCGCGAGCTGGGCGCCGGTGCCCGGTCGGCTACCCGCCGAACTGGCCACCGCCGGCATCGACCCCGCCGACGTCGACACGGTGGTACTCACCCACCTGCACAGCGACCACATCGGCTGGGCGGTCACCGGCACACCCGGCCGCCCCTACTTCCCGAACGCGAGTTACCTGCTACAGCGCGCCGAGGTGGCCGCCGCCGAGGCGCTCAACCCGGACTTGCCGGCCGGCCTGATCGCGCCGTTGCGCGCCGCCGGCCAGCTCCGGGTGATCGACGGCGACACGGACCTCACCCCAGCGGTACGACTGCTGTCCACCCCCGGACACACCCCTGGCCACCAGTCGGTGCTCGTGACGGTGGCCGACGAGCGCCTACTGCTCACCGGCGACCTGCTGGTCCACGCAGTGCAACTGGTCGACCCCGACCTGGCGTACGCCCACGAGGAAGACCCCGACGAAGCCCGCGCCTCCCGCGTCACCACCCTGCGCACCCACTCCCCCACCCTGCTGGCCACCCCCCACCTAACCGCCCCCTTCACCCCCCACCCCGTCCTCGACCTCGACCTCGACCTCGACCCCGACCTCGACCCCGTTGATCATGAAGTTATTGCCCTCCGGCGCGGCGTGTCGCGCCGCTAACTTCATGATCAACGCGCGGATCGGCGCGCAGACCCGCTGTCGGCTGGTGATCACCGGTGTCGGCCCCGGTGATCAAGAGGTTGGCGTCAGGAATCGGGGTTTCGGTGACGCGAACCTCTTGATCACCGGGATGGGGCGGGCGCGGCAAGCCGGACGCAGGGGTGGGCCCGGCCGGTGCGCGGGCCGACGCGGGGGCGGACCAGGGGCCGAGCCCGGCGGTGCGCGGGGGCGGACCGGGGTCGGGGCGCAGGGGCGGGGCACCGGGGTCGGGGCGCAGGGTCGGGGGCACCGGGGCCGGACCGGGGTCGGGGGGCAGGGGCGGGGCACCGGGGCGGCGCGGAGTGGGTGGGTGCGCGAAAGGGCGCGTCGGCGGAGCCGGCGCGCCCTTTCTGCGTTCGTGGGTCTTACATGCTGGAGATGTCGCTCTGCTTGGCGCGGACGGCCTCGGCGGCCTCCTTGAGGCTGGCCAGCTCGTCGGCGTCCAGGTCGGTCTCGACCACCCGACGGACGCCCTCGGCGCCGATCTCGGCCTCGACGCCCAGGTAGACGCCGGAGATGCCGTACTCGCCGTCGACCCAGGCGCAGACCGGCATGACGTCGCCGGAGTCCTCGGCCACGGCCTTCGCCATCCGGGCGGCGGCGGCGGACGGGGCGTAGTACGCCGAGCCGGTCTTGAGCAGCGCGACGACCTCGGCACCGCCGTTGCGGGTCTTGACGACCAGCTCCTCGATCTGCTCGGCCGGCATGGCGTCGCGCAGCGGCTTGCCGTTGACGGTGCTCTGCGACGGCACCGGGACCATGGTGTCGCCGTGCGAGCCGAGGGTCAGGGTGCGTACGGAGGCCACGGGCACGTTCAGCGCCTCGGCGACGAAGTTGCTGAACCGCGCGGTGTCGAGCATGCCGGCCTGGCCGAGGACCCGGTTCTTGGGGAACTGGGTGGCGATCTGCGCCAGGGCGGTCATCTCGTCCAGCGGGTTGGAGACGACGATGACGACGGCGCTCGGGGCGTACTTGGCGACGTTCTCGGCGACCTGGCGGACGATCTTGGCGTTGGTCTCCAGGAGGTCCATCCGGCTCATGCCCGGCTTGCGGGGCAGACCGGCGGTGATGACGACGACGTCGGAGCCCTCGATGGCCTCGTAGCCCTCACCGTTCGGGCCGGTGGTCACGCCGACGACCTTGGTCTCGAAACCCTCGATGGCCCGCGACTGGTTGAGGTCGAGCGCGAGACCCGCGGGCTTGCCCTCCACGATGTCGGTGATCACTACGGTGTCGAAGACGTCGTACTCGGCCAGGCGCTGTGCGGTGGTGGAGCCGTAGAAGCCAGCCCCGACGACAGTGACCTTCTTACCCATGGTCGTCCCACTCCCTGATACCAGTCGGTTTTCCGGACCGTATCAGCCATCCTGGCACCGATCGGGTCAGGGGCGGCGGCCTTCGCCGGGATGGGGCGAACGTCACCAGCGTCCCCCGGGCGCGGATCAGCCGCGCTCGGCGCGCTCCACCACGTTGGTCAGCAGCATGGCGCGGGTCATCGGGCCGACGCCGCCGGGCATCGGGACGAGCGCGCCGGCCGTCTCGGCGACCTCCGGGTCGACGTCCCCGGTGTAGCGGCCCTTGCCGTCGGGACCGATCACCCGGGTGATGCCGACGTCCACGACCACCGCACCGGGGTTGATCATGTCGGCGGTCAGCAGCCCGGGTACGCCGGCCGCGACGATGACGATGTCGGCGGCCCGGGTGTGCGAGGCGAGGTCGAGGGTGCCGGTGTGGCAGAGGGTCACGGTGGCGTTCTCGCTACGGCGGGTGAGCAGCAGGCCGAGCGGACGACCCACGGTGTTGCCCCGGCCGACGACCGCCACGGTGGCGCCCCGCAGCGCCACGTCGTGGCGGCGGAGCAGCTCGACGATGCCGCGCGGGGTGCAGGGCAGCGGACCGTCGTAGCCGAGAACGAGGCGACCCAGGTTGACCGGGTGCAGGCCGTCGGCGTCCTTGTCCGGGTCGATCAGCTCCAGCACCCGCTGGGTGTCCAGGTGGGCGGGGAGCGGCAGCTGGACGATGTAGCCGTGGCACGCCGGGTCGGCGTTCAGCTCGGCGATCACGTCGTCGACCTGCTGTTGGGTGGCGTCGGCCGGCAGTTCCCGGCGGATCGAGGCGATGCCCACCTCGGCGCAGTCACGGTGCTTGCCGTTGACGTACGCCTGGCTACCCGGGTCGGAACCGACCAGGACCGTGCCGAGCCCGGGGGTGATGCCACGCTCCGCGAGAGCCTTCACCCGTGTCCGCAGCTCGTCCTTGATCTCCGCTGCGGTCGCCTTGCCGTCCAGAAGCGTCGCCGTCACGAGCAGATCGTCTCATGTCCGGCACCTGCCGTTCCCGGGACCTCGCTCCGGCGGGCCGTCGAGGCTCCGGTCACACCCGATTTGGTAACGAAGAGTTACGTGCTCTTCATCACCCTCCGTGACGCCCTGTGGACATCCTCACCGTAGAAACGGTCGAACTCCGCGTAGTCGGCCGATAACGGATGAGGCGCCAACCAGCACCAAATCCACCCCGGCAAGGGACGGACATGTCGGCGATCGCGCAGCTCAGCGCCGTACATCCGGTTTGGGCTAGCACGCGGCACGGCACCCCGCAAGGAAGGTGTCCTCGGACCGTTACGCGCCCGCAACCGGGCCGTTGTCGACGGCCGGTAATCGACCTACCGTTACCGCTTGTTGCGCAGCGTAAACCCAGCGTCGGGCCTGACTGCGCAGCGTGAGGAGATGAGGAGGCTCAATGCGAGTTCGTAGACTCGCCGCCTGGACCGCCCTCCCGCTCGCGGTGACGCTGGGCCTCGCGGCCTGCGGCAGCGGCGGAGACGGTGGATCCGGCGGCAGCGGCAGTTCGGCCGTCAGCATCCAGATCGGCGAGCCGAAGCACCTGGTTCCCACCAACACCACCGAGACGTCCGGCGCGCAGGTCCTCACCGGCCTGTTCAGCCCGCTCGTCGACTACGACGCCCAGAACAAGCCGTACGAGGTCGCCGCGCAGTCGATCACCTCGTCCGACAACAAGGTCTGGACGATCAAGCTGAAGGACGGCTACACCTTCCACAACGGCGAGAAGGTCACGTCCGAGGACTACATCAACGCGTGGAACTACGGCGCGTACGCCCCCAACGGCCAGGACAGCAACTTCTTCTTCGAGAAGATCGCTGGTTACGCGGACCTGCAGGGCAAGACGCCGAAGGCCAAGGAGATGTCCGGCCTGAAGAAGGTCGACGACCTGACCTTCACCGTGACGCTCTCCGACCCGTACATCGACTTCCGGACGATGCTCGGTTACACCGCGTTCTACCCGATGCCGGACGCCGCGTTCTCGGCCCCGGGCGTGCTCAAGGACTCCTACGAGCAGGCGCCGATCGGGCAGGGCCCCTTCAAGATGAAGGGCACCTGGCAGCACGACAGCAAGATCGACGTCGAGCGCTACGACGCGTACCCGGGCGAGAAGCCCAAGGTCAAGGAGATCGAGTTCCGGATCTACCAGCAGCTCACCGCGGCCTACGCGGACGTCCTGGCGGACAACCTGGACGTGCTGCCGACGATCCCGACCGAGAGCCTGAGCACCGCGCCGACCGACCTGGGCAACCGGTACCAGACCAGCCCGATGTCGTCGTTCCAGTTCCTCGCGTTCCCGACGTTCGACAAGGACTACGCCAACCCGGACGTCCGCAAGGCGATCTCGATGGCGATCGACCGTGACGAGATCACCAAGTCGGTCTTCAAGGGCTCGCAGACCCCGGCGCGCTCCTTCGTCTCGCCGGTCCTGCCGGGCTACCGGGAGGACACCACCGGCAAGGTGGGCGAGTTCAACCCGACCGAGGCCAAGAAGCTCTACCAGGCCGCCGGCGGTCCGTCGAAGATCGTCATCTCGTACAACGGCGACGGCGGTCACAAGGACTGGGTCGACGCCACGGTCAACCAGCTCAAGGCCAACCTGGGTGTCGACGCCGTCGGTGTCGCCGAGCCGAAGTTCGCCGACCTGCTGACCAAGGTCGAGAAGAAGACGCCGGTGGGCGCCTTCCGGATGGGTTGGGTCATGGACTACCCCTCCATGGAGGACTACCTCGGCCCGCTGTACAGCACCAACGGCTCGTCGAACTACTACGGCTACAGCAACCCGGAGTTCGACAAGCTCGTCAAGGAGGGTTCCGCCGCCAAGACGCAGGACGAGGCGATCGCCAAGTACCAGCAGGCGGAGGACATCCTGGCCAAGGACATGCCGGTGATCCCGCTGCGCTTCGGCCAGAACGTCTTCGGCCACTCGTCCAAGGTCAAGAACGTGCAGATGGACCTGTTCCAGCGGGTCAACCTGGTCAAGATCGAAGCGGCCAGCTGAGCTGACCAAGGGATTCGGGCCACCCGGGCGACGACGCCCGGGTGGCCCGGACCGCGCTGTCCCGGCCGGGCCCGCCAGGGGCCCGGAACACCGGTGGCGCCGGCCTCCCCCGGGCCGGACGGCACGTCTCGGATATTTCGGGTACGACCAGAGATGCCGTCCTGCGACCCTTTCGCACATTTCCGGAGAGACTGCTAAGCATGTTCCGCTACATCCTGCGGCGCCTACTCCAGATGGTCCTTGCGTTCTTCGGGACCACCCTGATCGTCTACGCGCTGATGTTCGCCGGCCAGGGCGACCCCATCCAGGCCCTCGCGGGCGAACGCCCGGTGACCGAGGCCCAGCGGGCCTACCTGACGGAGAAGTACCACCTCGACGCGACCGGCGTCGGTGGTTTCTTCTACCGCTACTTCGACTACGTCAAGAGCCTGCTCCAGGGTGACCTCGGCCAGTCGCTGACCGGGCGCAGTATCGGCGACATCCTCCAGGCGGCCTGGCCGGTCACCCTCAAGCTCGCGCTCATCGCGCTCGCCGTGGCGATCATCTTCGGGGTCACCGCCGGCGTGGTCGCCGGCATCCGGCGGGCCAGCATCTTCGACAACTCGACCCTGGTGCTGACCCTGCTGGTGCTGGGCATCCCGACCATCGTGCTGGCGCCGCTCGCCCAGTACCTGCTGGGCGTCAAATGGCAGCTCTTCCCGCCCACCGCCGGTTCCCAGCCGACGTTCTACGCGCTGCTGTTGCCGGGCATCGTCCTCGGCTCGCTGTCGCTGGCCACCGCGCTGCGGCTGACCCGTACCTCGGTGGCCGAGAATCTGCGCGCCGACTACGTCCGGACCGCCCGGTCCAAGGGCCTGGTCAAGCGCCGCATCGTCACCGTCCACGTGCTGCGCAACTCGCTCATCCCGGTGGTCACCTTCCTCGGCGTGGAGCTGGGCAACCTGATGAGCGGCGCGATCATCACCGAGGGCGTCTTCAACATCCCCGGCGTGGGCTTCAACCTCTTCCGCGGCATCCGCACCGAGGACGGCCCCCTGGTGGTGGGCATCGTCAGCGTGCTCGTCGTGGTCTACCTGATCTCGAACCTGGTGGTGGACGTCCTGTACGCCGTACTCGACCCGAGGATCCGCTATGAGTGACTTCGAAACTGTGGCGGCCACCGAGAACCAGGCCGCGCGGCGTGGCCCCTCGGGCGAGCCGGGCACCCCCAACCAGGTCGGCGCGCCGCAGAAGCCGCGCAGCCTGGCCGGGGACGCGTGGCGCGACCTGCGCCGCAACCCGATCTTCTGGATCTCGCTGGCGCTCGTCGTCGTCTTCACCCTGATGGCGATCGCCCCCGGGGTGTTCACCGCCAACAGCCCGAACGACTGTCTGCTCTCCCGCCAGCACGCCGGGCCGTCCGGCGGGGCGATCTTCGGGTACGACTTCCAGGGCTGCGACACGTACTCCCGGGCGGTCTACGGCACGCGGGCGTCGCTGCTGGTCGGCGCGCTCGCCGCGCTCGGCACCGGCATCATCGCGCTGATCGTCGGCATGCTGGCCGGCTACTTCGGGCGCTGGGTCGACGCCGTGCTCTCGCGGGTGATCGACGTGGTGCTCGGCATTCCGCTGCTGCTGGCCGCGATCGTGCTGCTCAAGCGGGTGTCCAGCGACAGCGAGAACGCCCGGATCGCGGCCGTGATCTTCGTGCTGGCCATCCTGGGCTGGACCACCGCCGCCCGGGTGGTGCGCTCCTCGGTGATCACCGCCAAGGAGCAGGACTACGTCGCCGCGGCCCGGATGCTGGGCGCCGGCAACGGCCGGATCATGTGGCGGCACATCCTGCCGAACTCGCTGGCCCCGGCCATCGTCGTGCTGACCATCGCGCTCGGATCGTTCATCGCCGCCGAGGCCACGCTCTCCTTCCTGGGCATCGGCCTGAAGGCGCCGACCATCTCCTGGGGGCAGGACATCGACACCGGCCGGATCCACATGCGGGAGGCGGCGACGCCGCTGATCGTCCCGTCGGCCTTCCTCGCGCTGACCGTGCTGGCGTTCATCATGCTCGGCGACGCGATCCGTGACGCCTTCGACCCGAAGCTGCGGTGACTTCCTCATGACCGTCGAACCCACGCCCGCCTCCGCCACGCCCGAGGGCGGCCACCTGCTGGAACTGCGGGACCTGCACGTCGAGTTCCGGACCAACGAGGGTGTGGCCCGGGTGATCAATGGCGTGTCGTACCACCTGGACGCCGGGGAGACGCTCGCCGTGCTCGGTGAGTCCGGCTCCGGCAAGTCGGTCACCGCCCAGGCGATCATGGGCATCCTGGACACCCCGCCCGCGTTCGTCCGCTCCGGCCAGATCCTCTACCAGGGTCAGGACCTGCTCAGCGCCTCCGAGGAGCAGCGCCGGCAGGTCCGCGGCAAGGAGATCGCGATGATCTTCCAGGACGCGCTGTCCGCCCTCAACCCGGTGTTCCCGGTCGGCTGGCAGATCGGCGAGACGCTGCGCCAGCGTTCCGGCATGTCCCGGGGCGACGCCCGTCGGCGCGCCATCGAGCTGATGGACCTGGTGAAGATCCCCGGCGCCGCCAAGCGGATCGGTGACTACCCGCACCAGTTCTCCGGCGGTATGCGGCAGCGCGTCATGATCGCGATGGCGCTGGCGCTCGACCCGAAGGTGTTGATCGCCGACGAGCCCACCACCGCGCTCGACGTCACCGTGCAGGCCCAGATCATGGACCTGCTCGCCGACCTGCGCCGGGACCTCAACATGGCGATGATCCTGATCACCCACGACCTCGGGGTGGTCGCCGGTGTCGCGGACCGGATCGCGGTCATGTACGCGGGCCGCATCGTCGAGCACGCCGACGTCCGCTCGCTGTACAAGGCGCCGGCCCACCCGTACACCAAGGGTTTGCTGGAATCGATCCCCCGCCTGGACGTCCGCGGCCAGGAACTGTCGACGATCAAGGGGTTGCCCCCGAACCTGATGCGCATCCCCTCCGGCTGCCCCTTCCACCCCCGGTGCCCGTACGCGCAGCAGGTCTGCGTGGATGTGGTGCCGCACGACCTGGTCCTCGGCGACGGCCGGACCAGCGCTTGCCACTTCGCGCAGGAGGTCCGTGATGACAGCGCCCGCTAGCTCCGGCAAGGTCCGGGGCGAGACCATCCTCTCCGTCGACAACCTGGTGAAGCACTTCCCGATCAGTCAGGGTGTGCTGTTCCAGCGGCAGATCGGCGCGGTCAAGGCCGTCGACGGCGTGAGCTTCGAGCTGCGCCGGGGCGAGACGCTGGGCGTGGTCGGCGAGTCCGGCTGCGGCAAGTCCACCCTCGCCCGGCTGCTCATGCGGCTGGAGACGCCGACCTCCGGGAGCGCCACCCTGGAGGGCAGGGACCTGTTCAAGGCCTCCGGGTCGGAGCTGCGCCGGCTGCGCCGGAACATGCAGATGGTCATGCAGGACCCGTACACGTCGTTGAACCCGCGGATGACCGTCGGCGACATCATCGGCGAACCGTTCGAGATCCACCCGGACGCCGCCCCGAAGGGCAGCAAGGCCAAGCGGGTCCAGGAGCTGCTGGACGTCGTCGGCCTGAACCCGGAGCACATCAACCGGTACCCGCACCAGTTCTCCGGCGGTCAGCGCCAGCGCATCGGCATCGCCCGGGCGCTCGCGCTGCGACCCGAGGTGATCGTCTGCGACGAGCCCGTCTCGGCGCTCGATGTCTCCATCCAGGCCCAGGTGATCAACCTGCTGGAGCAGCTCCAGGAGGAGTTCGGGCTCTCGTACATCTTCATCGCCCACGACCTGTCCGTGGTGCGGCACATCGCCGACCGGGTCGCGGTCATGTACCTCGGGCGGATCGTCGAGATCGGCACCGAGGACGAGATCTACGAGCGGGCCACCCACCCGTACACCCAGGCCCTGCTGTCGGCCGTGCCGGTGCCGGACCCGGAGGTACGCGACCAACGCACCATGATCCGGCTGGTCGGCGACGTGCCCAGCCCGGCCGACCCGCCGAGCGGCTGCCACTTCCGGACCCGCTGCTGGAAGGCCCAGGAGATCTGCGCCGTCGAGGACCCGGCAACGGTCCCGAGAGCAGCGGACCCGCACCCCTCCGCCTGCCACTTCGCCGAACTCCGCTCCCCCACCACGGCCTGACCCCCCCGTTGATCATGAAGTTGTTGCCCTGCACATCGGCGTGTCAGGGCAACAACTTCATGATCGACGAGGTGTCGAGGCGCGGGGGTCAGTGGAAGAAGTGGCGGGTTCCGGTCAGGTACATCGTCACGTTGGCCTTTCGGGCCGCTTCGATGACCTCTTCGTCGCGGATGGAGCCGCCGGGCTGGACGATGGCGCGGACGCCCGCGTCGATGAGGATCTGCGGGCCGTCGGCGAACGGGAAGAACGCGTCCGAGGCGGCCACCGAGCCACGGGCCCGGTCGGCGCCGGCGCGGCTCACCGCGAGCTGCGCCGAGTCGACCCGGTTGACCTGACCCATGCCCACCCCGACGGTCGCGCCGTCCTTGGCGAGCAGGATCGCGTTGCTCTTCACCGCGCGCACCGCCCGCCAGGCGAACGCCAGGTCGCGCAGCAACTCCTCGTCGGCGGCCTCGCCGGTCGCCAACTGCCAGTTCGCCGGGTCGTCGCCGGGGGCGTCCACCCGGTCGGCGACCTGGGTCAGCACGCCACCGGTCACCGGCCGCCACTCGATCCTCGCCGGGGTCCAGGCGGGCGCGCGCAGCAGCCGGATGTTCTTCTTGCCCTGCAACACCTCGACCGCGCCCTCGTCGAAGCCGGGGGCGACCACCACCTCGGTGAAGATCTCCGCCACCTGCCGGGCCATCTCGACCGAGACCGAACGGTTGACCGCGATCACGCCACCGAACGCCGACACCGGGTCGCAGGCGTGCGCCCGGCGGTGCGCCTCGGCCACGTCGACGCCGACCGCGATGCCGCACGGGTTGGCGTGCTTGATGATCGCCACGGCCGGCTGGTCGGCGAAGTCGTTGGCGGCCCGCCAGGCGGCGTCCGCGTCGACGTAGTTGTTGTACGACATCTCCTTGCCGTGCAACTGCTCGGCCTGGGCCAGCCCCGCCGGGGCGTCCGGGTCGGTGTAGAGCGCGGCGGGCTGGTGCGGGTTCTCGCCGTACCGCAGCACGGTCGACTTGCGCAGCGCCGAACCGGCGAACGCCGGCCAGGTGTCGTCGGCCGGGGCCAGCTCCCGGGCACACCACTGGGCGACCGCCACGTCGTACTCGGCGATGTCGGCGAACGCGCGTGCCGCCAGCGCGCGACGCTGGGCCAGCGTGAAGCCACCCTCGTCGAGAGCGCCGAGCAGCGCCGGGTAGCCGGCCGGGTCGGTGAGCACGGCGACCGAGGCGTGGTTCTTGGCGGCGGCGCGCACCATGGCCGGGCCGCCGATGTCGATCTGCTCCACGCACTCCTCGACGCCGGCCCCGGAGGCGACGGTCGCCTGGAACGGGTAGAGGTTGGAGACCAGCAGGTCGAACGCGGCCACCCCCAGCTCGTCGAGCTGTGCGACGTGGGTGTCCTTGCGCAGGTCGGCGAGCAGGCCCGCGTGCACCTTCGGGTGCAGCGTCTTCACCCGCCCGTCGAGCACCTCGGGAAAACCGGTCACCGTCTCCACCGGCGTCACCGGCACCCCGGCGGCGGCGATGGTGCCCGCCGTGCTGCCGGTGGACACGATCTCGACGCCGGCCGCGTGCAGGGCCTGGGCCAGCTCGACCAGACCGGTCTTGTCGTAGACGCTGACCAGCGCCCGCCGAATCGGGCGACGCCCGTCCTGAGTGGGACTCACGGAACCGTGACCTTCCTTCCGGTGATGGTCCAGCCTTCGCGGACCAGCCGACCGACCTGCTCGACGAGCTGGCGGCGCTCGGCTTCCTTGATGCGTTCGGTGAGGGTGTCCACGTCGTCGTCGTCGAGCACCGGCACCGCGACCTGCGCCACGATCGGCCCGGTGTCCATGCCGGCGTCGACGAAGAACAGGGTGGCCCCGGTGAGCTTCACGCCGTAGGCGAGGGCGTCGCGCGGGCCGTGGATGCCGGGAAACGCCGGCAGCAGCGTGTTGTGCGTGTTCAGGTAACGGTCGCCGAAGGCGGCGAGGAAGTGCGGGCCGACCAGTTTGAGGAACCCGGCGGAGATGACCAGGTCGGGCTGGTGCTTGGCGACGTGCGCGGTGAGCGCCCGGTCCCAGTCCTCCCGGCTGTCGTGGTCCCGGACCCGCTCGACGAACGTCGGCACCCCGGCGGCCTCGGCCCGGTCCAGTCCGGCGATGCCGTCGCGGTCCGCGCCGACCGCCACCACCTGGGCGCCGTACGCGGGGTCGACGGCGGCGTCCAGCAGGGCCTGGAGGTTGCTCCCGGAGCCGGAGACGAGGACGACGATGCGGGCGACGGACGCGGGCTCGGTCACCGCAACACCCTATCGGGCAGGTCACGAACGCCCTTCGACCGGGCGGCGCGCCGAATCTGGGCCGGTGCGGACGGGCATCGACCCGGTACGCTGCCGGTCGCCCGGGCTGGACACCGTGCCGGCCCGCACCCCTGTCAGTGAACCGGCACGGCGAGCGTGCCGATTGAATGAGGAGCACCCCCGATGCATCCCGGCGCACACCCCCAGCAGCAGCCGCCGATCAACAACAACATGACGATGTCGATCGTCGCCATCTTCCTGTTCTGGCCGCTGGCCATCCCGGCGATCATCAACGCGTCGAAGGTCAACCCGCTGCTCCAGCAGGGTGACTACGCCGGCGCCCAGGCCGCCGCGACGGAGTCGCGGAAGTGGTCCAAGTGGGCCCTCATCGTGGGCATCGCGTGGCTTGTCATCGTGCTGCTGTGCTGTGCATTGGGTGGCCTGGGCGCGATCATGAGTGGGGACAGCAGCACCAACTGACGGAACCAACCAAGGAGTTCTCTCGAATGCAGCCCGGTAATCCCGGTCAGGACCCGTACGGCCAGCAGCCGAACGACCCGACCGCACCCCAGCCGCCGCACGACCCGTACGCACCGCCGCCGGCCGCCCCGTACGGCCAGCAGCCCACGTCGGGTCAGCCGTACGGCCAGCCCACCTCGGGCCAGCCCTACGGCCAGCCGCCGCAGGACCCGTACGGCGCGCCGCAGGCTCCGTACGGGCAGCAGCCGCAGGCGCCGTACGGGCAGCAGCAGCCGCCCTACGGCGCTCCGACGTACCCGAACGCCGGGTACCCGCAGGCCCAGGGGCAGAACAACACCCTCGGCCTGGTGTCGATGATCCTCGGCATCGCCTCGATCCCGCTGGTCTGCTGCCTCTACCTGGGCATCCCGGTGGGCATCGCGGGCGTCGTGACCGGCTACCTCGCCAAGCAGAAGGTGGCGCAGGGCCAGGCCAGCAACGCGGGCCAGGCCAAGGCCGGTCTGATCTGCGGCGCGGTCGGCGTCGGCCTGGGCATCCTGCTGTTCATCCTGGGCATCATCGCGAACGTGAACCTGCCCACCGAGCCCTGATCGGCTCGGCTCGTATCGGGGCGCTCCGGATCTCCTCCGGGGCGCCCCGCGCCCTTTCCCGCCGCGAGGTCAGGCGGTGGGGCGCGGTGCTGGGGTGGGACGGGGGGCGCGGGCGAGCACCCGGGTGGCGACGGCGCCGAGCAGCGCGCCGACCGCGATGACGCCGGTCGCCACGGCACCGACCTGCCAGGCCACCGGCCCGAGCTGTGCCAGCCGCCCCGCCCCGAGCGGTCCGCCGGAGGCCGCGGCGATGACGCCGAGCAGCACGCCGGCCACCGGGCCGGCCAGCGCCGCCGGCACCAGCAACTCCGACCAGCGCCGCGGGGCACGCTCCGGCCCGGCGACGCGGGCCAGTCGGCGGGCGAGCAGCCAGCCGGCGACCATCCCGGCCAGCACCGGCACCGCCAGCAGCAGGCCGCCGAGGCCGTCCACCGGGCCGCGGGGCAGGCCGGCGAGCAGGGGTACGGCCGGCAGCGCGCCGACGGAGACCTCGCTGGTACGCACGGCTGTGTCGACGCCGACCGCGAAGCCCGGCCCGAGCAGATAGCTCGTCGACCAGATCGCCGCGTTCGGCGCGTACGCCGTGCTGACCAGCGTGATCCCGGCCTGCCCGGCCACCCCGGTCCGGTACGCGCCGATCATGTCCGCCGCGTCGCCACCGCCGGTGGCCACGGCCAGGCCGGCCGCACCCGCGCCCGCCCCGAGGAGCAGGAGCGCCGCCACCAGACCGGTGCGGACGCCGTCGCGCAGCGGGCCGGGTATCCGGGTGACGAGCAGCCGGGTCACGGCGGTGACGCGGATCGCGCCGACCAACGCGCCGAGCGTGCCGACCACCGCGAAGGTGACCGCCGCCCGCACCGGCGACACCTGTGGGCCGTGCGCGCCGATCAGCACCGCGGCGAGGGCGCCGAGCAGCGCGTACGCCAGACCGACCGCTCCGGCCGCGATCAGCGCCCGGCGCGGTGATTGGCTGTCGCGGGCGCCGATCGCGCGGCTCACGTGCACCCCGGCCCGGGTGAGTCGCCACAGCGCGAGCACGGTCAGCGCCAGCGGGGCGAGCCCGAACGGCCCGGCCTCGGTGTGCAGTGGAACGCCGTGCCCCACCAGCCAACCGGCCAACGCCGTGCGCAGCGTGCCGCCCAGCGTGGTGGAGTCCGCCCCGAGCTGGACCAGGCCGAGCACGATGGCCACCGGCAGGTACGAGGTGAGTGCGGCCCCACCGGCGGCCACCCCGGCGGCGACGGGCAGCGGCGCCCGACCGCGTGGCGACTCGCCGGCGCGGGGCGCGGGCACCCGTCGGCGCGGCGCGGCGCGGTCGACCGGCCGGTCGTCGGCGCGTACGCCGCCCGCACGGCTGGGACGGTCAGGGGTGACGGGGGACATCCGCTCTACTCTGGCACGTCGCGCGGGCTGTGGCAGTCCGATAACCCGCCCCGGAGGGCGGCGAGTTGGGCGAACCGGGGTCCGGGCGACCCGGACGGGTCTAGCGTCGGCCCTGAGGGGGTGGCCGTCGCCGCCGTCGGGCCCCACCCGCCGGTCGCGACCCGGGTCGGTCGGCCGCCCACGACCCACCGGAGGTAGTCGTGACGACCGCATACCCGCCGCCACCGCCGGCCAGGGGCCGGGACCGCACGACGCTCTGGGGCGTGCTGGGCATCGTCCTCGGCCTGATCTGTTGCGGCATCCTCGGCATCATCTTCGGCTACCTGTCATTGCGCGACGCGCGGCGCAACGGCCAGTCACCGGTGCTCGGCTACCTCGCCATCGTCTTCGGCGTGATCAACATCATCGGTGGGTCGATCCTGCGGCTCACCGGCAACTACCCGTTTTGGAACAACGACTGACCGGGCGGTACGACGAAGGGGTCGACCGGTTCCGGTCGACCCCTTCGCTGGTGCCCTGTCGGCTCAGCTGCCGGACATGATCTCCCGCATCAGCTTCGCGGTCTCGGTCGGCGTCTTGCCGACCTTCACCCCGACGGCCTCGAGCGCCGCCTGCTTCGCCTCGGCGGTGCCGGCCGAGCCGGAGATGATCGCGCCGGCGTGGCCCATGGTCTTGCCGGGGGGCGCGGTGAAGCCGGCGATGTAGCCCACCACCGGCTTGGTGACGTTGGCCTTGATGAACTCGGCGGCCCGCTCCTCGGCGTCGCCGCCGATCTCACCGATCATCACGATGGCGTCGGTCTCCGGGTCGGCCTCGAACGCCTTGAGGGCGTCGATGTGCGTGGTGCCGATGATCGGGTCACCGCCGATGCCGACGCAGGTGGAGAAGCCGATGTCGCGCAGCTCGTACATCATCTGGTAGGTCAGCGTGCCGCTCTTGCTGACCAGGCCGATCCGGCCGGAGCCGGTGATGTCGGCCGGGATGATGCCGGCGTTGGACGCGCCCGGCGAGGCGATGCCCGGGCAGTTCGGCCCGATGATCCGGGTCCGCTCGCCCTGCGCGAGGTTGTACGCCCAGAACGCGGCGGTGTCGTGCACCGGCACGCCCTCGGTGATCACCACGGCCAGGCCGATCGCGGCGTCGATCGCCTCGACCACGGCGGCCTTGGTGAACTGCGGCGGTACGAAGATGACGGTGACGTCGGCGCCGGTCTCGGCCATGGCGTCCGCCACGGACGCGAAGACCGGCAGTTCGGTGCCGTCGAAGTCGACCTTCTGGCCCGCCTTGCGCGGGTTGACGCCGCCCACCACGTTGGTGCCGGCGGCGAGCATCCGCCGGGTGTGCTTGGAACCCTCGGAACCGGTCATCCCCTGCACGATGACCTTGGAGTCCTTGGTCAGCCAGATAGCCATTGTCAGACCCCCGCAGCTGCCAGCTCGGCGGCCCGCTCGGCCGCGCCGTCCATGGTGTCGACCCGCTGGATCAGCGGGTTGTTCGCGCCGTCGAGGATCGCCCGACCGGCCTCCGCGTTGTTGCCGTCGAGCCGGACGACGAGCGGCTTGGTGACCTCCTCGCCCCGCTGCTTCAGCAGGTCGAGCGCCTGCACGATGCCGTTGGCGACGGCGTCGCAGGCGGTGATGCCACCGAAGACGTTGACGAAGACGCTCTTCACGGCCGGGTCGGAGAGCACGATCTCCAGGCCGTTCGCCATCACCGCGGCGCTCGCGCCGCCGCCGATGTCGAGGAAGTTGGCCGGCTTGACGTTGCCGTGCCGCTCGCCGGCGTACGCGACCACGTCGAGGGTCGACATGACCAGACCCGCGCCGTTGCCGATGATGCCGACCTCACCGTCGAGCTTGACGTAGTTGAGGTCCTTCTCCTTGGCCGCCTGCTCGAGCGGGTCCACGCTGGCCTGGTCGACCAGGGCCTCGTGGTCCGGGTGCCGGAACGCGGCGTTCTCGTCCAGCGTGATCTTGGCGTCGAGCAGCAGCAGCCGCCCGTCACCGTTCTTGGCGAGCGGGTTCACCTCGACCAGGGTGGCGTCCTCGGCGACGAACGCCTGCCACAGACCGACGGCCACCTCGACGACCTGGTCGGCGACCTCGGCCGGGAAGCCGGCCGCGGTGACGATCTCCCGCGCCTTGGCCTCGTCCACGCCGGTGTTGGCGTCGATCGGCGCCTTCACCACGCGGTCCGGGGTCTCGGCGGCGACCTGCTCGATGTCCATACCGCCGGCGACGCTGGCGATGCAGAGGAAGGTGCGGTTCGCCCGGTCGAGCAGGTACGAGAAGTAGTACTCCTCGGCCACGTCCGCCGTCACGGTGATCATGACCTTGTGGACGGTGTGACCCTTGATGTCCATGCCGAGGATGTCGGTGGCCCGCGCCACCGCCTCATCCGGGCCCTCGGCGAGCTTGACGCCACCGGCCTTGCCTCGGCCGCCGACCTTCACCTGCGCCTTGACGACCACTCGACCGCCGAGGCGTTCGGCGATCGCGCGGGCCTCTTCCGGGGTCGTGGCGACGCCGCCGGCCAGCACGGGCAAGCCGTGCCGCTCGAACAGGTCCCGCCCCTGGTACTCGTACAGGTCCACGATTGCGCGTCCCGTCCCGTCTCCGCGGCGCGCCGTCGCGCCGCCACCAGCGTTCAGAAAACAGTTTGACGCCTGTCATCAGTTGAAACAGGCCATTGGCGGCAGCCTAGCGAGGTGGGCACGGCCGGCAACCGAGCGGGTGCGCGGTGTGCGGTAATGCACAACTCCCTGTCGAGTGGTGCGGATTCCGGCCGCGTCGTGCGCGGCGTCAATCGTCCGGAGGATGTTGCCGAGGGTCCGTAACCCGCCCGTCGGGGCGTCGTTGAGTCAGGTGTCGGCGCGCTGAGCAGCGCAAAGACGGGATACGGCCGATGCCCTGTCGGTCGAGGGGTGGCGGCGGGGCATCGTGCATAGAGGGGCCGGACGTGTGAGGGGTGCGTCCGGCCCCTCCCCCGTGCCCGGATCCCCGTGCCGCTCAGGAGACCGGCTGCGCCACGTTCTCGCGGACCCACTCGACGATCGCCTGGGTGGTGGCGCCCGGCGTGAAGATCTTCGCGACGCCCAGCTTCTCCAGCTCCGGGATGTCGTCGTTCGGAATGATGCCGCCACCGAAGACGACGATGTCCCGGGAGTCGCGCTCGGTGAGCAACTCCAGCACCCGACGGAAGAGCGTCATGTGCGCGCCGGAGAGCACGGAGAGTCCGACCGCGTCGGCGTCCTCCTGGATGGCCGTCTCCACGATCTGCTCCGGCGTCTGGTGCAGGCCGGTGTAGACGACCTCCATGCCGGCGTCCCGCAGGGCCCGGGCGACGACCTTCGCGCCGCGGTCGTGGCCGTCCAGACCTGGCTTGGCGACGACGACCCGAATTCGAGAGCTCATCAGCGCACACCTTTCACCGGCTCCACGGCCTTCACCTGAACGAACGGTAACCCGCCCGACCGGGGTCGGGAAATCCGGGCTGGAAACACGCCCGACATGCCGGCGACGCGGGACGTGCCCGGCGGCACCCGCCCTCACCCGGCCCCGGCGTCAAGCCGGACTACTCCGCCGGATCGGTCACGCTCGGCGACGAACGGGTGGTTACGGGGGCACCGTTCGACGACGCGATGCATGACAATCACGGACGGAAAGGGACAGATTGACACGCCAATTCGGCGCTCTGGCTTGTGACTCGCCTGGTGGTTGGCTAACGTGTCCACGGTTGTCATCAGGTCCATGGACGGGTGACGACGCGGTCGGCAGACGTTCACCCGAGCTTCACGAACGTCCACCGGTCGCTTCGGAACCCCGACAACGGAGGGTGTGCGTGCGCCAGCGCCTGTCGTCTGAGCCCGATAGATATCGCGGCCGCCGCCGCGTACCCACCCCCCCGCGTAGCCGTTACGCGGCCGTCGTCACCACCGCGTTCGTCGGCGCGGGCATCGTCGCGCTGGGCGCGTCGGCCATGCCGGATGCCAAGGACGTCAGCCCCTCGGTCCTCGACGAGCTCAAGCAGGCGTCGATCACCAGCCAGGACGCCGCGGCCCGGGCGGACAACGCCGACCGCGCCTCCCGGGACAGCCGCGGCAAGGAAGCGGCCGAGCCCGACGTCTGGATGCTGCCGCTGCAGGGCTACGACTTCAACTCCCCGTACGGCATGCGGTGGGGCAAGCTGCACACCGGCGTCGACCTGGTCGTCCCCGAGGGCACGCCGTACGTGGCCGTCCACGACGGGCTGGTCACCAAGGCCGGCTGGTTCGGTGGCTACGGCTACACGGTGATCGTGCAGCACGCCGACGGCAGCGAGGCCATCTACGGCCACTCCTCCGCGGTCAGCGTCAAGGAGGGGCAGCAGGTCAAGGCGGGCGACCAGCTCGGCCTGGTGGGCCAGACCGGTCACGCCTACGGCACCCACCTGCACCTCGAGCTTCATGTCAAGGGCGCGCCGATCGACCCCGTTCCGTACCTGCAGGAGCGCGGAGTGGACATCAAGCTGCAAGTCGAGGCAATCTACAGCGAGGTAGCCGCGTCCTGACGCTGCGTACTGACCGTTAACCGCCCGGATCTTTCGATCCGGGCGGTTTCGCGTCCGGCCATGTTTCCTGGGTCACAACGACGACTGTGACCCAGCCCACGGCCGACATGATCACTTTTACCGACAGAACGCCGCAGACCTCTGCATAACGGACCGCTTCCGTACCCGCCTGCGGGTCGGGCGTCCGGTCCCGGCGGTCGCCCCGTTCCGCCCGGCACCAGTATTTCGAGGTCAAGTGCCCCCTCGACTGTGAAGGTCCGCCGTGCAGGAAGACAGCCCCGTCCAGAACGAGAACACCCCCGACACCACCGGTGAGCAGCCTCGGCGTGCCCGCCGGCGGAACCGCCTCATCGTGCTCGGCGCTGCCGGCCTGGTCGCCCTCGGCCTGGGCGGGGTCGCCGTCGCCACCACCGGACCCGACCGCCCGGCGCCCACCGCCGTCTCGCTCGACGCGCAGTCCCGGGCCGATGCCGCCAGCCGGGCCGACCGTTCGGCCCGCGAGTCGAGCGCGCCCGCCTCCCCGTCGACCAGCCCGACCGTGAGCCCGTCGCCGGTCACCGCCAGCCCGTCCCCGACCAAGACGGCCTCCGCCAAGCCGAAGCCGAAGCCGAAGAAGACCACCAAGCCGACGGCCGCCTGGGTCGACCCGATGCCCGGCGCCTCGGTCACCTCCTGCTACGGCCAGCGTTGGGGGACCCTGCACGCCGGGATCGACCTGGCGCTGCCCTCGGGCACCCCCATCCGCGCCGCGGCGGCCGGCACGGTCACCCAGGCCGGTGACGCCGCCGACGGGTACGGCAACTCCGTCTTCATCGACCACGGCAACGGCTACCTGACCCACTACGCCCACCAGAGCCGCATCGCCGTCACCGTCGGCCAGGCGGTCAAAGCGGGCCAGGTGATCGGCTACGAGGGCGCCACCGGCGACGCCACCGGCCCACACCTGCACTTCGAGGTGCACCAGGGCATGTGGAACCAGATCGACCCGGCCCCCTTCATGCGCGCCCGCGGCGTCAACCTGGGCTGCTGACCCTCCCCCGCCTGCGCCGATCTTGCACTTTCGGTTGTCGACATGAGGGCTCGTGCCCGTTATGTCGCCGCAGAAAGTGCAAGATCGGCGCGGGAAGGGGGCGGGGTTAGAGCTTGTCTACCGGGGCGTGGCGGAGGACCAGCCACATGGTCTGGTCGCCGAAGTCGATCTGCGCGCGGGCGCCTGGGCCGTGCCCCTCGACGGCGAGCACCCGCCCCAGGCCGTAGCGCTGGTGGTTGACCCGGTCGCCGGCCGCCACCTTCGGCCCCTGCGGCAGCTCGCTGGCCGTGGTCAGGCGACTGCCGTCCACGCCGAGCCGCTGGGCGAGCTGGGCCGCCTTGGGCGTACCCCCGGTGAAGGTGCCGCGCCCGCCGGGCGCGCGGTCCGCGCGGCCACCGACGCCGCCGCCCCCGCCGGCCCACGAGGTGTACGACCCCTCGGTGCGCTCCCAACGCACCAGCTCCGGCGGCAGCTCCTCCAGGAACCGTGACGGCGGGTTGTAGGACGGCTGCCCCCACGCCGAGCGGGTGACCGCCCGGGAGAGGTAGAGCCGCTGTCGGGCACGGGTGATCCCGACGTACGCCAGGCGGCGCTCCTCCTCCAGCTCACGGCTGTCGCCCAGCGAACGCAGGTGCGGGAAGACGCCGTCCTCGAGACCGGTCAGGAAGACCACCGGGAATTCCAGGCCCTTGGCGGTGTGCAACGTCATCAGCGTGACGACCCCCTGGTGATCGGGGTCGTCGGAGGGGATCTGGTCGGCGTCGGCCACCAGCGCGACCTGCTCCAGGAAACCGGCCAGGGTGGCCCGCTCCCCGTCGGCGCCCAGCGACTCGATCCGTTCGGTGTACTCCCGGGCGACGCTGACCAGCTCCTGGAGGTTGTCCACCCGACCGGCGTCCTGCGGGTCGAGGCTCTCCTCCAGCTCGGTGAGGTAGCCCGAACGGGTCAGCAGGGCCTCCAGCACCTCCTCCGGGGTGCCGGTCTCGGCCAGCTCCCGCGCGCCGTCGAGCAGCGCCACGAAGTCGGCGATGCCGTTGGCCGCCCGGGTGGAGATGCCCGGGGCGTCCTTGGCACGCCGCAGCGCCGCGCCGAAGGAGATCCGGTCGCGGCTGGACAACGCCTCGACGCACGCCTCCGCGCGGTCGCCGATCCCCCGGCGCGGGGTGTTCAGCACCCGCCGCAGGCTCACCGTGTCGTCGTCGTTGACCACCGAACGCAGGTACGCCAGCGCGTCGCGGACCTCCTTGCGCTCGTAGAAGCGCACCCCGCCGACGACCTTGTAGGGCAGGCCGGCCCGGATGAACACCTCCTCGAAGACGCGGGACTGGGCGTTGGTGCGGTAGAAGACCGCGACGTCACCGGGACGGGTCTCGTCGGCGTCGACCAGTCGGTCGATCTCCCGGCCCACCCAGTCGGCCTCGGCGTGCTCGGTGTCCGCCACGTACCCGACGATCCGCTCGCCGTCGCCGGCCTCGCTCCACAGCCGCTTGGGCTTGCGGGAGGTGTTCCGGTCGATCACCGCGTTGGCCGCGTTGAGGATGGTCTGCGTGGAGCGGTAGTTCTGTTCCAGCAGGATCGTCCGCGCGTCGGTGAAGTCCCGCTCGAACTCCAGGATGTTGCGGATCGTCGCGCCCCGGAACGCGTAGATCGACTGGTCGGCGTCACCGACCACGCACAGCTCGGCCGGTGCCAGCCCGTCGGTGCCGGAGACCAGCTCCTTGATCAGGACGTACTGGGCGTGGTTGGTGTCCTGGTACTCGTCGACGAGCACGTGCCGGAACCGCCGCCGGTAGCTCTCCGCCACGTGCGGGTGGGACTGGAGCAGGTGCACCGTCGTCATGATCAGGTCGTCGAAGTCCAGCGCGTGCGCCTCGCGCAGCCGGCGCTGGTAGAGCGTGTACGCCTCGGCGAGCGCCCGCTCGTTGGGCCCGTTGGCCCGCGCGGCGAACTGCTCGGGGTCGACCAACTCGTTCTTGAGGTTGGAGACCTGGGCGGCCAGCCCACGCGCCGGGTAACGCTTCGGGTCGAGATCCAGTTCACGGGTGACCAACTGCATGAGCCGACGGGAGTCGTCCGCGTCGTAGATCGAGAATGTCGACTTGAGGCCGGCGTGCTCGTGCTCGGCACGCAGGATGCGGACGCACGCGGAGTGGAACGTCGACACCCACATCAGCCGGGCCCGAGGGCCGACAAGCGCGGCGACGCGCTCCTTCATCTCGCCCGCCGCCTTGTTGGTGAAGGTGATGGCGATGATCTCGCCGGGATGGACGTCCCGGGCGGCGAGCAGGTAGGCGATCCGGTGGGTGAGCACCCGGGTCTTGCCGGAACCCGCGCCGGCCACGATCAGCAACGGGGAGCCGGCGTGGCTGACCGCGTCGCGCTGCGGCCCGTTCAACCCGTCGAGGAGTTGCCGCGGATCGAGGTGGGCGGAGGCCGACCCGGGCCGGTGCGGGCGGGCCGGCGCGGACTCCGGCGCGGGCGGGGACGCGGGGATGTCGAAGAGAGGATGCATCGCGCGACAAGTCTATGCCGCCAGCCGGACACTTCCCGACCGGTGCGGGCCGACCCGTCGACGCCGGCTGCTTGCGTACCGGGGACCGGGGTGGGCATACTCAACGGCGTGATCGCTGCGCGCTACTACTTTTACTACGGCACCGGGAGTCCGGCTGCCGTAGGTCGCGCCTGATCGATCAGACCTGCGAAAAGCCCCGGGCTCCTGGAGTCCGGGGCTTTTTCGTCCCGGGTTGCGGGCACGGGGCACCAGAGCGCGAGAGGTACCCGATGATGACAGACGTGGTGGAGCAGAACGGCGGCCCGGCGCGGCCGGACCCGGCACAGGCCCTGGCGGACGGGAGCGTGCCGCCAGCGGGCCCTCCGGCGGAATCCGGCGACCCGGCCGACGCGCGGACCGGCACGGTGGAGCCGACCGCCGCCGCGCGGATCGTGCAGATCAGGGAGCGGATCGACGAGATCGACCATGCCCTGATCACGCTCTGGCAGGAGCGGGCCGCACTGTCGCGGGAGGTGGGCGCGACCCGGATGGCCTCCGGAGGCACCCGGCTGGTGCTCTCCCGGGAACGGGACATCCTGGAACGCTTCCGGCTCGCGCTCGGCGCCGACGGCACGCAACTGGCGCTGTTGCTGCTACGCGCCGGCCGCGGCCCGCTCTGACGGGCGAGCCCGGACAGACGAAACCGCCTGCCGTCGTCGTGGTGACGTCGGCAGGCGGTTCCGGTGAATCACGCCTCGTGGGTGGCGACGATCTCGCGTCGCTCCGCGAAGTGGCAGGCGCTCGGGTGGTCCGAGTCGCGGCGGATCTCCAGCAGCGGGACCTGCTCGGCGCAGACATCCTGCGCCTTCCAGCAGCGGGTCCGGAACCGGCAGCCCGAGGGCGGGCTGATCGGCGACGGCACGTCACCCGTGAGCCGGATGATCGTCTTGTTGTTCCGCTGGGTCGGGTCCGGCACCGGCACCGCCGAGAGCAGCGCCTGGGTGTACGGGTGGGTCGGCCGCTCGTAGATCTCGTCCTCGGTGCCGATCTCGACGATCTTGCCGAGGTACATCACCGCCACCCGGTCCGACAGGTGGCGGACCACCGACAGGTCGTGGGCGATGAAGATGTACGAGAGCCCCAGCTCACCCTGCAACTTCTCCAGCAGGTTCATCACCTGGGCCTGGATGGAGACGTCGAGCGCCGAGACGGGCTCGTCGCAGACGATCACCTCGGGCCGCAGCGCGAGCGCCCGGGCGATGCCGATGCGCTGACGCTGACCGCCGGAGAACTGGTGCGGGTACCGGTTGATGTGCTCCGGGTTCAACCCGACCAGGTCGAGCAGCTCGCGGACCTTGGCCCGACGGCTGCCCTTCGGCGCCACCTCCGGGTGGATCTCGAACGGCTCACCGATCAGGTCGCCGACCGTCATGCGCGGGTTCAGCGACGTGTACGGGTCCTGCATGACCAGCTGGATCTGCCGACGCAGCCGACGCAGCGCGCCGCCGGAGAGCTTGGAGATGTCCTGGCCCTTGTAGATCACCCCACCGGCGGTCGGCTTCTCCAGGTTCATCAGAACCCGGGCGAGGGTCGACTTGCCGCAGCCGGACTCGCCGACGACACCGAGCGTCTCGCCGGCCCCCAGACCGAACGAGACCCCGTCGACGGCCTTGACGTGACCCACGGTCTTCTTGAACACCACGCCCTGGGTGACGGGGTAGTGCTTGACCAGGTCACGGACCTCGAGGATGTTCTCAGACACGGTTCACCAGCTCCTCGGCGAAGTGGCAGGCGCTGGCCCGGGCGTGGCCCACCTGAAGCAGCGGGGGGACCTTCTCCCGGCATACCGGCTGAGCCATGGGGCAGCGCGGGTTGAACGGGCAGCCCGGCGGGATGTTCATCAGGTTCGGCGGGAGACCCTTGATCGTCCGGAGCTGCTGCCCCTTCTCGTCGAGCCGCGGAATCGAGTCGATCAGACCCATCGTGTACGGGTGCGCCGGCTTGGCGTACAGGTCGTACACGTCGGCTTCCTCGACGATGCGACCCGCGTACATGACGGCGATCCGGTCCGCGACATCGGCGACCACGCCGAGGTCGTGGGTGATCAGGATCATGCCCATCTGCCGCTCACGCTGGAGCTCCGCGAGCAGGTCCATGATCTGGGCCTGCACGGTCACGTCGAGCGCGGTGGTCGGCTCGTCCGCGATCAGCACCTCGGGGTCGAGCGCCAGCGACATCGCGATCATCGCGCGCTGCCGCATGCCACCCGAGAACTGGTGCGGGTAGTTGTTGAACCGGCCCTTGGCGTTCGGGATCTTGACCTGGTCGAGCATCTCGATCGCGCGCTTCTTGGCCTCGGCGCGACCCATGCCCCGCCGGATCCGGAACTGCTCGGCGATCTGGAACCCGACGGTGAAGACCGGGTTCAGGGCGGAGAGCGCGTCCTGGAAGATCATCGCGATGCCCTCACCGCGGATGCGGCGGCGCTCCTCGGCCGACATGCTGAGCATGTCCTTGCCGTGGAAGCGGACCTGCCCACCGGTGACGAACCCGGGGGGCGTGTCGAGGATGCCCATGATGGTCTGCGCCGTGACGCTCTTGCCGGAGCCGGACTCGCCGAGCACGGCGAGGGTCTCCCCCGCGTCGACGTGGTACGTGACCCCGTTGATGACCTTTGCGACGCCGTCCCGGGTACGGAACTCCACCCGCAGGTCGTCGACCTCGAGCAGCCGGCCGGAGGGACGTCCGGACCCGCCGGATCCCGGCGCGGACTGCTCGGACACGAGAATGTCGGACACTGGATCTCCCCTAGCGGAGTTTCGGATCGAGGGCCTCGCGGACCGCCTCGCCGAGCATCACGAAGCTCAGCACTGCGGCGACGAGGAAGGCTGCGGGGAAGAACACCAGCCCCGGCGCGACCCGGATGAAATCCTTGCCCTCGCTGATCATGATGCCCCAGGACACCACCGGCGACTTCAGGCCGACACCCAGGAACGACAGGGTGGCCTCGGCGCCGATGAACGAGCCGACCATGATCGTGCCGTAGACCAGCAGCGGGGCCAGACAGTTCGGCAGCAGGTGCTTGAGGATGATCCGACCGCTGCCGGCGCCCAGCGCGCGGGCCGCGACGATGTAGTCGGCCTCCCGGGTGGCGAGCACCGAGGAGCGCATCAACCGCATCACGACCGGCCAACTCAGCACGATCAGCGAGATGATCACCAGGCCCATGATCTCGGCCTTGCTGTTGGTGCTGCCCGAGCCGTTGAACGTGGTCAGGATGACGATCGCGCCGAGCACGAACGGAATCCCGAAGAACACGTCGGCGATCCGGCTGAGCAGCGTGTCGACCCAGCCGCCGAGGTAGCCGGCGATGATGCCCATGGTGCCGCCGACCAGCAGCGTGCCGACCACGGAGAGCACGGCGACCACGACGGAGGCACGGGCGCCGTAGATGACTCGGGCGTAGACGTCCCGACCCTGCAGGTCGTACCCGAACCAGGCGTTCCCGGACGCCTTCTCGAGGCTGCGCGAGAGCGAGCCGTTGACCGCGTCGCCGGGGGCGAACAGCGACGGGAAGGCCGCCATCAACAGGAAGATGACGATGAACGTCGCCGAGATCCAGAACAGCGGCTTGCGGCGCAGGTCGCGCCAGGCGTCACCGAGCAGACCGCGCGGCTTCTCGTTGCCCTGCGGCCCGGGAGTCGTCGGGGTGTCCGTCGCCTGAGCGGGAGGGGTGCTGACGATCGATGCGGTGCTTGGGTCACTCATAACGGATCCTCGGGTCCAGGGCGGCGTAGAGCAGGTCGACCAACAGGTTCATCACCAGATAGACGACCACCAGTACGACCACGATGCCAACCACGGTAGCGCTTTCCTTGGTGACGATCGCCCGGTAGACCTCGCGGCCGATGCCGTTGATGCCGAAGATGCCCTCGGTGACGATCGCGCCGCCCATCAGGGCGCCGAGGTCGGTGCCGAGCAGGGTGACCACCGGGATGAGCGAGTTGCGCAGCAGGTGCACACCCACGACCCGGCGCATCGGCAGGCCCTTGGCGATGGCGGTACGCACGTAGTCGGCGCGGCGGTTCTCCGCGATGCTCGTGCGGGCCACCCGGGCGATGTACGCGACCGACGCGCTACCGAGCACGAAGCCCGGGACGATCAGTTCGGACAACCGCATCTCGGACGAGACGGTCGGCTTGACGATGCCCCACTGCACACCCAGCAGCCACTGCAGCACGAAGCCGACGACGAACACCGGCAGCGCGAGCAGGAACAGGGTCGAGACCAGGACCAGGTTGTCCAGGAAACCGTTGCGACGCAGACCGGTCAGGATGCCGGCGCCGAGGCCGATGACGGCCTCGATGGCGAGCGCGACCAGAGCCAGCTTCAGCGTGTTCGGGTACGCGTTCGCGATGATGTCGCCGATGTCGCGCTGCGAGAACGTCTGTCCGAAGTCGCCCTGGAGGAGGTTCTTCATGTAGTTGCCGTACTGCACGAAGACGTTCTGGTCCAGGTGGTACTTCTCGGTCATGTACGCGACGTACTGATCCGGACAGCGCCGCTCGCCGCACTTGCCGGCGAACGGGTCGCCCGGAACGGCCCAGACGAGGGCGTAGATCAGGAAGGTCGAGCCGATGAAGACCGGCACGAGTTGGAGCAGCCGTCTCAACAGATAACGGCCCATGGGGTGGTCCTCCAGACAGGGGGCGCGTCGGACGGCCGACACGGTGGTGACAACGTGGCGAGTGGCATGTTGTAGCACCCACTCGCGGAACGGCCCCGGGTCGGGCTCACCGGATGTGGCGAGCCCGACCCGGGGTCAGACCGTACGGATCAGAGCTCGACCGAGGTGATGTCGAGTTCGCCGACGTTGTTCAGCTCGAGCTTCTTGATCTTCTCCGAGTGGCCGGACTGCTGGCCGTAGAAGTAGATCGGGATGCTCGGGACGTCCTGGTCGACAACCTCGACGGCCTTGGCGAACGCCTCGTGCGAGGCCTCCAGGCTCGGCGCGGCGCTGGCCTGCTTGGCCAGGGTGTCGACCTGCGGGTTGCTGTAGAGACCGTCGTTCGAGGAGCCACCCTTGACGTAGAGCGGGTTGACCCAGTTCTCCACGTCCGGGTAGTCCTGCTGCCACGCGGCACGGTACGGGCCGGTCATCTTGTGGGCGTTGATGTTCTGCCGGAAGACCGCGAAGGTCGGGATGCCCTCGGCGCGAGCCTCGATGCCGAGGTTGGTCTTGACCTGCTGCGCAACGGCGTCCATCCAGTCCTTGTGGCTGGAGTCGGCGTTGTAGTAGAAGACCATCTCACCGGTGAAGCCGCCGGCCTCGGTCAGCAGCTGCTTGGCCGTGGTCGGGTCGAACTTGCAGGCGGTGCAGTTGCCCGGCTTGGCGCCCGGGGTCAGCGGGTTCGCCCAGCTGTCGGCCGGCTTGCGGGTACCGAAGAAGATCTTGTCGGAGATCTCCTGCCGGTTGATCGACAGCGAGACCGCGCGACGCAGCTTCGGGTTCTGGAAGCGCTTGTCGTAGATCGGGAACGCGATGAACGCGGTCGACGGGGTGACCGTGTTCAGGCCCCGGTCGCCGAGGTCGGTCTTCCACTTGTCACCGGCGAGCGCCGAGGTGGGGACAACCTCCATGAAGTCGAGGTTGTTGGCCAGCAGGTCGGCGTACGCGGCCGTCTCGTCCTGGTACAGCTTGACGTCGACGTCCTTGATCTTCATCTTGTCACGCAGGTTGTAGTCGTCGAAGCGCGTGAGCTTGATGAGGACGTTGTCCTGCCACGAGACGAACTTCACCGGGCCGTTACCGATGGGGTTCTTACCGAACTCCTCGGGCTTCATGGTGAAGAACTTGTCCGGCAGCGGCATGAAGGCGCTGTAGCCGAGCTTGGTCGGGAAGACCGCGGTCGGGGCGGCGAGGGTGACCTCGAAGGTCTGCTCGTCGATGACCTTCAGACCGGAGAGCTCCTTGGCCGACGGCTCCGGGGCCTTCTGCGGGCCGTCCGCGCCGTCCGGGTCCTCGGTGTAGGTCTTGTCGAAGCCCGCGATGTCCGAGAAGAAGGAGCCGTTCTGCGCGCCGTTCGGCGAGTACGCGGCCCAGTTCCAGGCGTCGACGAAGTTCTTCGCCTTCACCTCGGTACCGTCGTGGAACTTGGTACCCTTCTTGATCTTGATCGTGAAGACCTTGGAGTCCTTGGTGTCGATGGACTCGGCCAGCGCGTTGCGCGGGGCCCCACCGTCGTTCGGGTACTCGACCAGGCCGGTCCACAGCCAGTCGATGATCTTGCCACCGCCGGTCTCCGTGGTGTTCGACGGAACCAGCGGGTTCTCCGGCTGGACGCCGTGGATGACGATGGCGCCATCCTTGGTGGCGGCGGCGTCGCCGTCGCTGTCACCGCTCGAGCAACCGCTCGCGACAAGCGCGGCGGCCGCGCTGAGCGCGATCGCGCTCGTCGCCCGCTTCGAGACTCTCATTCCGAGGGGCCTCCTCTTTCTAACCTGGTTCCGTCGTGGGTTTCACGCACGTTTGGGGGTGACACCGCCCGGCTACCTCGGGGCGGAGGTCGCCGGGACCACAGGGAAGTTTGGGGACACCCCTGATGTTCCGATCCGCCGGGCTCCCCACCCGACGGGACACGACCCTACGCAGGCGTCGCGACCACGAACCCGCCGGTAGCAGCGGAGAACATGGTCGTGGGCCGTACGGAGTGCCACACACCGAGGGTGGGGTGCTGCCACTGTGACACCCACCGGCCTCTTCCGTGAAGGTGCCGTTATCAAGCCGTTAGTTGCCCGCCACGTTGCCGATACTTGAAAAATGATCATAAAACGGTCGCGGTGCAGGTCCTCCACCTCGACGCAGATGGCCTGCTAGGAGACCCGAGCGGCGCTCAGGTCCGGCCTCGGCGGATCGCCCGAAGGCCGCCGCCGCCGATCCGTAACCAGTCCGACACGCACCGTTCTTTACCCGTCCGGACGATGCCCTCGTCCGCTACCCGGGCACCAGCACCGGCTGGGTGGACGAGTGCGTCCCGGACGACCTTCTGCGCACCGACGACTGCGCCGGAACGACATCGGCCCCGGCGCCGCTTGCGCGGTGCCGGGGCCGATGGTGCGGCGAGGTGGATCAGGCGGTGAAGCGGACCTTGCGGCGACGCACCACCAGGACGGCCACCGCGCCCGCGGCGAGCAGCAGCAGACCAGCGGTCGCCGCCGCCGCGATCGGCGAACCGGTCAGCGGCAGGCCGCCACCGTTGCTCGCCGGCGAGGTGGACGGGGCCGGGCTGGCCGGCTGCACCGAGTCCGACGGCGTGGCCGACGGGGTGGTCGGGGAGGCCGACGCGCTCGGGGTCGCCGACGGGGTGGCCGGCGGGGTGGTGGGTACGGCGGTGAAGGTGGCCGCCGCCCGGGCGGTGACGGTCGCGCCGGTGCTGCCACCGAGGATCAGCTTCTGCGCCTTCTTCGGGCCGGTGAACAGGAACACCCGGCCGAAGGAGACCGAGTCCTGCGCGGTCAGGGTCACGTTCACCGCGCCGGCGGCCTCGGCGGCCAGCCAGAACTGCCCGCCGTTGGTGGTCGTGGTGACCGGCTTGCCCTCGGCGTCGACGGCGGTGCCGCCGGTGGCCGCGACGGTGATGACGCCCGCCGGGCCCTTCACCGTGAACGGACCGGCCTTGCCGCCGACCGTCGCGGTGGCGCTGGCCGGGTCGACGGACAGCTCGGCACGCGGCTCCGGCTGGTCGGTGGCGTTGTTGACCAGGTAGTCACGGACCTTCGTGATCACCTCGTACTGCTTCTTCTCGAGCAGACCCTTCTCCCACGGGCCCAGCTCGATGCCGTCGCTGAAGTGCCAGACGGCGGTCTGGGTGCCGAAGTAGAGCAGGTTGTCGAGCTGCTTCTTGCCGATCTTGGTGTCCACGCCGGCGGCAGCGAGCAGCTTGGTGGCGTCGGCGTTCGGGTAGCCGTGGGTGAGCACCCACTGCACCTTGCCGAGGTTCTTCACCTGGGACTCGTCCCAGGTGCCCTCCTCGTACGTACCGTTGTTCTTCACGTTCGTGCGGTAGTCGATGCAGAACGCCGGCACCATCTTGCCGTCGATCTTCAGAGCGAGCGCCGACGTGGGGCGCGTCGTGCCGTCGAGCTTCAGGATGAGCTCGGTGCCATCGACCACCTTGGCCACACCGGTGGCCGGAGCGGCAGCGGCGGCGCCCGCCACGCCGAACGCCAGGGCGCTGCCGGCCACAGCCGCCAGGGCGACCCGCGCCCAGCGTCGTCCTCGTTGTCCGAACATCAGAAGTGGTACCTCTCCCCCAGGGGTGACCCGCCGTCGCGGGCACGCTCGTGAGCCGCCGTTTCCGCGGGATGCGAGACCCACGCGCGGAAACGGGACCGGGGCAGTATGGAGCCACGATTGATCTTTTGTCAGCCCCGCCCCGTAACATCCGTGGCATCTGCCCGAAATGCCAGGGCGGAGGAATTGATCACACCAGCCGGCGGTCCGCAGCCCAGCGGGACAGCTCGTACCGGTTGGACATCTGAAGCTTGCGCAGCACGTTCGACACGTGCGTCTCCACCGTCTTGATGGAGATGAACAACTCCTTGGCGATCTCCTTGTACGCGTATCCCCGGGCGAGCAGGCGCAGCACCTCCCGCTCACGGTTGGTGAGCTGGTCCAACTCCGGGTCGGCGACCGGCGCGTCCGGGCGGGCCGCGAACGCGTCCAGCACGAACCCGGCCAGCCGAGGGCTGAACACGGCGTCACCGTCGGCCACCCGGCGGATCGCGGCGGCCAACTCGTCCGGCGAGATGGTCTTGGTGACGTACCCCCGGGCACCGGCCCGGATCAGCCCGATCACGTCCTCGGCCGCGTCGGAGACGCTCAGGGCCAGGAACTTGACCTGCGGGTGAGTGCGCCGCATCGCCTCCAGCACCGCGCGGCCACCGCCGTCGGGCATGTGGACGTCGAGCAGCACCACGTCGGGCAGCGTGACGGCGATCCGGGCGACCGCCTCAGCCACCGTGCTCGCCTCGCCCACCACCTCGACGTGCGCGCCCAACTCGGCGCGTACCCCGGCCCGGAACATCGCGTGGTCGTCCACGAGGAAGACCCGCAGGCGTTCGGGGCGGCTCGGGGCCGGCTGTTCCGTCGGCTGCTCGGCCATGGTCATCTGTTCCTCTCCGCCGCGGACGAGTCCCGGGAGATCGGCAGGATCAACCGGACCTCGGTCCCCTCCCCCGGGCCGGACCGGATCTCGGCCCGTCCGCCGTGCCGCTTCATCCGTCCGATGATCGAACCGCGTACGCCGTGCCGGTGGTCCTCCACCGTATCCGGATCGAAGCCCTTACCCCGGTCCCGGACGAACACGCTGACCTGATCGGGCTCCACCTCGGCGTAGAGCGAGACGGTCTGCACGCCGGCGTGCCGCGCCGCGTTCACCAGCGCCTCCCGGGCGGCGGCGACCAGCGCGCCGACCTTCTCGTCGGTCTCACGGTCCCCCACCACCACCGCCTCCACGGTGATCGCGAAAGTGTCCTCCACCTCGGCGGCGGCCTGCTCCAGGGCGGCGGCGAAGCGTTCGTTCGGCGAGGCCGTGGGCTTGTAGAGCCAGTTGCGCAGCGAGCGCTCCTGCCCCCGCGCCAACCGCTGCACCGTCTTGACGTCGCCGGCGTTGCGCTGGATCAGCGCCAGGGTGTGCAACACCTGGTCGTGCACCATCGCGGCCAACTCGGCCCGCTCCTGCTCCCGGATCCGGCCCTCGCGCTCCGCGCGGAGCTGGTTGTACGTCCGCCAGAGCACCGGTGCCGCGACCACGCCGACCCCGGCCAGTCCGACCAGCGCGAAGATCACTCCGTTGATCACCGCGTCGAAGTTCTGCGCCGGCGAGTAGACCGCCGCGACACCGATGATGCCGACCGCGACCAGCACCCCACCGCCGATGAACCGGAGCACGAAGGCCCGCCGGTCACTCTCCTCGACGACCGCGCCGAGCCACGGGACCGGCATCGTCTCGCCCCAACGACGTCGCCGCTCGGGCGCCGACTGGTGCCAGATCACGCCCGCGCCGACCGCGATGATGGCGACCAGCCAGCCGGCGGTGCCCGCCGCGCCGACCGAGTCGAAGACCATCACCTGGATCAACAGGACACCGAGCCCGATCCCGACGAACGGCAGGAGTTGGCCCACGTCCCGCCGGGGCGGCACGGCGGTGTCACCGGGGCGCAGCGGCACCACCGCCCAGAACGCCGCGTACAGCAGCAGCCCGAGCCCACTGAGCCCGAGCAGCACCATGAACGCGACGCGCACGCGCAGCACCGAGATGCCGAGGTGGTCGGCGATGCCGGCGGCGACGCCGGCGGCCATCCGATGCTCGGGGGCTCGGTAGAGGCGCGGCGGCGGGGTCACGGTGCTGATCACAGGCTCCCTGGTCAGGGTGGTGGGCTGGGCGTGGTTCGGTGAGTCCGATCGTCACACGCTGCGGCGTCCGCCGACCACGGGGACGCCCCCGACATTCCGACCCCTCGGATCTCAGGGTGGCGTCAGGGTCGGGTCCTGAGGTCGTTCGGGCGAGGTCGGCAGCAGGATCGAGGCATGACCGAGGAAGCTGCCCCGCCGCCCCGCCACGGGCCGGCACAGCCGGGCGGTTCAGTACCGCCCGCACCGCCTACGACACCCACCGGCTGGACCGAGCCGACCGCCTTCGGCCCGCCCACCGGCCCGACGGCCCACGAGCCGTCGAGCGCCGGCTACGCGCCGGGCGCCGGCTTCGCAGCCGGCACCGGCTACGGCCCCGGGGGTACGACCGGCACGGGCTACGGGCCCGGCGGCGCCGCGGGTACGCCTGGCGGGCCCGGTGCGCCCGGACCGTCCGTGGGCCCGCTGGGCGGCACCGGCTTCACCTCTCGGTACGGGCTGGTGCGACCCCGCGACGGCCGGTACCTCGCCGGCGTCTGCGCGGCGATCGGACGGGCCACCAACACCGACCCGGTGCTGTGGCGGGTGCTCCTCGCGGTGCTCGGGTTCTTCGGCGGTATCGGCATCCTGGTGTACGTCGCCGCCTGGCTGATCATCCCCAACGAGGGCGACACGGCCTCCCCCGTGGAGTCCATGCTGGGGCGGGGCCGGTCCAGCATGTCCCCGGTGACCGTGATCATCCTGGGCATCCTGGTGGCCGCGAGCTTCGGCTACATCGTCACCGACGCCTTCCGCGCGGTGCTGCTCGGCGCGGCCATCCTGATCGGCGGCGCGTTGCTGCTCAACCGGGACAACCGTGGGCCACAGCCCTCCGGTGGGCCGGTGCCGCCCTCCCCGGCGGGTACGCCAGCCGGACCGGTCCCGCCGGTCGCCTGGCCCGCTCCCGCGTACGGCACGGTACCGCCCAGCGGTCCGCCGGCGACCGCGCCGCTGGCCGGCGACGCCCCGACGTACGCCCCCGCGCCGCAGGGCGGGTACCCGACCGTCCCGGGTGGTCAGCCGCCCGTCACCGGGCAGCCGACCGTCGGCGCGCAGCCGATGTCCCCGATGGCGACGGGGTCCGTGGCCGCTCCGGTGTCCGCACAGCCGGCCACCCCGCAGGGCACCGGCTGGCCGGCCAGCGGCACACCCACCGTCGCCACGCCCACCAGCGGCTGGCCGGCCGCGCCGGTGACCGCCGTACCCGCCGCCGGCCCGGCCACCCAGCCGGGTGCGACGACGCCGGGTGGGTACCGCCCGCCGTTCGCGCCACACGGTCCGTACGCCGCACCGGCGCCGGTCGCGTACCCCCCGCCCAAGCCACCGAAGCCGCCCAAGCGGCCCCGGGAGCGGTCGCCGCTCGGTCCGGTGACCTTCTCGCTGATCTTCCTGGCGCTCGGCGTGGTCGCCCTGCTCGACCTCCTGGACGTCTTCGACGTCGGCGCCTCGGCGTATTTCGCCGCCGCGTTGGCCACCATCGGGCTGGGGCTGCTGGTCGGCACCTGGTTCGGCCGGGCGCGCTGGTTGATCGCGCTGGGCCTGGTGACGGCAGCCGCGTTGGGCACGGCGACCGTAGCCGAGTCCTACGACCGGATCCGGGGCGTGGACGGCGCGGTCACCTGGGCGCCCACCGACTACCGCGACCTCGCCGACCGGTACGAGAACAGCTTCGGTGACGCCGTCCTCGACCTGCGCGGCATCGACTTCACGAAGCGGGACACCCAGGTGACCGTGGCGATCAACTTTGGTCAGGCGACCGTGGTCGTACCGCCCAACGTGGACGTCACCACGGTGGCCGACGTCAACGCCGGCGACGCCACCGTCTTCGGCAACCGATCCGGCGGCATCGACGGCCGGCTGCGCGAGTCCACCGACCTGGGCGCGGACGGCCCGGGCGGCGGGAAGCTGCGGCTGTACATCCACGTCAACGCCGGCAACCTGGAGGTGACCCGGTGAAGGCGCACCGTACGGATCTGCTCTCGTTCGCCTTCGGGCTGGTGTTCCTGGGGCTGTCGGCCTGGTGGCTGCTGGCCCAACTGCTCGGGCTCGCGCTGCCGCCGGTCGGCTGGTTCCTGGCCGGCGCGCTGATCCTGATCGGGATCTTCGGTCTGGTCGGCGCGCTGCGCTCCGGCAGTTCCAGCCGCCCGGAGCCGAACGATTCCGCCGGGCCGGGGGCGCCGGCCTCCGCCACCACGGTCGCGCCCGGGGCCGTCGCCACCGAGCAGGGCACGCCGCCGACCGCCGCGTACGAACCGCCGACGTACGAGCAGCCCACGTACGAACAGCCCACGTACGAGCCCACGCCCGACGCCGCGCCCACCGCCGAGCTGCGCACGCCGGAGCCGCCCACGGCCGAACTGCGCACGCCCGACGCGCCGGCGGCCGGCATGGTCCACCCCGCCTGGCTGGCCCACGCCCCGGCGGAGCCGGAGTCCGCACCGGCCACCGAGGCGACCCGGGTCGACCACCCGGTCACCCCGGACGGCGAGAACCGGGTGGGCGATCCACCGCGGGAGGAGTCGGCAGCCGACAAGAATCCGGTGGTCCACGACGACCACGCGGCCGCCGACGATCCGGCGGGCACGAACGAGCGACCGGGGCGGCGGCAGGATTCCTGACCGGCCTTCCGGTCCGGGCCGGAGGGCTCGCCGGTGCGGCGGGCGTGGACAGGCGCATATGCTGGCCGGTGGAGATCTCGCCTCCGCCGGCCGGCCCGTCCCGCCATGGCGCCCCCGCCGCGATTCCCGTCTCTACCCCGTCAGGAGCCCGCCCGTCATGACGCAGTCCCCCGCCGTGCGTACCACCGGCCGGTCCGGTCCGGTCCGCATCGGCGAGCGAGCCGCCCGTACGCTCGTCTCCGAGCTTGCCCGGATGAACGACCCGAAGGTCGCCCTGCTGGTCGGCGCGAGCCCGGAGTCCGCGGTCCTGGCCGCGGCGATCGAGGCGTTGCTCCCCGGCGACCGGCTCACCGTGGTGCCCGCCGAGTCGTCCACCGCCGCCGCGCTCCGCGAGCACGTCACCGCGCAGGGCCGGTGGGTCGCCGACCGGGTACGCGTGGTCGACTCGCTCGACGACGCCGAGGCCGGGGCGGTGGTCATCGCCGGTGAGGCGTTCACCGGCACCGCCGAGGAGGCCCGTACCGGCATCCAGGGGTTGTCGAAGTACCTCGTCGACGGCGCCGTGTTGAGCATCGCCACCACCGCGACTCCGGGCCGGACCGCCGGCGCGGCCGGCGAACTGGGCCGGCAGGACGCCCTGTACGGCGTCGGCAACGACCTGGTGCTGCGCAACTCGCCGCCGCTTAGGGTCCACCGGCTGCGATTCACGCCCGCCAGTCCGGCGGCGGCCGACCGGCTGGCCCCGGCGTACCGGCCGTCCAGCGTGCCGCTGACCAGAGGCATGCACATCGACTCCAACGGAGTGGCGGCGGCGGGCATCACGCTGGGTCTGGCGGCGCTGGCCCGGGTGGCGCGTCCGTCGTCCAAGCTGTGGCTGCTGCCGGCGCTGGCGGCCGGCCCGGTCGCCGCGTTCTTCCGGGACCCTGAGCGGGACGTGCCGGAGGACCCGAACGCCGTGGTGGCCAGCGCGGACGGCAAGGTCCTGTCGGTGCAGCGGCTGCACGACGAGCGGTTCGGTGACGGCGAGTGGCTGCGCGTCGCGGTCTTCCTGTCCGTGCTGGACGTGCACGTCAACCGCGCTCCGGTCGCCGGCAAGGTGGTGGACTACTTCGTCGCCGACGGCGGGTTCGTCAACGCGATGAAGCCGGACGCCGAGCACAACGTCGCCGCGTACACCGTGCTGGACACCAGCCGAGGCACGGTGGTGGTCGCGCAGCGGACCGGCCTGATCGCCCGCCGCATCGTGCAGCGCGCGCCGATCGGCGCGCTGCTGGCCAAGGGCGAGCGGTTCGGGCTCATCCGGTTCGGCTCCCGGACCGACGTCTACCTGCCGGCCGACGCCGCGGAGCCGCTGGTGGGGCCGGGCGACAAGGTGGTCGGCGGCGCGACGGTCATCGCCCGCTGGCGCTGAGACCAGGATGCGAAGAACGGGGCGCCGCTGTCCGCGGCGCCCCGTTCTTCGTACGTCGGATCAGGCGGTACGACGCTGGCGCAGCCAGAGCACCGGCCCGCTGACCAGGTAGCCGACCACGATCAGGGCGAACGTGAGCCGGACGTCGACGAGCGCGCCGAGCACCGGGGCGAGCCAGAGCCACGGCGGCAGCTTCACCAGGCGTGCGAGCTTGGCGTACGGGAAGCTGGACACCATCGCGAAGGCGAGCAGCGCCACGCCGGCCACGAGCACGAGGCCCGGCACCGGCAGACCGATCGCCACGGTCACGGCGAGCACGGCGGCGGCCATGGTGGTGGGGACACCGCAGAAGAAGCGGCCGTCCTTCGGCGACACGTTGAAGCGGGCCAGTCGGATCGCCGCACACGCCGCGACCAGCGCACAGGCGACCGCGGCCGCGGCCGTCGACACGGAACCGGCGAGCGAGGCGTAGACCACCACGGGCGCGGCGAGGCCGAACGAGCACATGTCGGCGAGCGAGTCCATCTGCGCGCCGAACGGGCTGGCGACGCCGAGCCGACGCGCCAACGCGCCGTCCAGGCCGTCGAAGACGACGCAGGCGATCAGGCAGAGGGCGGCGATGCGCACCTCACCCTGCATGGCCAGGAAGATCGCCAGCATGCCGAGCATCAGGCTGGACAGGGTGCAGGCGTTGACCACGGCGAACTTCATCCGGCGGGCCATCGTGCGCTCGCCGGGGAGCAGGGGGATCGATCCGGCGGTGGCCTCGTCGGTGTGCGTCATCGGCAGCGCCGGGCTGACCGGCATGACCGCCTCGATGTCGGCGCGGGTGACGCCGGCCGGGCGGCTGAGCCGGTCCAGACCGTAGCGACGGCGCTGGCGGTTGGCGTACCGGTGCTCCGGGAGTGTCAGGTCGGTGGTCCGCAGGTCACCGTCGCGGCGGCCCACGCGGACCAGCAACACCTGGCGGGCGAACGTGCTGCTGCGGCGCAACCGGCCCGCCCAGCGACGCCCTGCGGGGCGCGGACTGTCAGTCGTACGACGCCGGCGCCAAGGGGCTCTCGGCACGTTTCCTCCATCACCGGATCGGCTTGCCGCCCTCGGGGGGCGGGTGTCCGGCTGTCTCGTGCCGGACCTTGCGTGGCCCGGCAGCCGTTTTGGCGGAGTACACCATCGCACAGGGGAACGGGGCTTGGCGATAGCTGCCGGCGGTACTTATCTGGTGTAAACCGCGCGAACCGCCTTCTAATTCCCATCCCGGGCTTCATCGCCCGTTTCCTCCACCATTCCCATCCCCGACTCTACCGGAGGGTAGCCAACTCGGCTCGCTGAGCCGAGTGCTATCCGCCCAGCTGTCCGATTGCCGAGGCAGCGATACCGGTCAGCGGCAGGTCAACGGTCTCGGCGGCGGTGAACCAGCCCGCCCGTGCGGTCGAGCCACCGGCGGACTCGGTGACCACGGCGTCGGTCGGTGCGTCCACCAGCACCCGGTAGACCACCCGGACGCCGTGCCAGTCCAGCGGCCGGCCCTCCGGGCCGAGCGCGGCCGGGTTGTGCAGGTTGTCCACGCCGAGCAGCTCCACCACGCGGCCCACCTGACCGCCCTCCTCCACCAGTTCCCGGAGCAGCCCGGTGGTCGGCTGCTCACCGTGGTCGGTGCCGCCGCCGGGCAGGTGCCACTTGCCGGCCCCCGGGTAGCCGTCGGCGATCTGGGTCAGCAGGATCCGTCCGGCCGGATCGGTGACCAGCCCGTACGCCCCGAAGCGCAGCCGGCGGTCCGGATGCGACGGCGCGGGCGGGGCGGTCGGGTACGCGTCGGCCGGCAGCGGGACGGCGGGCAGACCGAGCAGTTCGGCGCTGAACGGCGTCAACGGCAACTCGCTCGCCGCCTCGGGACCGACCCAGCGGGTCTCGACGCCACCGTCGGTGACCTCCGGCACACCGTCCCGTCCGGCCAGATCGAACAGCAACCGGTCGGTGTGCACCGAGACGCCGCCCGTGTCACCGCTCACGTCCGCGACGACGGCCCGCAACCGCTGCACCGACGCGGTCGACCCGGTCTGCGCGGAGAACGCGCGCAGCACGGCCCGCTCCGGGTGCTCGGCGTGCGCAACGACCCCGCCCGGCAGCGACCAGGCCCGCTCACCATCGCCCCGAACAACCAGAAACCGCCCCAAGTCCCCGAGAAGACCATAAGCAGCCACCCGCCGCACCAAAACCACCCCACCAACCCCCGAATCCCCCACGTCCCCACTCCCCCCGTCCCCGCCACCGATCCGGTGATCATGAAGTTATCGCCGTCCATCTCGGCGTGTCCTGACAATAACTTCATGATCACCGCGACGCGGGGGGACGCGGGGAGGTGGGTGGGTGGGGGTGGGGTTAGGTGAGGCGGGCGGCTTGGACTGCTTCGGCGGTTACCTCGGTCAGGCGGTCGGTGGGGAGGGCACCGAGTTCTTCGCGGGCGAACCAGCGCGCCTCGCAGGTGGAACCGCCGACGTCACCGATGATCAGCGGGTTGGGCTGGTCGACCACGACCCGGTAGAAGGCGCGTACGCCGTGCCAGTCGATCGGGTAACCCTCCGGACCGAGCGAGGCGGCGTCGCGGTGGCTCGCCACACCGAGCAGCTCGACGAGGCGGCCGGCCTGGCCGGTCTCCTCGACCAACTCCCGGATGAGCGCCGCGCCGGGCTGCTCGCCGTAGTCGGTGCCGCCGCCGGGCAGGTGCCAGCAGCCGGCACCCGGGTAGCCGTCGGAGATGCGGGTGAGCAGCACCCGACCGGCCGGGTCGGTGCACACCGCGTACGCGGCGAAGCGCTGCGCGCGGTGCAGCCCGTCCGGGCCGGGGACCGCGTAGAAGGAGGGGAACTCGGGGGCCTCCTCGGGCACCACGTCGGCCGAGGAGGCGGGGAGGCCGAGGGTGCGGGCGGTGAAGGAGCGCAGTGGCAACTGCCGCGCCTCGTCCAGCGTGTACCACCGGGCCAGGTCGGTGGGGCGCTCGCCGGTGCGGTCGGCCAGGGTGCCGCCGCGCACCGCCACCCGGTAGATCAGGCGATCGGTGTGGATCGTGATGCCGCGCTCGGGCAGTGCCCGCATGTCGGCCAGCACGTCGGCCAGGCCCGAGACGGCGACCGAGAGGCCCGTCTCGGCGGCGGTCTCGCGGACCACCGTGTGGTTGGGGTCCTCGCCGTGGTCGACCGCCCCGCCGGGCAGGGACCAGGTGCCGGGTGTGCCGGAGCGCTCCGATGCGCGGACCAGCAACACTCGGCCGTCTGAATCAGCACAAACTGCGTATGCCGCGATCCTGCGAAGCGGCTCCAGCATGGTGGTCACGGAACCAAATTCTCCCCGGGCCGCGTTACCGGAACGGAAAAGAGTCGGATTCCTGACTCCTCGCTCGCGCTCAGGGATCGATCAGGGTAGGGATCCGGGCGGTCACCGAGGGCAGGCCGGTCGTCGGCGCGGACCGTGGAGGCATGACACCTACCGCCGCTCCCCAGGCCCCGTACAAGCAGCTCCGGCGACCCACCACCGACCGCATGGTGGCGGGGGTCGCCAGTGGCCTCGGCCGCTACTTCGACGTCGACCCCACACTGGTCCGGGTGGCCTTCGCGGTCACCGGACTGCTCACCGGCGGGCTCGCGCTGCTCGCGTACCCGATCATGTGGTTCCTGATGCCCGAGGAGCCCACCGGCGCGCCCGCCTGGCCGCACCCGGCGGGCGTCGCGCCGACCGCCGGGTCCGCGCCCGGCGGTCCACAGCCGGGGTACGCCCCGACGCCGCCCTACCCGCCGACGACCCCGCCGGCCGCGTGAGGCCGGCTCACTCCCACTCGATGGTGCCCGGCGGCTTGCTGGTCACGTCCAGCACCACCCGGTTCACCTCGGCGACCTCGTTGGTGATCCGGGTGGAGATCCGGGCGATGACCTCGTAGGGCAGCCGGGACCAGTCGGCGGTCATCGCGTCCTCGCTGGAGACCGGGCGCAGCACCACGGGATGCCCGTAGCTGCGCCCGTCACCCTGCACCCCGACGCTGCGCACGTCGGCGAGCAGCACCACCGGGAACTGCCAGACGCCCCGGTCCAGGCCGGCGGCGGTCAGCTCCTCGCGGGCGATCAGGTCGGCCTGACGCAGCAGGTCGAGGCGCTCCCGGTCGACGGCGCCGATGATCCGGATGGCCAGACCGGGGCCGGGGAACGGGTGCCGCCAGACCATCGCCTCGGGCAGGCCGAGCTGGAGGCCGAGCGCCCGGACCTCGTCCTTGAAGAGCGTGCGCAGCGGCTCGACGAGCGCGAACTTCAGGTCCTCCGGCAGGCCGCCGACGTTGTGGTGACTCTTGATGTTGGCGGTGCCGGTGCCGCCACCGGACTCGACCACGTCCGGGTAGAGAGTGCCCTGGACGAGGAACTCCACGTCACCGTGCGAGGCGATCTCACGGGCGGCGGCCTCGAAGACCCGGATGAACTCCCGGCCGATGATCTTGCGCTTCTGCTCGGGGTCGGTCACCCCGGCGAGCGCGCCGAGGAACCGGTCCGCCGCGTCGACCACCTTGAGCTTGATGCCGGTGGCCGCTACGTAGTCCTTCTCGACCTGCTCGGCCTCGCCGGCGCGCAGCAGGCCGTGGTCGACGAAGACGCAGGTGAGCTGGTCGCCGACCGCCCGGTGCACCAGCGCGGCGGCGACCGCCGAGTCCACCCCGCCGGAGAGGCCGCAGATGACCTCCTTGTCGCCGACCTGCGCCCGGATCCGGGCGACCTGCTCGTCGATGATGTTCTCGGGCGTCCAGGTCGGCTCGATGCCGGCGATGTCGTACAGGAAGCGGGTCAGCATCTCCTGGCCGTGCGCGGTGTGCCCGACCTCGGGGTGGAACTGCACGCCGGCCCGGCGACCGGCGACGTCCTCGAAGGCGGCGACCGGCGCGCCCGCCGACTCGGCGGTCACCGTGAAGCCCTCGGGGGCCTCGGTGACGCAGTCGCCGTGACTCATCCACACCGGCAGGTCCGCCGGCAGGTCGCGGAGCAGCACGCCCGGCTCGGTGAGACGCGGACGCAGCGGGGTGCCGCCGTACTCGCGGTTGCCGGTGTGGGCCACCGTGCCGCCGAGCGCCTGGGCCATCGCCTGGAAGCCGTAGCAGATGCCGAAGACCGGCACGTCGGCCGTGAACAGGCCGGCGTCGACCTGCGGGGCGCCCGGCGCGTACACGCTGGAGGGACCGCCGGAGAGGATGATCGCGGCCGGGTTCTTCGCCAGCATCTCGGCGACCGGCATGGAGTGCGGCACGATCTCGGAGTAGACCTTCGCCTCCCGGACCCGGCGCGCGATGAGCTGGGCGTACTGGGCTCCGAAGTCCACCACGAGGACGGGGCGAGGCAGGCTCATGTGCACAAAGCCTACCGAGTGTCACCGCCGGCCCGACCCGCGCCCCACGGACCCGGCGCGCCGGCCGCGTCGTTGGCGATATGCCCCGTGATGTCCGTCCGGACGGCAAGGGCCTTTCGCGTCCCGATACGGTCGGCGACGATCCCCGTACGGACCGGACGGAGGCGTACCGATGACCGAGCTGAGCATCCGGGCGTTCCGCCCCGGTGACGGCGACGCGCTGGCGGCCCTGGTCGGCCGCTGTCTACGGGAGGTGAACAGCCGCGACTACCCGGCCGAGCTGATCGACCGGATGTGCGACCACTTCACCGCCGACCGGTTCCGCGAACTCAGTGCCGAGCGGCGGATTTACGTCGCCGAGCAGGACGGACACCCGGTCGGCACGGTGTCCCGCGACGGCAACAAGGTCTACACGATGTTCGTCGACCCGGACGCGCACGGCCGCGGCATCGGCCGTCGGTTGATGCGGCACGTCGAGGAGCTGGCCCGGGCCGAGGGGCACACGTTCGTGGAGACCGGCGCCAGCCACACCGCACACGGCTTCTACCAGCGGATCGGCTACACCGACGTCCGCGTCAGCGACACCGTGTTCGGCGTCAACCACATCCTGCGCCGGCCCCTGTCAGGGGCGTAGCGCGGCCGGGGCGTCCGCGGGCACCGCCGGCGTGCGCGGGGGTACGGGCGTCAGCCGTCGGTACGGATCTCCGAGCGGAGGCCGAGGGTCCTCGTCGCCCCGGTTGGGCCAGAAGGACATCGCCCGTTCCGCCTGCGCGGTGATCGTGAGCGACGGGTTCACGCCCAGGTTCGCCGACACGGCCGCGCCGTCGACGACGTGCAGCCCCGGATGGCCGTACACCCGGTGCCAGGGGTCGACCACGCCGTCGGCCGGGGTCGCGCCGATCACCGCCCCGCCCAGGATGTGCGCGGTGACCGGGATGTCGAACGGTTCGGTGAGCGAGCCGCCGGGCGTACCGCCGATCTCCTCGGCGAGCAGTCGGGTGGCGGTGTTGCCGGCCGGGATCCAGGTCGGGCTCGGGGTGCCGTGACCCGGCCCGGCGACCAGGCGGCGGCCCCACGGGCCGCGCCGCCAACGGGTGGTCAACGAGTTGTCCACCGACTGCATCACCAGGGCGATCACGGTCCGCTCCGACCAGCCGCGCACGGTCAGCATCCGGGCGGCCAGGACCGGCTGCCGGATGATGCTGCCCAGCCAGCGCCGGACCCGGTGCGGTCCGCCGTCGACAAGCAGCGACTGGAGCAGACCCATGGCGTTGGAGCCGCGGCCGTAGCGGACCGGCTCGATGTGGGTCTGCGGATCGGGGTGGAACGAGCTGGTGATCGCAACCCCCTCGGTGAAGTCGGTCCGCTGCTGCCGGGCCCGTTGCCGGGGGATCGACGCGCCGAGGATCGCCTCGGAGTTGGTCCGGGTCAGCGCGCCCAGCCGGTCGGAGAGGCGGGGCAGCGCCCCGGTGGCCTTCATCTCGTGCAGCAGCCGCTGGGTGCCGAGCGCGCCGGCCGCGAAGACCACCTGGTCGGCGTGGATCACCTGCCGCCGCCGGCGCAACCACGCCCCGGTGCGTTCGGTGTGCACCTCGTACCCGCCGCCGGCGGCCGGCCGGACGGCCGTCACCGTGGTCAGCGGGTGCACGGTGGCGCCCAGCCGTTCAGCGAGCCAGAGGTAGTTCTTGGCCAGGGTGTTCTTGGCACCGTGCCGGCAGCCCGTCATGCACGAGCCGCAGTGCAGGCAGCCGGTGCGCTCCGGGCCGACGCCACCGAAGTAGGGGTCGGCGGCGCGTTCACCGGGTCGGCCGATGTGCACGCCGACCGGGGTGGCGTGGAAGGTGTGGCCCACCCCCATCCGGTCGGCCACCGCCCGCATGGCGCGGTCCGCGCCTGTCTGGATGGGGTACGTGGTGACGCCGAGCATCCGTTTCGCTTGGTCGTAGTGGCGGGCCAGCTCGTCGCGCCAGTCGGTGACGTCGCGCCACTGCGGATCGGTGTAGAAGGCGTCAAGCGGTTCGTAGAGCGTGTTCGCGTAGACCAGCGACCCACCGCCCACGCCCGCCCCGGAGAGCACCAGCACGCCGCCGCCGGACCTGCCGGTGGCCGAGCGCAGCAGGGTGAGCCGTTGGATGCCGTAGCAGCCCAGCCTGGGCGCCCAGAGGAAGCGGCGCAGACGCCACGACGTCTGCGGGAACTCGTCGTCGGCGAAGCGTCGGCCGGCCTCGACGACACCGACGGAATAGCCCTTCTCGGCCAGCCGGAGCGCGGTGACGCCGCCGCCGAAGCCGGACCCGATGACGACCACGTCGTACCGCATGGACGCATCATTACTCGCCAGTAGCGCTCGCGCCAGGGCCCGTTTTCGCGCGATCATGCACCGGCCGACCGACCCGGCGCCTCCCGGCCGCAACCCGGAGCACCCGTCGGAGCGTTGTTCCGGATACGGGTGGAGGGAAGCACAGGATGATTCTGGGGTCGATGGAGCCGCGCCGACGCTGGCTGCTGCTCGGGCTGGCGGCACTCGCCGTCGTCGCGCTGATCGTGGGCGGAACAGCGGTGATCACGCGGCTGAGCGGCGACGACACGCCCGCCGGCACCCCGGTGGCCGGCTCGCCGAGCCCGTCGGCGGCCGCCACGCCCAGCCCGAGTCCGACCGGCCCACCGCCGGGCGCGAACATCACCGGCCCGCTGACGCTGCTGCTGGTCGGCGTGGACACCCGGGTCAGCGTGCCCGGCTGGGAGCCGCACTCCGACGCCGTTCTGGTGCTGCACGTGCCGAAGGGCCTGGGCCGGGCGTACCTCTTCTCGCTCCCCCGCGACCTGCTGGTGGACATCCCGCCGTTCCCCAAGGCCGGCTACAAGGGCGGCAAGACCAAGCTCACCCACGCGATGAGCTTCGGCAGCCGGGTGCCGGGCAAGCCCAAGCAGCCGAGCACGGCCCAGGGGTACGAGCTGCTGCGCAGCACGGTGAGCGGCTACACCGGGCTGCGGATCGACGCGGGCGCGGTGCTCACCTTCGGCGGGTTCGACAAGCTGGTGAACGCGCTCGGCGGGGTCGACATCTACGTCGACCAGCGGGTCGCGTCCCTGCACCGCAAGCCGGACGGCACGTACCGGGACAGCGCGCCCGGTGGCTACACCGGACCGCAGAAGGTCTACGAGAAGGGCGAGCAGCACCTCAACGGCTGGCAGGCGCTGGACTACGCCCGGCAGCGCTACATCACCGGCGGTGACTACGCCCGCCAGCGTCACCAGCAGCAGCTGATCAAGGCCCTGACCCGCAAGATCCTCGACGAGGGCCTGGCCCGGCAGCCCGAGCGCGTCGACCAGGTGGTCGCCGCCCTGGGCAACACCCTGGTGTACGTCGGTGGCAACCGGATCGTCGACCTGGCGTACGCCCTCAGCGGGGTGCCGGAGAACCAGTTCACCCTGGTCGGCCTGCCCGGCTCAGGCGTCGGCAAGGGCAGCGCCTACAAGGGCGAACAGCTCACCAGCGAGGGCCGGAAGTTCATCACGGAACTCCGCGCCGGTCGCGCCGACGCGTACCTGAAAACCCACCCCAACCTGGTGGTCAAGAACTGACCCCGCCCCCCCTGAACCCCCGCGATCTTGCACTTTCGGTTGCCGATTGGGCCGCACTCGCCCCTTTTGCCGGCGCAGAAAGTGCAAGATCGCGGGGAGTGGGGGTCAGAGCTTCTTGGGCTGGGCGGGCTTCTTGGTGCCGTACAGCCACGCGTCGAAGAGGGCGTCGAGCTGCTTGCCGGAGATCCGCTCGGCGAGGGCCACGAACTCGGCGGTGGTGGCGGTGCCGTTGCGCTTCTCCGCCGCCCACGTCTTGACGATCTCGAAGAACGCCTTGTCGCCGACGGCCACCCGCAACGCGTGCAGGGTCATCCCGCCGCGCTGGTAGACCGACTCGCTGAACAGGTCTTTCACGCCCGGCTTGCCCGGCGGGGTCTTCCACACCGTGGCGGGCACCCGCTGGTACCGGATGTCGAACGCCTGCTTGGCGGTGTACTCCTTGGTGTGCTCCGCCCAGAGCCACTCCGCGTACGTCGCGAAGCCCTCGTTCAGCCAGATGTCCTCCCACCTGGCCAGCGCCACGCTGTCGCCGAACCACTGGTGGGCCAGCTCGTGGGCGACCACCTCGGTGTTCTCGCCCCGCTTGAAGAAACCGGCCGAGTAGACCGGGCGGCTCTGCGTCTCCAGCGCGTACCCGATCCGGCTGTCCGAGACCACCACCCCGCCGTACGCGTCGAACGGGTACGGCCCGAAGACGGTCTCCAGGTAGTCGGCCACCTTGACGGTCTGCGCGATCGACGCGTCGGAGGCGCCCTTGGCCACCTTTGTGGTGACCGCGCTGTAGACCGGCTTCCCCTTGTGCTGGCCCGTGGTGATCCGGAACTTGCCGATCACCACGTTGCTCAGGTAGCTGGCCATCGGCGACTTCTCCGACCACTTCCAGGTGGTCCAGCCGTCCGCGGTGGTGCTGCCGCCCGGCACCCCGTTGCTGACCGCGGTCAGCCCCTGCGGGACGGTGATCTCGAAGTCGTACGCGGCCTTGTCCGACGGGTGGTCGTTGACCGGGAACCAGGTGCTCGCCGACTCGGGCTGGCCCAGCGCGATCGCGCCGTCGGCGGTGTGCAGGAACCCGCCCTCGCCGAGCAGTTCGTTCTTCAGCGGCTTCGGCACACCCTCGTACGCGATCTCCACCACGAACCCGTTGCCGGTGATGAGGCCGGCCGCCGGCGTGATCACCAGCTCGTTCTTGTTCCGGGTGTGGGTGGCCGGCGCGGCGTCCACGGTGACCGTCTTGACGGTCAGGCCGGCCAGGTCGAGGTTGAAGGACGACAGGTCCGCCGTCGCGGTGGCCTGCACGGTGGTCGTACCGGTCAGCCGGTCCTTCGCCGGGTCGTACCGCACCTTGACGGTGTACTTCCCGACGTCGTACCCGCCGTTGCCGTAGCTGGGGAAGTACGTGTCGCCGACGCCGGCGGCGCCGGCCGTGAAGGCCCGCGACGGGGTCGGGGACGCGCTCGGCGACGGTGCCGCCGCCTCCGGTGTGGACGAGTCGCACCCGGACACCAGGAGCGCCCCGGTCACCAGTAGACCGACGCCCGCCCGCAGTCTGTGCCGCGTACCCCGCATCACGAAACCTCCCCGTACGCCCCGTGCGGATGGCATGGCCACCTCGCGCGACCGGCGCTCCTGCCCGATCGCAGGCGGCAGCCTATCGACCGATGATCACGGCGTCGTCACGGCAGGCTCGGGGCGGCTCCGCCGACCAGCCAGGCGTCGAGCAGGGGCCGCAACGGTCGGCCGGCCACCCGTTCGGCCAGCGCCACGAAGTCGGCGGTGGTGGCGTTCGCGGTGGCCCGCTCGGACGTCCAGGTGCGCAGGATGCGGAAGAAGGTGTCGTCGCCGACCGTCCGGCGCAGCGCGTGCACGGCGAGCGCGCCGCGTTTGTAGACGGCGGTGCCGAACATCTCCTCCCGGCCTGGCTCGACCGATGGCTGTGACCAGTCGGTCGACGCGTACTGCAGTTCGAAGTTGCGCTGCGCGGTCCGGCCGCCGTCGTGCTCCTCCCACAGCCACTCGGCGTAGCTGGCGAAGCCCTCGTTGAGCCAGATGTCGCTCCACCGGCGCAGGGACACGCTGTCGCCGAACCACTGGTGGGCCAGCTCGTGCGCGACCACGCCCGGGTTGGGGCGGTCCCCGGTGAAGAAGGCGGGCCCGTAGACCGGCCGGGACTGCGTCTCCAACGCGTACCCGATCCGCTCGTCGGCGACCACGATCCCGCCGTACGAGTCGAAGGGGTACGGGCCGAAACGGCTGGCCAGGAAGTCGACGATCTCGCCGGTGCGCGCCACCGAACCGGCCGCGCCACCGGTCTCCGGCAGGCTCGCGGCGACCGCGGTGACGATCGGCCGTCCGGCGTGGGTGCCGGTGACCACCCGGTAGTTCCCGATCACCAGGGTGCTCAGGTAGCTGGCCATCGGGGTGCGCTCCGACCAGCGCCAGGTCGTCCAGCCGTCGGCGCTGCTGCGCGGGCCGGGTACCCCGTTGCTCAACGCGGACAGTCCGTCCGGGACGGTCACCGTGATGTCGTAGCCGGCCTTGTCGGACGGGTGGTCGTTGACCGGGAACCAGGTGGCCGCCGAGTCGGGCTGGCCGAGCGCGATGGCCCCGTCGGCGGTGTGCAGGAAACCGCCGCTGCCCAACGCGCCGTCGTCGACCGGGGTGGGCACGCCCGCGTAGTCGACGGTCACCGTGAACGACCGGCCGCGGGCGAGCCCGTCGTGCGGGGTGATGACCAGTTCGCCGTCGTCGCGGCGGTGCCCGGCGCGCTTGTCGGCGACGGTGACCTCGTCGACGGTGAGGCCGACCAGGTCCAGGTTGAACCGGGACAGGTCCTGGGTGGGTGTCGCCGTGATGGTGGCCCGGCCGGTGAGCCGGTCGGTCTTCGGGTCGTAGCGGACGTCCAGCCCGTAGTGCGTGACGTCGTAGCCGCCGTTGCCGCGCCCCGGGACGTACGGGTCACCGGCGTCCGCCGCACCGGGTGCGAAGCCGTCGTCGCCCGTGCAGCCGGCCGTGGCCAGCGCGACGGCGCAGCTCAGTGCCGTCACCGCGGCGGTCAGCCGACGGCGGTACGGTCTCCGTCCGCTCCGGACCATGCACGACTCCCTCGGTGCCGACTCCCGGTCACGAGCGTAGTCAGCGACGTCGGGCCGGACGTCGGTATTGACGATCATCAGTAACTTTCGTTGATGCAAGCAAAAGTTCGAGAGAATCGATGCTTTCTTTCGGCTTCGACCGACGTTAGTGTCTGACCCCAAGATGTAACACGTTCGGAACATCACCGTCCCTGGCCTCGCCGGGAACGCCGAACAGGCGCTCGGCGGCGCCCGCGATCCGATCCCTCGTCGCACCTCTGCTGATCGTCACCGACGGCAACCGCCGTCGCGAAAGGTGGAACGATGCCAGAAAACACCGCCCCCCACGCCTCCCCCGCCGGTCGGCTCAGCCGCCGCTCCCTGCTCGCCGCCTCGGCCGGCGCGGCCGCCGCGCTCGGCGCCGCCGGCCTGCCGGTCCTCGCCACCGGAACCCCCGCGCTCGCCCATCCGAAGGACAAGGGCAGGAGCAAGCTGCGGGTCGAACCGCTGATCCCGGCGAAGAACCGCGGCATCATCCTCTACAGCGTCCGGGACCGGATCACCGCCGCGCCCGACGACAGCGGCGTGCCGTACGGCTTCGAGCGCGTCCTCGCCCGTCTCGCCGAGATCGGCTACAAGGAAATCGAGTTCGCCGGCTACACCCAGAGCACGGAGATCCTCGGCCGGCAGATCACCCCCCGTGAGATCCGCAAGATCCTCGACGACAACGGCCTCGTCGCCAACGGCACGCACGCCTCGATCCAGGCGGCCACCTTCCAGCAACAGTTGGACATCGCCGAGGAACTCGGCATGAAGAACATCGGCACCGGAAGCGACCCGACCAACAGCGCGTACCGGGCCGACTGGGACGCCGCCGCCGACACCTGGAACGAACTCGGCCGGCAGGCGCACGCCCGCGGCATGCGGCTCTACACGCACAACCACGACGTCGCGTACAGCTTCCTGCTCGACTCCGGGCCGCTGGACGCGCAGGGCCGACCCACCCGCTCGTCGGGCATCCGGCGGCTGGAGTACTTCTTCGGCCGGACCGATCCCCGGTACGTCTTCTTCGAGTTCGACATCTACTGGGGTTACGTGGCCCGGTACAAGCACCAGAAGTACGTCGACCCGACCGGTCGGGAGCAGACCGACCTGTTCGACCCGATCCTCAACGTGGCGGACCGGACCAACCGGTTCCCGCTCTTCCACGCCAAGGACGGCGACCGGGACACCAGCGTGCCCAACGGCCACCAGATGGTCCCGCTCGGCGAGGGCGACATCAACTTCCAGCAGTTCTTCCAGACCATCGGCGAGCGGGACTTCCACCACGCCAACTGGGAGATGGACACCGCCCCCGGCGGCACCACGAACCGGGGCCAGTCACTGGACTTCGCGGCGCTCAGCTACCGCAACATGTCCGACCTGACCATCTACCTCAAGAAGTAGCGCGAGGGCCGGCCCGCGACGTCGCGGGCCGGCCCTTTTCGCGTACGGGGTGAGCGCGTCAGCGGTCGAGGACCAGACCGACCTTCTGGAACTCCTTGAGGTCGCGGTAGCCGCACTTGGCCATCGCCCGGCGCAGCCCGCCGAACAGGTTGAGCTGGCCGTCCGCCTCGTCCGCCGGACCGAAGAGCAACTGCTCCATCGAGCCGAGCGGCTCACCGGACACCTCGAAGGCACCCCGGGGCAGCGACGGGTGGCTGGCCGCCGAGTGCCACCACGCGCCACCGGCCGGCGCCTCGTCGCAGAGCGACAGCGGCTCGCCGAGCATCACCGCGTCCGCGCCGCAGCCGAGGGCCTTCGCGATGTCACCGGAGGTCTGGATGTCACCGTCGGCGATCAGGTGCACGTACCGGCCACCGGTCTCGTCGAGGTAGTCCCGGCGGGCCGCGGCGGCGTCCGCGATGGCGGTGGCCATCGGCACCCGGATGCCCAGCACCGACTCGGTCGTCGACCACTCGTCGCCGCCGATGCCCACGATGACGCCGGCCGCGCCGGTCCGCATCAGGTGCAGCGCCGTCTTGTAGTCGGTGCAGCCGCCCACGATCACCGGCAGGTCGAGGTCGGCGATGAACTCCTTGAGGTTCAGCGGCTCGTCGGTCGTCGACACGTGCTCGGCCGAGACGATGGTGCCCTGGATGACCAGGATGTCCACCCCGGCGTCCAGGATCACCGGCGCCAGCGCGAGCGTGTGCTGCGGGGAGACCCGCACCGCCACCGTGCCGCCGCCGGCGCGCAGCTCGCGCACCCGCTCGGCGATCAGGTCGGGACGGATCGGCTCCGCGTACACCTCCTGGAGCCGCTTGGTGGCACGGGCGTCCTCGTCGAGGCCGGCCAGCTCGTCCAGCACCTTCGTCGGGTTCTCGTAGCGGGTCCACAGCCCTTCGACGTTGAGCACGCCGAGACCGCCGAGCTGGCCGAGCCGAACCGCCGACGACGGGCTCATCGTGGCGTCCGAGGGGTGCCCGACGCAGGGGATGCCGAACGGGTACGCGTCGAGCTGCCACGCGGTCGAGACGTCGTCGACGTCCCGGGTCCGGCGGCTCGGCACGATGGCGATGTCGTCCAGGTGGTAACCGCGCTGCGCGGTCTTGCCCAGCCCGATCTCGACCACGTCACGCATGGGGGACTCCAGATTGTTGGGGGATGGTCAGCGGGAGTGGTAGTTCGGCGCCTCGACGGTCATCTGGATGTCGTGCGGGTGGCTCTCCTTGAGCCCGGCCGCGGTGATCCGGATCAGCTGGCCACGCCGGTGCAGCTCGGGGATGCTCTCCGCGCCGACGTACCCCATGGCGGCCCGCAGCCCGCCGATGAGCTGGTGGGCGACCGCGGACAGCGGGCCCCGGTAGGGCACCTGGCCCTCGACGCCCTCGGGGACCAACTTGTCCTCGGCGAGCACGTCCTGCTGGAAGTACCGGTCCTTCGAGTACGACTTGGCCTGCCCCCGGGACTGCATCGCGCCGAGCGAGCCCATCCCGCGGTACGCCTTGTACTGCTTGCCGTTGATGAAGATCAGCTCGCCGGGGCTCTCCTCGCAACCGGCCAGCAGGCTGCCCAGCATGACCGTGTCGGCACCGGCGACCAGCGCCTTGGCGATGTCGCCCGAGTACTGGATGCCACCGTCGCCGATCACCGGCACGCCGGCCGGTCGGGCGGCCCGGGCCGCCTCCATGATCGCGGTGATCTGCGGGACGCCGACACCGGCGACGATCCGGGTCGTGCAGATCGCGCCCGGGCCCACACCCACCTTGATGCCGTCGGCGCCGGCGTCGACCAGCGCCTTCGCACCGGCGTACGTGGCCACGTTGCCGCCCACGATGTCGATCGTGACGTCCTTCTTGAGCCGGCGGACCATGTCCAGCACGGCCCGCTGGTGCCCGTGCGCCGTGTCCACGATCAGCACGTCGACGCCCGCGTCGACGAGCGTGCGGGCCCGCTTGTACGCGTCCTCGCCGACCCCGACGGCGGCGGCCACCCGCAGCCGGCCCGCGTCATCCTTGGTGGCGTTCGGGTACTGCTCGCTCTTGGTGAAGTCCTTCACGGTGATCAGCCCGCGCAGCCGGCCGGAGTCGTCCACGATCGGCAGCTTCTCGACCTTGTGCCGGCGCAGCAGCGCGAGCGCCTCGTCCTTGCTCACCCCGACCTGGGCGGTGACCAGCGGGGTCCGCGTCATGATCTCGCGGACCGGGGTGTCCGGCTCGGAGACGAAGCGCATGTCGCGGTTGGTGACGATGCCGACCAGCTGGCCGTTGCCGTCCACCACCGGGACGCCCGAGATGCGGTACCGCCCGCACAGCTCGTCCACCTCGCGCAGCGTGTCGTCCGGGCTGGCGGTCACCGGGTTGGTGATCATGCCGGACTCGGAGCGCTTCACCAGGTCGACCTGGAGCGCCTGGTCCTCGAGGGAGAGGTTGCGGTGCAGCACGCCGATGCCACCCTGGCGGGCCATGGCGATCGCCATCCGCGCCTCGGTGACCGTGTCCATGGCGCTGGACAGCAGCGGAACGGTCAGTTCGACGTTGCGGGTGAGCTTCGTCCGGGTGTTGACCCGGCTGGGCACGACGTCCGACTCGCCCGGCTGGAGCAGCACGTCGTCGAAGGTGAGCCCGAGCGGAACGACCCGGGCCGAGCCCGCGGGCAGCTCGGGCAGGTGGCCGCCCAGGTCGGCGTGCTCGCCGCCGGCCGGAAGATCAGTGCTGGGCGAATTTTCCACGATTGCTCCCCTGAGCTGCTCGGATGGGCTTCAGCGAGGTGGCGCGGGCGGGCACCGGAACACGCCACGGTGCCGGCACGTCGTCCCATCGTACCCAGTGACCTGCGCGAGCTGGATCGGCGGCGGCTGCCTCGGCGCGGTGCCCGGGGGCGGACGGCCGCGCCGCGTTGGGTCTACGGTGAGGGGGTGCACGACGAGCCCATCGACCCGTTCAACGGCGACCCGGCCGACCCGACCGCCGGGCTGGACGATCCGGGCGACGACGCGACGTCGGATCCGCTGACCGACGTCGAGCGGCAGGACGTGCTGGAGGACCTCGCCGACCTGGAGATCTACCAGGCCCTGCTGGCCCCCATCGGGGTGCGCGGGCTGGTCATCGAGTGCGAGGACTGCCGGGAACCGCACTACTTCGACTGGGACCTGCTGCGGGGCAACCTGCGGCACCTGCTCAACTCCGGGCGGCCCCGGGTGCACGAGCCGGCGTACGACCCGGATCCGGACCACTATGTGACCTGGGACTACGCCCGTGGCTACGCCGACGGGGTGCACGACACCCTGACCGAGGGCACCGAGGACGAACCGGGCACCGCCACCGCCGACTGACGTTCGCGCCGTCCGGGGCGCCTCCGGACCGCTCGCTCAAGATCGTGCAGGAACAGGGAAGTAGTGGCCTCGCCGCGCGGGGAGACCACTACTTCCGGGTTCGAGCACGATCAAGGGCGGGGTGCGGCTCGGGCGTTCAGGAGACCAGGCCGGCTCGGAAGCCGGCGGCGACCGCGTGGGCGCGGTCCCGGGCACCGAGCTTGCGGAACAGCCGACGCGCGTGTGTCTTGACGGTGTCCTCCGAGACGAACAGTTCCCGGCCGATCTCCGCGTTGCTCTTGCCCTCGGCCATGCCCAGCAGCACCTGGAGTTCCCGTTCGGTGAGCCCGATCGAGGACCGGCCGGCACGGGTGCCCGAACCGGGCCGGACGGTGTCGGACTGCCCGGTGGCGGTCCCGTCGGTCGCCGACTCGACCTCGTCGTCGCCCCGCTGCACCGGTACCGATGCCACGCCCGCCGGCCCGTCGCCGGTCGCGGCGGTCCAGCCGGGCTCGGTGGCGCCGCGTACCGACGGCGCGGAGCGGCCCGAGCCGCCGACCGCCGCCGCGTCCCGCGCCGGGTCGGTGACGCGCTGCCGGGAGGCCCGGCCGGGCGCGGTCAGCAGGAGCAGGGCCTTGGCGACCGCGCTGGTGAGGTCGTGGTCGGCGTTCTGGATCAACCCACGGGCGCCGGCGCTGATGGTGGCGGCCGCCGCCTCGGACTCCTCGGCGCCGAGCAGCACGACCGCGGCCTGCGGTGCGCGGGCCAGCACCCGGCGGACGAAGCCCGCGCTGTCCGGCCGCGTCAGGGCCGTGTCGGCCAGAACCACGTCGGCCGGCCGTTCGGCGAGTCGCAGCATCACCTCGGGGTCGGAGACGGCGGTACGAACGATCGCGGACAAACCCAGCCGTGCGGCAGCAGAAGTGAGGTGCTGAGCCGCGAGCGGTGTCCGAACGCACACAAGAACGGTACGCACTGTGTTGGTCTCCTCTCCGCACACGAGCAGACCATGACGGCGTCGGCTGGGGAGGAGGTTCCCGGCAATCATCTGAACTTTTCCGACAGATGGGGCAAAAGCCGCAAGTTGCCAGGCGTTTTGGATCACAGACGTGTGAGCCGGCAACGACCCGGGTACCGGGGGGTCCAGGCCGGGAACGGTGCGCCTGCGCGGCCCGCCGCCCGGAAGCCGGCCACAAGCATTCTCGCGGTGCCGCGCGGGAGGAGGGGTGCTGATGTCGAACGTACGTAGACTGCCCGGACCCATCGTCGACCTCTGGGACTGGCAGCGGCTCGGTGCCTGCCGAGGCCGGGACAGCGCGCAGTTCTTCCACCCGGACGGAGAGCGTGGGTCGTCGCGGCTGCGGCGGGAGTCCCAGGCCAAGTCGGTCTGCCGCGCCTGCCCGGTCCGCGCCGAGTGCGCCGCGCACGCGCTGTCGGTCCGCGAGCCGTACGGCGTGTGGGGCGGCTTCAGCGAGTCGGAGCGGCTGCGCCTGCTCGCCGTCGGCTGGGAGGACCTGGCGGACCGCCGGCAGATCCGGGTCGACGTGGCCCGTCTGGAGGCCCGCCTGGGCCGCCCGCACAAGTCGACGGTCCCGGCCCAGCGCAACGTGGCCTGACCCGACACACCACCCCGACATCACGAACCGCGCTCCCGCCCAGCGGGAGCGCGGTTCAGCCGTACCCACCCACCCACCCCGGCCCCTGACCCGCCGGCCCCGCCTCGGTGATCATGAAGTTATTACCCGCGATACGCCGTGAGCGTGGCGATAACTTCATGATCACCGAGGGCTGAGCGGGGGCCCGGGTGGGGTGGGTGGGGCGGGTTGGGGTTAGCGGACGTTGACCGTGACCGTGTGGTAGCCGGTGGCGCCGTCCGGGGCGACGCTCTGGGTGCGCTCGGTCTGGGTCTCGCCGGTCGCGTCCGTCGCCCGGACCTGGAGCCGGTGCTCGCCCGGCGTCGCGTCCCAGCGCCAGGACCACTGGACCCAGGTGTCCACGGACACCGTCGGGGCCAACTCCGCCTCCTGCCAGGGGCCGTCGTCGACGCGTACCTCGACCCGGCTGATCCCCCGGTGCTGCGCCCAGGCCACGCCGGCCACCGTCACCGGACCCGCGGTCAGCCGGTTGCGCCGCCGTGGCGCGTCGATCCGCGACTGGGTCTTGATCGGCCCCTGGGCGGACCATCCGCGCGGCACCCAGTACGCGTCGAAGTCGGCGAAGCGGGTCAGTTCCAGCTCGGTCACCCACTTGCAGGCCGACACGTAGCCGTAGAGACCGGGCACCACCATCCGGACCGGGAAGCCGTGCTGGACCGGCAGCGGCTCGCCGTTCATGCCGATCGCCAGCAGCGCGTCCCGCCCGTCGCGCAGCGCGGCGGTGGGGGTGCCACACGTCCAGCCATCGACCGACCGGCCGACGACCTGGTCGGCGTCCTCGTCCGGCTGGACCTCGTCCAGCAGTTCCCGCAGCGGTACGCCGAGCCAGCGCGCGTTGCCGATCAGGTCCCCGCCGACCTCGTTGGAGACACAGGCCAGCGTGACGTACCGCTCGACCAACGGTCGGGCCAGGAGATCCGCGTAGCTGTAGGTGCGCTCGGTGCCCACCCGGCCGTGGATGCGCAGCCGCCAGGTGTCCGGGTTCACCTGCGGCACCACCAGGGCGGTGTCGATCCGGTAGAACCCGGAGTTCGGGGTGACGTACGGCGCGAGCTGGGCCAGGGACAGGTCCGCGCCCGCCGGCACGGCCGGTGCGGGTACGGCCGGTGCGGGCAGCCGGATCGCGTCCCGGGCGGCCGAGACACCCCGTCGGCCGGCCAGCCAACGCCCGCCGAGACCGGCCACGGCCGCCGTACCGAGCAGCACTCCGGTGCCGGTGAGGAACCGCCGGCGCGACTCCGGGTCGACCCCCTCGACCGGCGCGGCCGGTGTCACCGGGACCGGCGGCCCGGCCGGCGACACCGGCTCGCCAGCGCCCCCCGGCGAGCCATCAGGAGCGCCCGGCGAGCCACCAAGCCCGGCCGACGAGCCACCAAGCCCGGCCGACGAGCCACCAGGCCCGGCCGGCGAGCCAGGAGCGGCCGGCGAGCCAGGAGCGGCCGGCGAGCCAGGAGCGGCCGGCGACACCGGCGCGGGTGGGGTCCAGGGCCAGGGGTCCAGCTCGAACGGGCCGGCGATGAACAGCCAGAGCACCAGAGCGCCGAGCGCGCCGCCGACCAGCGACGGCAGCGCGTCGAAGACGTCCGCGCCGGGGCGGGTCAGCGCGGCGGCCACACCGACCAGGCCGAACGCCGCGATACCGGCCTGACCCACGGCCAGCCAGCGGACCGCCAGCATGCCGAGCAGGGCGGCGAACCCGGCCAGCAGCAGGGCCGTTCCGGTCAACAGGGCAATCTTGTCGGCGGTCCCGAAGACGTCGATGGCGAACTGCTTGAGCGGCTCGGGAACGGCGTCGACGACCACCCCGCCGACCGCGACCAGCGGTGCCGACCGGGGTCCGGTCAGCACCGCCACCGGCTCCGCGCTGCCGATCGCGACGGCGGCGGCGGTGACTCCGGCCAACGCGGCGTACCGCCGTGACGTGGTGCTCATCGGCCCAGTGTGCGCGATCATCTCGGCCGGTCGCCAACGACGTCAGCGGTTGGTAATGATCGCCCAGACGAAACCGGGGCACACCGCCGTACGGCGGTGTGCCCCGGAACGGGTGTCGCTACAGGCCCTAGAAACCCGGGCCGTGCTGGTGGCCGTGGCCGTGGCCGTGCCCACCACCGGCGGCGGCCGGCTCGGGCTGCTCCGGCTTGTCCACCACGAGGCTCTCCGTGGTGAGCAGCAGGCCGGCGATCGACGCGGCGTTGGTGACGGCGTTGCGGGTCACCTTCACCGGGTCGATGATGCCGGACTTGACCAGGTCGCCGTACTCGCCGGTGGCCGCGTCGAGACCGCTGCCCCACGACATGCCGGCGACCTTCTGGGTCACCACGTAGCCGTCGTGGCCGGCGTTCTGCGCGATCCAGCGCAGCGGCTCGACCAGCGCCTTGCGCACGATCGAGACGCCGACCTTCTCGTCGCCGGTGAAGCCCAGGTCGTCGTCGAGCACGGGGAGGATCTGCACCAGGGCGGCGCCACCGCCGGGCACGGTGCCCTCCTCGACCGCGGCCTTGGTCGCCGCGATGGCGTCCTCGATGCGGTGCTTGCGCTCCTTCATCTCGACCTCGGTCGCCGCACCCGCCTTGATCACGGCGATGCCGCCGGAGAGCTTCGCCAGCCGCTCGGCCAGCTTCTCCCGGTCCCAGTCGGAGTCGGAGGCCTCGATCTCCTTGCGGATCTGGGCCACCCGGTCGTCGACCTCGGCCTTCTGGCCGCCGCCGTCGACGATCGTGGTGTTCTCCTTGTCGACCACGACGCGCCGGGCGGTGCCGAGCACCTCCAGGCCGACCTGGTCGAGCTTGTAGCCCAGCTCCGGCGCGACCAGCTCGGCGCCGGTGGAAATCGCGATGTCCTGGAGCATGGCCTTGCGCCGGTCACCGAAGCCCGGGGCCTTCACCGCGCAGACCTTGAGGGTCTTGCGCAGCGAGTTGACCACCAGGGTGGAGAGCGCCTGACCGTCCACGTCCTCGGCGATGATCAGCAGGGGCTTGCTGTTCTGCAGGACCTTCTCCAGCAGCGGCAGCAGCTCCTCGATCGCCGAGATCTTCTGCGTGGTGACCAGGATGTACGCGTCCTCCAGGACGGACTCCTGGCTCTCCAGGTCGGTGACGAAGTTCGGCGAGATGAAGCCCTTGTCGAACTGGAGACCCTCGGTCACCTCCAGCTCGGTGGTGAGCATCGAGCCCTCCTCAACGGTGATGACACCGTCGCGGCCGACCCGCTCCATCGCCTCGGCGATCAGCTCGCCGATGGTGGCGTCCTGCGCGGAGATCGTCGCCACGTTCGCGATCGACTCCTTGCCGGCGACCTCGACGGCCCGGCCGAGCAGCGCCTCGGAGACCTTGGCGGCCGCCGCGTCGATGCCCCGCTTGAGGCCGGCCGGGTTGGTTCCGGCGGTCACGTTGCGCAGGCCCTCGCGGACCATCGCCTGCGCCAGCACGGTCGCGGTGGTGGTCCCGTCGCCGGCGACGTCGTTGGTCTTGGTCGCCACCTCCTTGACCAGCTGCGCGCCGAGGTTCTCGTAGGGGTTGGTGAGCTCGATCTCCTTCGCGATGGTCACGCCATCGTTGGTGATCGTCGGCGCACCGAACTTCTTGTCCAGGACGACGTTGCGCCCGCGCGGCCCGAGGGTGACCTTGACCGCGTCAGCGAGGGCGTTGACACCGTGCTCCAGCAGGTGTCGGGCGTCGTCCGAGAAGCTGAGGATCTTCGCCATGAATGTCCCTTCGAAGCGCCGCTGCCCCGGCCCGGCGAGCCGGACCGGGGCAGCGACACTGATCGGTTGCTTACTTCTCGATGACCGCGAGGACGTCGCGGGCGGAGAGCACCAGGTACTCCTCGCCGGCGTACTTGACCTCGGTGCCGCCGTACTTCGAGTAGAGGACGGTGTCGCCGACCTGCACGTCAACCGGGACCCGGTTGCCGTTGTCGTCGACGCGCCCCGGACCGACAGCGAGGACGGTGCCCTCCTGCGGCTTCTCCTTGGCGGTGTCGGGGATCACGATGCCCGACGCCGTGGTGGTCTCAGCCTCGTTCGCCTGGACCACGATGCGGTCCTCGAGCGGCTTGATCGCAACCTTGGTCGCGGTAGTCACGGGCATACCCTCCTGGGGTACTGGTTTCGTTGCCGGCCAGCGGGGCTGACCAGCGTCAATCTGCCTCATGCCACCGGGCGGGGCCGTCGTCGCGGGTGCCGGTCCGCCTGGCGTGCGCACCCGGGTCGCGAGACCCGGAAGCTGGCACCCTCAGGGCGAGAGTGCTAATCGCAGGTTATTCCGTGGCTAGCACTCCGTCAAGGAGAGTGCCAGCGCGTCGCGCCCCGCCAGCGGGTATTTTCCCCTCGGCCGGGAGAATGGGCCGGTGGATCTCGATCAGTTGGCGGCACTGCGTACCCCCGAGGGGTCGGCCGCCCTCACGGCGGCGGCCGAGCTGGCCGGCGGCGATCCACTGGCCGCGGCGTCGGCGCTGCGGGCGGCCGGGGTGCCCCCCACGCTGGCGGCGGCGGCCCTCACCCAGGCCGAGCTGCGGCACCGGGCGGTGGGCAAGTTCGGCCCGGCCGCCGCCGGGATGTTCCTCACCCGGCCCGGCCTGGAACAGGCGACCCGCCGGGTGGTCGCCGACCGGCGGGCCGCCCGGCTGCGCGCGGCCGGCGTGCGCACCCTGGCCGACCTCGGGTGCGGCCTCGGCGCGGACGCGCTGGCCGCCGCCCGTGCCGGCATCCGGGTGTACGGGGTGGAGGCCGACCCGGTGACCGCGGCGATGGCCGCCGCCAACGCGGCCGCCGCCGGGCTGGCCGACCTGTTCACGGTCGAGTGCGGCGACGCGACCGCGTTCGACGTCGCCCGGGTGGACGGCGTCTTCTGCGACCCGGCCCGGCGGGCCACCGGCACCGGACGACGGATCTTCGACCCGCGTGCCTACTCGCCGCCCTGGGACTTCGTGACCGGCCTGGCCGAGCGGGTGCCGCGCACGGTGGTGAAGGTGGCGCCGGGCCTGGATCACGCGCTCATCCCGGCCGGCGCGGAGGCGGAGTGGGTCTCCGTGGACGGCGACCTGGTCGAGGCCGCGCTCTGGTGTGGTGAGCTGGCCGAGGTGCCCCGCCGCGCCAGCGTGTACCGGCAGGAGATCCACCGGCTCACCGGCTCGGGGGACACCGAGGCGCCGGTCGGGCCCCCGCGCCGCTACCTGTACGACCCGGACCCGGCGGTGGTCCGCGCGCACCTCGTCGCCGAGCTGGCCTCGGAGCTGGACGCCGGCCTGGCCGATGAGAGCATCGCGTACCTCTACGCCGACCGCCCGACCCGCACCCCGTACGCGCGCTGCCTGGAGATCACCGACGTGCTGCCGTTCTCGCTCAAGCGCCTGCGGGCGTTGCTGCGCGAGCGTCGGGTGGGCCGGGTGGAGATCCTCAAGCGGGGTTCGGCGTTGACGCCGGAGCAGTTGCGGCGGGACCTACGCTTGGCCGGGGACCAGGCGGCGAGCCTGGTGCTGACTCGGGTGGCCGGAGCGCCGACCGTGCTTATCGGCCGGCCCGTGGTCTAGGTTCGGGGCGTGGCGGGACAGGGCACTCCGGCAACGGCACTACTGGTCAAGCGCGGGATCGCGCACCGTACCCATCCGTACCGGGTCGCACCGGACGCCCCGAACTACGGCGCCCTGGTGGCGGCGGCGCTCGGTGTGGCGCCGGAGCGGGTCTTCAAGTCGCTGGTGACCGAGGTGGATGGCGTCCTCACCGTGGCGGTCGTACCGGTGACCGGCGAGCTGGACCTGAAGGCGCTCGCGGCGGCGGTCGGCGGCAAGCGGGCGGCGCTCGCCGACCGGACGGTCGCCGAGCGGGCGACCGGCTACGTGCGGGGTGGGATCAGCCCGCTCGGGCAGCGGCGGCGACTGCCCACCGTGCTCGACGACTCCGCGTTGGACCTGCCCACGATCTACGTCTCCGCTGGTCGACGCGGGCTGCAGCTCGAACTGGCGGCGGCGGACCTGGTGGCGCTCACCGGTGCCCGTACCGCGCCGTTGCAGGCCCGCTGACCTGTCGTTACATCGTTCTTTTGGTGGGATGTTCGGCGAGTAACAGTTGCGTTGCTGAATTGTTATCGCTTCCAACAAACTTGGGACCTGCGCGGTCTTGTGGTGCTGGTGTGACGCGGAATACGTTGCCGGACACAACAAAACAACACCTCCCCCACCTCCGAAAGGACCCTGCACATGCGTAAGGGGATCCTCACCATCGCCGCCGTGGGCCTGCTCGCGACCGGCGGTTTGACCGCGTGCGGCGACGACGACTCCGGCTCCGGCAGCTCCGCCAAAACTCCCAAGATCGGCGTGATCCTCCCGGACAGCAAGTCGTCCGTCCGCTGGGAGACCGCGGACCGTCGCTTCCTCGAGGAGGCGTTCAAGGCCGCCGGCGTCCAGTACGACATCCAGAACGCCCAGAACGACAAGACCGCGTTCCAGACCATCGCCGACCAGATGATCACCAGCGGCGTCACCGTGATGATGATCGTCAACCTGGACTCCGGCACCGGCAAGGCCGTGCTCGACAAGGCCAAGTCGCAGGGCGTCGCCACCATCGACTACGACCGACTCACCCTGGGCGGCTCGGCCCAGTACTACGTGAGCTTCGACAACGAGGTCGTCGGCAAGCTCCAGGGCGAGGGCCTGTCGAAGTGCCTGACCGAGAAGGGCGCCAAGAACCCCGTCGTGTCGTACCTGAACGGCTCCCCCACCGACAACAACGCCACCCTGTTCAAGGCCGGCTACGACTCGGTGCTCAAGCCGAAGTTCGACTCCAAGGAGTACGTCAAGGGCCCCGAGGACGCCGTGCCGGCGTGGGACAACGCCCAGGCCGCGACGATCTTCGAGCAGCAGCTCACCAAGGCCAACGGCAAGATCGACGGTGTGCTGGCCGCGAACGACGGCCTCGGCAACGCCGCCATCTCGATCCTCAAGAAGAACAAGCTCAACGGCAAGGTGCCGGTGACCGGCCAGGACGCCAGCACCGAGGGCCTGCAGAACATCCTCGCCGGTGACCAGTGCATGACCGTCTACAAGGCCGTCCGCGAAGAGGCCAAGGCCGCCTCGGACCTGGCCATCGCGCTCGCCAAGGGCGAGCGGAAGGACACCGGCCAGACGGTCAAGGACCCGGAGGGCAACCGCGACGTCCCATCGGTGCTGCTCACCCCGAAGGCCATCTACAAGGACAACGTCAAGGACGTGATCGCCGACGGCTACGTGACCAAGGAAGCGGTCTGCACCGCGGCGTACGCCAAGGCCTGCGCCGACGCCGGCATCAGCTGACCGACGCCGCAGTACCCGCCGGGACGACCACCGCCGCCCGGCACGGGAGCACCCCTCCCGTGCCGGGCGGCGCCCGCCGGACGGGCCCCGACCCTCCCTTAAGAAGGAGACCCCCGTGTCCGCGACCCCCCTGCTGGAGCTCCGCGGGATCGACAAGAGCTTCGGTCCCGTCCAGGTGCTCCGCGACGTCGCCCTGACCGTCCACCCGGGTGAAGTGACCGCGCTGGTCGGCGACAACGGCGCCGGCAAGTCGACCCTGGTGAAGTGCATCAGCGGCATCCACCCCACCGACGCCGGCGAATTCCTGTTCAACGGCGAGCCGGTGCACATCGGCAGCCCCCGCGACGCCGCCGCCCTCGGCATCGAGGTCGTCTACCAGGACCTGGCGCTCTGCGACAACCTGGACATCGTGCAGAACATGTTCCTCGGCCGGGAGAAGCGCAGCGGTCTCGTCCTGGACGAGCCGACCATGGAGCAGCTCGCCGCCGAGACCCTCGCGGGGCTCTCCGTCCGCACCGTCACCTCGCTGCGCCAGCACGTGTCCAGCCTCTCCGGTGGTCAACGCCAGACCGTGGCCATCGCCAAGGCGGTGCTGTGGAACAGCAAGCTGGTGATCCTGGACGAGCCGACCGCCGCGCTCGGTGTGGCGCAGACCGCCCAGGTGCTCGAACTCGTCCGCCGCCTCGCCGACAACGGCCTGGCCGTGGTGCTCATCTCGCACAACATGAACGACGTCTTCGCCGTCGCCGACCGGATCGCCGCGCTCTACCTCGGCCAGATGGTCGCCCAGGTGAAGACCACCGACATCACCCACGCCCAGATCGTCGAGCTGATCACCGCCGGGCGTTCGGGCGCACTCGGTCTCGCCACCGAGCCGGGCAGCAACGGCGACGGCCCGCAGCCGGCCGAATCGATTCCAGGAGGCGACCGATGACCACCACCGCCGTGCGCAAGGACGGCCCGGCGGCCGTCACACCGCCGCCGACCGTCGGCGGGCACGCCCGCAACTACCTGAGTCGGGTACGCGGTGGCGACGTCGGCGCGTTGCCGGCCGTACTCGGCCTCATCGTGCTCTGCACGGTGTTCGCGGTCATGCGGCCCTCGTCGTTCCTGTCGGCGGGCAACTTCGCCAACCTCTTCACCCAGGGCGCGGCGGTCACGGTGATCGCCATGGGCCTGGTCTTCGTGCTGCTGCTCGGTGAGATCGACCTCTCCGCCGGCTTCGCCAGCGGCGTCTGCGCGGCGGTACTGGCCAATGTGGTCACGGTGCTCGGTTACCCCTGGTGGGTCGCCGTCCTCGCGGCGATCGCCACCGGCCTGGTGATCGGCACAACCATCGGTCTGCTCGTGGCGAAGATCGGCATTCCGTCCTTCGTGGTCACCCTCGCCGGTTTCCTCGCCTTCCAGGGCATCGTGCTGCTGCTGGTGAAGGATGGCACCAACATCTCCGTCCGCGACGACGTGCTCGTCGCAATCGCCAACCGCAACCTCGCCCCCACCCTCGGTTGGGCGCTGGCCGTCATCGCGGTCGTGGGCTACGCGGCGGTACAACTACTGCGGCACCGCAACCGGGTGGCCCGCGGCCTGATCAGCGACCCGATCGCCGTGGTGGCGCTGCGGATCGCCGGACTCGCCGTCATCCTCGGCGCGGCGGTGTACGTCCTCAACCTGGAGCGCAGCCGCAACGTCCTGATCAGCTCGCTCAAGGGCGTGCCGATCGTGGTGCCGATCATCGCGGTGCTGCTGGTCGTGTGGACGTTCGTCCTGCAACGCACCAGCTACGGCCGGCACATCTACGCCGTGGGCGGCAACCGGGAAGCGGCCCGCCGGGCCGGCATCGGCGTCGACCGCATCCGGATCTCGGCCTTCGTGATCTGCTCGTCGATGGCCGCCGTCGGAGGCATCGTGGCCGCCAGCCGGGCCAACTCGGTCGACCCGAACACGGGGGGCAGTAACGTACTCCTCTACGCCGTGGGCGCGGCCGTCATCGGTGGCACCAGCCTCTTCGGTGGCAAGGGTCGCGTCCTGGACGCCGTACTCGGCGGCGCGGTGGTCGCGGTCATCGAGAACGGAATGGGCCTGATGGGATACACCGCGGGAGTCAAGTACGTGGTCACCGGCATCGTGCTCCTGCTGGCCGCGAGCGTCGACGCGCTCTCCCGCCGTCGCGCGGCAGCCACCGGCACCCGCTGACCGCGCGGGAGGTAGCACCAGCATGCGCCCGGCGCCCAGCCAGGAGGAGGTCCGCCGGCAGAACCTGGGGGCCCTGCTGCGGTACGTGCACGTCCACGGGGCGACCACCCGCGCCGAACTCACCACGGCCCTGGGGTTGAACCGGAGCACCATCGGCGCGCTCACCGCCGACCTGGCCGGCGTCGGGCTGGTCAGCGAGGGAACGCCGAAGGAGACCGGCCGGGCCGGACGACCGTCAATCGTCGTCCGGCCCGAGTCGGCCCGGGTGTACGCGTACGCGTACTCCGTCGAGGTGGACCGGCTGCGGGCCGCGCGGGTCGGTCTGGGCGGCGCGGTGCTGGACCGCCGGGAGCTGGACCGCCCACGCGGCCTGCTCGCCGCGGAGGCCGCGCCGTTGCTGGCCGGCGCGGTCAAGGAGATGCAGCAGGCGGTGCCGGCCGGCGCGATCTGCGTCGGCACCGGCGTCGCGGTCTGCGGCATGGTCCGCCGGGAGGACGGCCTGGTCCGGCTCGGCCCCACCACCGGTTGGGTGGACGAACCGATCGGCGCGGCGCTCGGAGCCGAGTTGGGCCTGGACGTGCCGGTCACGGTCGGCAACGTGGCGGACGTGGCGGCCTTCGCCGAGCACACCAGGGGCGTCGCGGCCGGCTGCGACAACGTCATCTACCTGTACGGCGACGTCGGCGTCGGGGCCGGGATCATCGCGGGCGGGCGGCGGCTCACCGGACACGGCGGGTACAGCGGCGAGGTCGGGCACATGAAGGTGGTCCGCGACGGGATGCCCTGCGAGTGCGGCGCCCGCGGTTGCTGGGAGACCGAGATCGGCGAGCACGGCCTGCTGCGCGCGGCCGGACGCTCCGACGCGCGGGGCCGCGACGCCCTGCTGGCCGTGTTCGACGCCGCCGACCGGGGGGACGCCCGGGCCCAGACGGCGGTACGCCAGGCCGGCGACTGGCTCGGCTTCGGGGTCGCCAACCTGGTCAACGTCTTCAACCCCGAGATGGTCATCTTCGGTGGCACCATGCGCGACCTCTATCTCGCGGCGGCGGCCCAGATCCGCAGCCGGCTCAACTCCAACGCCCTCGGCGCGTGCCTGGAACACGTCCGGCTGCGCACCCCCAAACTCGGCCCGGACGCGCCCCTGGTCGGCGCCGCCGAGCTGGCCTTCGAACGACTGCTCGCCGACCCCCTCGACGTCGGCTGACCCGCGTACGCTGTCCGGCGTGGACGTCGAGCTGCGCGCCTCCGACGACGACCGTCACCGGGTGGTCGCCGAGCTGCACCGGCACACCACGGCGGGCCGCCTCACCCTGGACGAGTTCTCCGAGCGGGTCGGCGCGGTGTGGACCTCCCGTACCCTCGGCGACCTCGCCGCCCTGACCCGGGACCTGCCGGCCCTGCCCGACCCCGCAGCCGCGGCCAGGGATGACGGCGGGATCGGGCACGGCCGCCGGGAGCTGCTGGTCCTCTTCGCCGTCGCCGCGCTCACCCTGCTGCTGCTCGGCGGCTTCCTCGCCGTCACCCGCTGACCCGCGTCCGCTATTCGGCGCGGCGGCGGTGAACTGATCGGACGATCAGTCCGTACCAGTGGGCGGACGGGCGGCCGGCAGAAGTGCGGCTGCCCGGTCCAGACGCGTTTCGGTCCGGACCGAGGAGGCACCGCAGACATGGCACCGCTCAGAACCGTCCGTCGCCGGCCGGGACACCGGATGCACCGTGCGGCGATGTTGCTCATCGCGATCATCGCGGGGGTCGGTGTCCTGCCCGGCGTGGCCATCGCCGCCCCCGCCGGTGGGCAGCAACTCAACGCCGCCGACATGACGCTGCTCAACGGGGTGCGGTTGGCCGGACTGTGGGAGATGCCGGCCGGGCAGATGGCCGCCGAGAAGGGACAGTCGGCCAAGGTACGCGAGATCGGCGCCAACATCGCCGGCGAGCACCAGAAGCTCGACGAACTGGTCGTCGAGGCGGCCAACAAACTCGGCGCCACCATCCCTTCCGAGCCGACGGCCGAACAGAAGGGCTGGCTGTCGGAGATGCAGAAAGCCTCCGGCGCCCGGTTCGACCAGATCTTCGTGACCCGACTCCGGGTCGCCCACGGCAAGATCTTCCCGGTGATCGGCGCGGTGCGGGCCAGCACCCGCGACGCGACCGTCCGCAAGCTCTGCGAGGACGCCAACGCCTTCGTGCAGCACCACATGCAGATGTTGGAGTCCACCGGACTGGTCCGGTGGCCCGAGCTGCCGCCGGCCGCGCTGCCCGCGCCCGGCAAGGACGGCCTGCTCGCCGCCGCCGGGGCGAACGCGGGACCGCAGGTCGGGGTGAGCAGCACCGTCGTCTGGTTGGTCTTCCTCGCCGCCCTCGGTACCGGCGGGATCGCCACCTACCGGATGCTGCGCCGTAGCTGACCGACCGGCGAGGTGGCCCGGAGTCAGCGGTCGACCTGGGTGAAGTCCCAGGAGTGCGGGGCGCGGGCCACCAGCAGGGCGGGCGGGTCGGGCAGCGGACGAGGGTTGCTGCGCCACTTGGAGATGACCACGACCCGATGGTCGGTGGACGAGAAGACCTCGCTGGACACGTGGAGCGGGTCGTGCTCCAACTCGGGCAGGGCGGTGTCGCACACCCAGGTGATCAGGTCGGCGACGCCGTACGCCTCCGCGCGCGCCTCCCACATCCGCACGATCATCTCCGGCGTCCCGTCACACGCTGACCGTGGTCAGCGGCAGCGCCGAGTCGGCCGGCAGGTCCAGCCGGCTCGGCGCCACCCCGGCGGCGACCAGGTGCGATCCGAGCGCGGCCACCATCGCCCCGTTGTCGGTGCAGAGCTTCGGCCTCGGCACCCGGACCCGGATGCCGTACTTCTCGGCCCGCTCCTCGGCCATCGCCCGGAGCCGGGAGTTGGCCGCCACTCCCCCGCCGATCACCAACGTCTCGATTCCCTGCGCCCGGCAGGCGGCGATCGCCTTGTTGGTCAGCACGTCACAGACCGCCTCCTGGAAGGACGCGGCCACGTCGGCGACCGGCACCGGCTCGCCGGCGCGCTGCCGTGCCTCCACCCAACGGGCCACCGCCGTCTTCAGGCCGGAGAACGAGAAGTCGTACCGGTGGGCGGCCAGGTCCTTCGCGGCGGTGAGGCCGCGCGGGAAGGCGATCGAGGCCGCGTCACCCGAGCGGGCCTCCCGGTCGATCGGCGGACCGCCCGGGAACGGCAACCCGAGCAGCCGGGCGACCTTGTCGAACGCCTCACCGGCCGCGTCGTCGATGGTCGCGCCGAGCGGGGTGACGCCCCGGGCCAGGTCGTCGACCAGCAGCAGGGACGAGTGCCCGCCGGAGACCAGCAACGCGATGGCCGGTTCGGGGAGCGGGCCGTGTTCCAGGGTGTCCACCGCAACGTGCGCGGCGAGGTGATTGACGCCGTACACCGGCTTCTCCGCGGCGAGGGCGTACCCCTTGGCGGCGGCGACGCCGACGAGCAGCGCGCCGGCCAGACCGGGACCGGAGGTGACCGCGATGGCGTCGATGTCGGCGAGGGTGACGCCGGCGTCGGTCAGCGCCCGCTGCATGGTCGGCACAATGGCCTCCAGGTGGGCCCGGCTGGCCACCTCCGGCACCACGCCCCCGAAACGGGCGTGCTCCTCGACGCTGGACGCGAGCGCGTCGGCCAGCAGGGTGTGCCCGCGTACGATGCCGACGCCGGTCTCGTCGCACGAAGTCTCGATGCCCAGGATCAGCGGTTCATCAGCCATGGTCGTGTGGTCCGTCCCCGGTCGGCTCGGCGTCGCGCCGCATGACCAGCGCGTCGGTGTTGCTCGGTTGGTAGTAGCCGCGACGCACCCCGATCGGCTCGAACCCGTACGTCGCGTAGAGACGCTGGGCGGCGGCGTTGTCCACGGCCACCTCCAGCAGGGTGCTGCGGGCGCCCCGACGGTTCGCCTCGGCGAGCAGTTCCTCCAGCAGGACGCGGCCGATGCCACGCCGCTGGACGTCCCGCCGGACGGCGATGACCTGCACCCACACCTCATCGGGTGGAGCGCCGGCGAGCCCGGCGTAGCCCAGTACCGCCCCGTCGGTGTCGACGGCGACCCGGTAGTGGTGCCCGTTGGCCAACTCGTTCCAGAACATGGCCGGCGACCACTGCCCGGCGCCGAACAGGTCCGCCTCGAGCGGCATCGCCTCTTCGACGTGCCACCAGCGGAACCGTTCCAGCCGGACGGATGTCACGGGAGGACCGGTTTGCGACCGGTGGCCGCCACGGCGTCGGGACGGCGCAGGTAGAGCGGGGTGAGTCGCTCGCCGGGCGCGCCGGCCCGGATCCGCTCGGCGGCCAGCAGCGCCAGCACGCTCGCCTCCGGGTAGCGCGGCTCGACCCGTACCGGCAGGTCCAGAGCTTCGGCGTACCGGTGCGCGCCGTCGCCGACCGCGACCGTCGCACCCAGCTCCCGGGCGCGGGCGGCGGCCACCGCCGGCGCGGACACCTCGGGGCCGACGATCCGCTGGCCGGCGCCGTCGTAGACGGCCCAGTACAGCTCCTTGCGGCGGGCGTCGCTGGCCGCCAGCACCGGCTCGCCGGCGGCCGCCGGGTGGCCGATGGCGTCCAGGGAACAGACACCGTACGTGGGTACGCCGAGCACCTGCCCCATGGTGGCGGCGGTGACCAGGCCGACCCGCAGGCCGGTGAACGGCCCTGGGCCGAGCCCGGCGACGATCGCGCCCAGGTCACGCGGGCGCGCGTCGGCGTCGGCGAGGACCGCGTCGACCTGCGGCGCGAGCAGTTCACCGTGCGCGCGGGCATCGACGGTGCACCGGTGCGCCCGGGACGTCACGCCGTCCGCCGAGATCTCCACCAACGCCGCGGTCACCGCGGGGGTCGAGCTGTCCACCACGAGTACGAGCACGGTTAGCCAGCCTAGCGGCCCCGCCACCGCCCCCGGTCACGCCCCGCCCCGTGACCGCACGGCGTGCCGGCCGACCGCCGCTGAACACCCTTGACCGGCACCACGAGGAGCGACGGGCGACGGGCGACGGGCGACGGGCGATCCGAACCCCTCGTGCCACACGCCCCGGCACACCCGGGCGACCAGCGACGAAGCGACCAGGCAACGGCAACGGCGACGACGGCGACGGCGACGGCGACGGCAACGGCAACGGCGACGGCGACGGCGACGGCAACGGCAACGGCGACAACCCCGGTGAGCGTGATGCCGGAGAGTCATCTAGATGACGGAGAGGCATCACGCTCACCGGGGTGACCGCCGCCATCTTCAGCCAGCGGCCGGAACCCACGCCGATCCCGGTGGGCAACCGCACTGAGTCGTCAATCCGCCGCAGGCTGTCGGGAACGCCTCGATCTGGGCCAGCATGCCGGGATGTCATCGACTCGCCTCGGCAACCTCCTCGGCGCCGCGCTACGGCAACAACGTCAACGACGCGAGCTGAGCCAGCGTCAGCTCGCCGGGCTCGCCGAGGTCAGCCAGACGGCGGTGGCCCGGATCGAACGCGGCGAGCGCTCGCCGAGCATCCCGGCGCTGGAGCGGCTGTTCGCCGCGATGGACGTGCAGTTGGCGGTCGCGGTCGAGCCGCTGGACGCGCACCTCGACGCCCGCATCGACGAACTGGCAGCCAAGCCGATCGCCGAACGCATCGACGAGCTGGGCCTGGATGAGATGCTCGACCGGCTCCCCGACCTTCCGCAGGTGCTCACCGGCGGCACGGCGGCACTGTTGCAGGGCGCGCCGGTGCCGGTCGATGCCGTGGAGATCGCCCTCCGGTGGGAGGACTCGAAGCGGTTCACCGCCTGGCTGGAGGCGAACTACGGGCAGCGCTGGAACGCCCGCTGGGAGGAGTTCGGCGGGGTGTGGTTGGAGCCGGAGGAGCCGGGCGAGCATCGCTGGTCGACCCGGTACGGCGAGATCAGGGCGACCATGTGCGACGAGCTGCCGGAGACGATCGAGGTGCGTCACGGTGGCCGCGACTACCGGGTGGTGCCGCTGGTCGAGTTGGAGCTGACCGAGCCGCGGGCCGCCGACCTGCTGCGCCGCTACCGGGCCCGGCACCGCGCCGCCCAGGGCTGACCCGATCGCGCGGCGAGGGCCACGGGGTCTCGTCGCGCCATGCCGCACGGCCCGACAAGCCGACGGCACGGCACGCACCAAGGGGTCAGCCGGCGGTGCGCTCCCAGTCGATGGTGGGACGGCCGGCGTCGGCGAGGGCCTTGTTGGCAGCGCTGAACGGGCGGCTGCCCAGGAAGCCGCGCGGGTTCATCGGGCTCGGGTGACCGGCCTCCAGCACGACGTGCCGGGAGTTGGTGACCAGGCCCGCCTTCTTGCGGGCGTAGCCGCCCCAGAGGAGGAAGACCACCCGGTCCGGCAGCGCGTCCAGCGCCCGGATGGTGGCGTCGGTGAACTCCTCCCAGCCGGCGTTCGCGTGCGAGCCGGGAGTGGCCTGGCGGACGGTCAGCACCGCGTTGAGCAGCAGCACGCCCTGCGCCGCCCAGCCGTCGAGGTTGCCGCTGCGCGGCTTGGGCACGCCCACGTCCTCGCCCAACTCCTTGAAGACGTTGCGCAGTGACGGTGGCACCGACACGCCCTCGCGGACGCTGAAGCTCAGCCCGTGCGCCTGCCCGGCCCGGTGGTACGGGTCCTGCCCGAGGATCAGCACCCGGGTGGCCTCCGGCGGGCAGAGCCGGTACGCCGAGAAGAGGTCCTCCAGCGGCGGGAAGACGGTCTGCGTCGCGTACTCCCGGGCGACGAACTCGCCCAGCGCGGCCGTGCGGGCCGGATCGAGGTGCGGGGTGAGCACGGCACGCCACTGCTCCGGCAGCAGCGCCAGCAGATCCAGGGCGGGGGCATCGTCGGGCATCAGGAACCTCTTCCAGCGCGGGTCGGTCCCCCGCACTCTAGGCACCAGGTCCGACAACGCCGGCCCTAGCCCAGCTCGGCCAACCGTCGGGCCCAGTCGCCACCGACCGGGTCCAGCTCGACGACCCGGGTGTCGTCGTCACGGCGGTCGATGCGGACCCGCAGGTGCGCGTCGACCAACTGTTCCACCAGGCCCTCGCCCCACTCCACGACGGTCACCGAGTCGTCCACCGAGGCGTCCAGGTCCAGGTCGTCGATCTCGGCGCGCGGGTCGGTGGCGGCGCCCAGCCGGTACGCGTCAGCGTGCACCAGGGCCACCCGACCGCCCCGGGCCGGATCGGGCTGGTGCACGCGGGCGATCACGAACGTCGGCGAGGTGACGTCCCCGAGGACGTTGAGCCCGACGCCGACGCCCTGGGTGAGCGCGGTCTTGCCGGCGCCCAGCGGGCCGGTCAACAGCACCAGGTCACCGGCGCGCAGCAGCCCGGCGAGCCGGCGGCCGAACTCCCGAGTGTCCTCGACGGTCGGCAGTTTGACGACGAAACTCACCGGTCCTCCATGCTCTCCAGTGATTCGAGGAACCGCGCCAGCGCGGCGTTGACCTCGTCGGCGTGCTCCAGCATCACCACGTGACCACTATCTTTGATCTTGATGAACTCGGCGTGCGGCAGCCGCCGGACGATCTCCTCGGAGTGCGTCACCGGCGTGATCATGTCCTTGTCGCCGACGACCACCAGCACCGGCGCGTTCGCCAACGCCGCGAGCGCCGGAAAACGCGAGTGCGTGGCGAGGGTACGCAGGTAGCGGGTCACCGTGTCGGCCGAGGTCCGGGAGTTCATTGTCTCCACGTAGGACACCAGCCGGGGGCTGGGCTTGCGGGTGCCGAAGCCGTACTTGCGGGTCAGCAACCAGGCCACGTTCGACGTCGACTTGCGGGCCCTGTCGATCACCGGACCGCCGTACCGGGTGGCGTTGCTGACCATGTAGAGCACCGGACCACCGACCCGGCCCAGCAGCGCCGGCGCGACCAGCTTGGTCTCCGCGACGAGACCGCCCGACGTGGCCATCAGCACCGTGCCGACCACCCGGTCACCGAACAGCTCCGGGAACAGCTCGGCGAACGCCATGATGGTCATGCCGCCCATCGAGTGGCCGACCAGCACCAGTGGTCCGTCCGGGGCGACCCGGTCGATCACCCGGCGCAGGGTCCGGCCGAGCACCGCCAGGTCGTACTCGCCGGTCTCCAACCGGCCGGAGCGACCGTGACCGGGCTGGTCGTACGCCACGATCCGGTAGTCGCCGCGCGCGGCGAGCATCTTGCGCTGGAAGTGGAAGGTGCCCATGTCCAGGCAGAATCCGTGCACCAGCACCACCGTCGGGTGGCCCGGCACCGGACGGGTCGGCTCGACCACCTCGACGTGGATGTCGGTGCCGTCCGGCAGCTCCAGCCGGAACGCCTCGTCGTACCGTTGCTCCCCGAACGTCTCCTCGGCGTAGCGGTCGGCCGGGTCGGCCTTGAGCCGGCGGACCAGGGTGCGTTCGGTCGCGACGCCGGCGGCCAGGCCGGCCGCCGCCACCCCGACGGCCGCGCCGACCAGGCCGGCCACGCGGCCGGCCGCGGTCCGCGGACGCGGGATGCGGTACGCCATCAGGGGCGCTCGCCGTCGTAGACGCGCGGCACCCGGGTGCTGCCGAACCGGGTGACGATCTCGTAGTTGATGGTGCCGACCGCCTCGGCCCAGTCGTCGGCCGTCGGCTCGCCGTCGGCGCCGCTGCCGAACAGGGTCGCCACGTCGCCGTCGGCCACCGGGTCGTCGCCGCAGTCGATCACGAACTGGTCCATGCAGACCCGTCCGGAGATCGTCCGCCGCGCGCCGGCGAGCTGCACCGGCCCGGTGTTGGACGCGTGCCGGGGCACCCCGTCGGCGTACCCGAGCGGCACCACGGCGAGGTTCGCGTCCGACTCCGTCGTGTAGGTGTGGCCGTAGGAGACGCCGGTGCCGGCGGGCACCCGCTTGGTCAACATCACCCGGGCCCGGGCGGTCATCGCCGGACGCAGCCCGTACGTCTCGCCGGCCACCGGGGACAGACCGTAGACGGCCAGCCCGGGACGGACCAGGTCGAAGTGCGTGTCGGGGCGGGTCAGGGTGGCCGCCGAGTTGGCCAGGTGCCGCCAGCGGGGACGCAGTCCGGCCCGCTCGACCATGGCCAGGCCCTCGTGGAAGACGGCGAGCTGCCGGTCGGTGGTCGGGTGGCCGGGCATGTCGGCGTACACGAAGTGGCTCCACACCCCGACCACCTCAACCAGGCCGTCGGCCTGGGCCTTCGCGGCGGCGTCGAGCAGGGCCGGCCAGTCGGCGACGGTGGCGCCACCCCGCGACAATCCGGTGTCGATCTTCAGGTGCAGCCGGGCGGGACGCCCGGCACGCCGACTCGCCTCGATCATCTCGTCGAGCTGCGGCAGGCTGGCGGCACCGAGGTCCACCCCGGCGCTGACGCCCTCGTGCAGCGGCAACCCGGGCGCGAGCAGCCAGGCCAGCACGGGCGCGGTGATCCCGTTCCGGCGCAGCGTGAGCGCCTCGTCGAGGGTGCAGACGCCGAGCCAGTCGGCCCCGGCGTCCAGCGCCGCCCGGGCGGCCGGGAGCATGCCGTGGCCGTACCCGTCGCCCTTCACCACCGCCATCAGTTCGGCGGTGGTGCCGGAGCGGAGCCGGCTCACGTTCTCGCGGATCGCGTCAAGATCGACACGTACCTCGGCCTGCCACATGCGCCCAGCCTACTTTCCAGCCTGATCACCGTGGGCGGCGACGCTCGGCCCGGCGTACTCCTCGGGTCGATACGGGACGATCACGACAGCCGGGCGATGACCGGGCGCAGCGCGGCCACCACGTCGGGCGCGGTCACCGGGCCGCCGCGGGCCGCCTCCCGACCGGCCAGCCCGTGCAGGTACGCGGCCCCGGCGGCCGCCCGGTCCGCCGGCACCCCGGCCGCCAGCAGCGAGCCGAGCAACCCGGCCAGCACGTCGCCGGTGCCGCCGGTGGCCAGCGCCGGGGTGCCGGTCGGATTGACGTACGCCCGGCCGTCCGGCGTGCCGATCACCGTGCGGTCCCCCTTGAGCAGCACCACGGCGTTCATCCAGGCGGCCAGCCGCAGCGCGGACCCGACCCGGTCGCCGCCCGGCTCCTCCCCGCACAGCCGGGTGAACTCCCGGTCGTGCGGGGTGACCACGATCGGGGCGTCCCGGCCGCGCAACCGGTCGGCGAGTGAGCCGTCGACCAGCAGGGTCAGCGCGTCCGCGTCGAGCACCACCGGCACCGACGTCGCCAGGACGGCCCGCAGCTCGGCCGCCGCGTCGTCCCCGGTGCCCAACCCCGAGCCGCACACCCACGCCTGCACCCGGCCGGCGTCGGCCACGCGGGGCGTGGCGATCACCGAGGGGTGCTGGTGCAGCACCTCGGCGCGGGCCCCACCGGCGTACCGGACCAGGCCGGTCGGCCCGGCGAGCGCGCCGCCGACGGAGAGCACCGCCGCGCCCGGGTACGTCGCCGAGCCGGTCGCCACCCCCACCACACCCCGGGTGTACTTCTCCGAGGCGGCACCCAGCTCCGGCCACCACCGCACCAGGTCGGACCACTCGGTGACTCGCAGCGCCGGGCTACCCCGCAGCCACGGCTCCAACCCGATGTCGACCAGTTCCACCTGCCCCGCCAGCGCGGCGGCCGGCCCGACCACCAGGGCGGGCTTGAGCGCCCCGAAGGCGACCGTCACGTCGGCGCGGACGGCGGTGGGCCGGCCGGACGCGGACAGCGGCACGTGCCCGGTGTCCACCGCGACCCCGCTCGGCACGTCCACGGCGAGGACGGTGCTCCGCTGGCCGTCGCGCCCCCGCAGGTCGGCCAGGCGCTGGACGACCTCGTCCGCGTTCGCCCGCAGCCCACCCGTGCCGCCGATCCCGACGATGCCGTCGAGGACCAGGTCGACCGGACCGGCGGGACGGTCCACCAGCCGGCCACCAGCGGCGCGCAGCGCGGCCAGCCCGGCGACGTGCGCCCGGCCCGGAGTGAGCAGCAGGGCGGAGACCTCGACGCCGCGACGGGCCAGCCGCTCGCCGGCGTAGAGCGCGTCGCCGCCGTTGTCGCCCGAGCCCACGAGCAGCAGCACCCGGCCGCCGTACACGCCGCCGCGCTCGGCGAGCAGCAGGGCGGCCCGTCGGGCCAACCCGGCGGCGGCCCGCTGCATCAGCGTGCCCTCCGGCAGCGTGCCCATCAGCCCCGCCTCGGCGGCCCGTACGTCGGCCACCCGCCACACCGGTCTCATGTCACCGTGTCCCATCCGTTTCGCGGGCTGGCCGGCACGGCCCACCCGACCGACGTCACCGTTCCGCGACCACCATCGCCGACGCGATCCCACCGTCGTGCGAGAGCGAGAGGTGCCAGTGGTTGATGCCCCGCTCGACGGCCACCGCCGCCACGGTGCCCGAAACGCTCAGCCACGGCCGCCCGTCCGCGTCGGGCACGATCTCGCAGTCGTGCCACCGCAGGCCGGCCGGGGCGCCGAGCGCCTTGGCGACGGCCTCCTTGGCGGCGAAGCGGGCGGCCAACGACTCCGGCGAGCGCGGACCGCCGGAGCGGGTGACCCGCTCCGGCCCGGTGAAGAGCCGGTCGGCGAGCAGCGGCGTCCGCGCCAGGGACCGGGTGAACCGGTCCACCAGGACGACGTCGAGGCCGACAGCGACGATCACCAGACCACCCTACCGGCGGTGGCGGCGGCAGATTAGCCGTCGGGCCCGCCGGGGGCAACGCCTGTGGACACCCGGGGGTACGACCGCGGCCCGCTGTCCACAGGGCACTCCGACGCGGTCCGGCGCTGCCTAGCGTTCACCGCGTCGATGCCGATCCAGCACGGGGGTGGGATCTATGACCGAGGAGCCGTTCGCCGTCCGGCCGCAGGAGCTGCGCGCCGAGGCCGGCGCGCTCGACGACGAGGCGTACCGGTTGGCGTGGGGTCTGGCGCGGGTGCCCGGGCTGCTGGTGCCGGCGCCGGGCTGGCGTACGGCCGCCGCGTTGGCCGGGTTGGAGGCGGCCGGGCACGCCTGGTTCTGCCGGCTGGGCACGGCCTTGGCGGCGACCGCCGGTGGGGTCCGTGCCGCGGCCGAGGCGTACGAGACGGTGGACGACCGGGCCGCCGGTCGGTTCGCCACCGTGCCCCGATGAACGGGGTCGGCTACCGGCAGCTCTGGGCCGCCGATCCGGCCGGTTGGCGGGCGGCCGGATCGGCGTGGGCGGGGTTGACGGGCCCGGTCGACAGGTACGCCGACGAGCTGGCCGGCACGGCTGGACGGCTGCGGAGCGGCTGGTCCGGTGCGGCGGCCACGGCGGCCGACGCCCGGCTCACCGGGCTCCGCGCCGAGCTGACGTCGGTGACGCCGGCGCTGATCGAGGCCGACCAGACGCTTGCCGAGCTGGCCGGGCAGCTCGCCGTGGCGAAGGCGCGACTCGCCGAGGCGGTCGCCCGCGCCGAGGCGGCCGACCTGCTGGTGGACCGGACCGGCGGGGTACGGGCCGGCCCGTCGCACTCCACGCCGGCGGCCGCGATCGCGGTGGCGGGCGTGGCGGTGGCGGTGCGAGCGGCGATCGAGCGGGCCGACGCGGCGGACCGGGCGGCTGCCGACCGGTTGACCGAGTTGGCCCGTGCCGCCGGTACCGGCTGGGCGTCCCCGGCGCCGCCCGGCCGGCCGGCCGCCGGGGCGTCGCCACCGGTGGTACGCGCCTGGTGGTCCGGGCTGACCCCGCCCCAGCGGCGCTGGCTGGTCGGGCACGAACCGGCCCTGGTCGGCGGCCTGGACGGGGTGCCGGTGGCGGCCCGCGACCAGGCCAACCGCCTGCTGCTCGGCGCGCGGCGCGAGGAGCTGCTGGCCGAGCGGCGGCGGTTGCTGGCCCGGGTACCGCCGGGGCCACTGGCGTCGGTGCGACTGCGCGCGCTGGCAGCGCGGTTGGCCGGCCTGGACACGCTCACCGAGCGGCTGGCCGGCGGGCAGCCGCGGGCGTACCTGCTGGGGCTGGATCCGACCGGTGAGGGGCGGGTGGTGGTGGCGCTCGACGACCCGGATCATGCCGACCGGGTGCTGACCTACGTGCCGGGGATGACCGCCGGGCTGGACGACGCCCCCGGCGAGCTGGGCCGGGCCGCCCGGGTGCTGGAGCGCTGCGCGGCGCTCGCGCCGGGTGAGCGCAGCGCGGCGGTGCTGTGGCTGGATTACGACGCCCCGGACTTCCTCACCGAGGCGTCGTCCGCCGGCCAGGCCCGGGACGCCGGCCCGGCGCTGCACCGTTTCCAGGAGGGGTTGCGCGCCACCCACGAGGGGCCGCCGGCCCGGCAGACGGTGCTCGGGCACAGCTACGGGTCGCTGGTGGTGGGCGTGGCCGCCCGGGAGCACGGGCTGGCGGCCGACGCGTTGATGTTCGTGGGCTCGCCCGGGGTGGGTGTGGCGCACGCCGACGAGCTGGGCGTCCCGGCCGGGCAGGTGTGGGCCGCCAGAGCGCCCGACGACGTGATCCGCCTGGCCCGGCCGGTCGCCGAACTGGGCCGCCCGGCCCTGATGGGCGCGGCTCCGCTCGCGGCGGCGCTGGCCTGGCCGGAGCGGACCGGCCACGAGCTGTGGTTCGGTCACGACCCGGCGGACGCCGGATTCGGCGGCCGGGTGGTCCGCAGCGGTCGCGGCGGACACGCCGGCTACTGGGAGCCGGACAACCCGGCGCTGGACGGGATGGCCCGCGTCGTGCTGGGCCGGTGACGGGAACGGGCCGCCTGGGCCGTTGACGGCAGCGCCGCCTGGGCGGCGACGGACCGGCTGCGGGCGACGGGATCCGGGCCACCCGACCCGGCGTCGACGACGGAGCCCCGGCCACCGCGGGTGCGGCGTGGCCGGGGCTCCGGGGTGTGGTCGGCGACTACTCGACGGTGACCGACTTGGCCAGGTTGCGGGGCTGGTCCACGTCGTGTCCCCGGGCCGCGGCGATCTCGGCGGCGAACACCTGGAGCGGCACCGTGGTGACGAGCGGGGCCAGCAGGGTGGGCGTACGCGGCACGTAGATCAGGTGGTCGGCGTACCGGACGACGGCCTCGTCGCCCTCCTCGGCGATCACGATGGTCCGCGCGCCGCGCGCCCGGACCTCCTGGATGTTGGAGACGACCTTGTCGTGCAGCATGCCCCGGCCCACCGGGGAGGGCACCACGCAGATCACCGGAGTGCCCTTGTCGATCAGGGCGATCGGGCCGTGCTTCAGCTCACCGGCGGCGAAGCCCTCGGCGTGCATGTACGCCAACTCCTTGAGCTTGAGCGCGCCTTCCAGCGCCACCGGGTAGCCGACGTGCCGGCCGATGAACAGCACGGTCGGCTCGGACTTCAGCTCACGGGCCAGCTCGCGGACCGGCTCGATACGGTCCAGCAGCTCGCGCAGCTTGCCCGGCATCTCCTGGAGCTGGGCCACCACCGCGCCGACCTCGTCGGCGAACTTGATGCCGCGTACCTGGGCCAGGTGCAGGCCGATCAGGTAGCAGGCGACGACCTGGGTGAGGAACGCCTTGGTGGAGGCGACGGCGATCTCCGGGCCGCCGTGGGTGTAGAGCACGGCGTCGGACTCGCGGGGGATGGTCGAGCCGTTGGTGTTGCAGATGGCCAGCACCCGGGCCTTCTGCTCCTTGGCGTGGCGCAGGGCCATCAGGGTGTCCATCGTCTCGCCGGACTGCGAGATCACCACGATCAGCGTGGACCGGTCGAGCACCGGGTCGCGGTAGCGGAACTCGCTGGCCAGCTCCACCTCGCACGGGATGCGGGTCCAGTGCTCGATGGCGTACTTGGCGACCAGACCGGCGTGGTACGCGGTGCCGCAGGCCACGATGAAGATCTTGTCGACGTCGCGCAGATCCTGGTCGCTGAGGCGGACCTCGTCCAGGGCGATCTCGCCGCTCTCGGTCAGCCGGCCGAGCAGGGTGTCGGCGATGGCCTGCGGCTGCTCCTCGATCTCCTTGAGCATGAACCAGTCGTAACCACCCTTCTCGGCGGCCGACGAGTCCCAGTCGATGTGGAAGTCCTTGCCGCTGGCCGGCTGGCCGTCGAAGTCGGTGATCTCGATGCTGTCGGCGGTGATCAGGACGATCTGGTCCTGACCCAGCTCCACCGCCTCGCGGGTGTGCTCGATGAACGCGGCCACGTCGCTGGCCAGGTAGTTCTCGCCGTCGCCCCGACCGACGACAAGCGGCGAGTTGCGCCGGGCGCCGACCACCGCGCCGGGCACCGCGGCGTCGACCGCGAGCAGGGTGAACGCGCCCTCCAGCCGCTGGCAGACGACGCGCATGCCGGCGGCGAGCAGTTGCGGGCCGTCCGGCTGGCCGGCGGCGCGCAGGTCCGCCAGCGCGGCGGAGAGCAGGTGCGCGGCGCACTCGGTGTCGGTGTCGCTGCTGAACTGGACGCCGTCGGCCTCCAACTCGGCGCGGAGCTTGGCGAAGTTCTCGATGATGCCGTTGTGGATCACCGCGACGCGGCCGTCGGGGGCGAGGTGCGGGTGGGCGTTACGGTCGGTCGGTCCGCCGTGGGTGGCCCACCGGGTGTGCCCGATGCCGGTGGTGCCGTCACCGATGCCGATCGGGCTGGCCGCGCAGGAGGTCGGGTCATCGGCGGCCCGCTCGGAGAGCACCTTCTCGAGGTTGGCGAGCTTGCCGGCCTTCTTCTCGGTCAGCAACTGGCCGTCGCAGACGATCGCGACGCCCGCCGAGTCGTAGCCCCGGTATTCCAGCCGCCGCAGCCCGTCGAGCACGATGCTCAGCGCCGGGCGCGAGCCGGCGTATCCCACGATTCCACACATGGCCCGCAGCCTAACCCAGTTTCGCTCACCATGGGTGCTCGAAAGACGGCTAAACAAGCACCGAATTTGAGCGATCGGCGGTTGTGGGGCCGCAATGGGACGAGCGTCACTAGCCGGGCCGCCGTTTCACGGAGCCGGACGGGGTTGCGGGACGACCGGCGGGTACGACAGTCTTCCGGCGGGCTCGGCGTGCGCTCCGCTGACTCCCTGACCCCTTACCCACTCCCGCCCGGAGCAGCCATGTCCGACGCGCCGCCGCCCGAGTCGTCTCCGCCGCAGCCGGCCGATCCCACCCCGCCACCGGAACCGGCGGCCGGGCAGGCGTCGCCGGAGCCGCCGCCCGGGCAGACGCCGGTGGGGCCCACACCCGGCTGGGACGCGCCGGACGCCTTCCCGACGTCGGGTCCGCTGGCCCCGGGCCAGCCCTGGGCACCCCCGGCGCCCTGGGCACCCCCGCCGGCGTCCGGGTGGACACCCGACGCCACCGGCACCCCGTGGACGCCCGATCCCACCGCCGTCCCGGGTACGCCCGAGCCGGCCGGACCGGGCGCCTGGACACCACCACCCCCGCCGCCGGAACACCCGCCGGCCGGCTATCCGCCGGGTTACCCACCACCGGGCTACCCACCACCGGGCTACCCACCGCCCGGCTACCCGCCGCCGTACCTCTATCCCGGCTATCCGCCGGCCGGCCGCCCCGGCGGCGGTGCCGGTCGAGTGGTGGGGATCGTCGCCGCGGTCGTCGCGGTACTCGCCGTCCTCGGGTGCGGATGCTTCTGCGTGTCCGGATCACTGCTCGGCCAACTGGTCCCGGACACGGTCTCGGAGGACCCGTACGACAGCGACCCCTTCGGCGACGACACCTGGCCGCCGAGCGCCGCGCCCGAGCCGCCCACCGTGCCCGACACCCCCACGGCGGTGCCCACCAAGAAGCCGATCACCCGCCCGACATCCGGACCCGCGCCGGTGACGGTGGTCTACGAGGTCACCGGGGTGGGCCGGGCGGACATCGCGTACTTCGACGCCGAGAGCGATCTCATCCACGTCGACGGCGCGAAGCTGCCCTGGCGGATGACCATCCGCACCAACGGCCAGAGTCGGGTCATGGTGGAGGCCAGGTGGTCCGACTACGAGGAAAGGCCGATCGGCTGCACCGTCACGGTCACCGGCGCCGGAGAGCCCGTGACGAACAAGACCCAGGGGACCTGGGCCACCAGTTGTGAGCCCGAGTGAGGGTGGAGTCGAATCGGCGGGTGACCGTAGGCTGGCGCAGGTGACGACGAGCACCGATGTCGACCCGCTGGTGGCCCGGATGCGGCCGTTCGGTACGACGATCTTCGCCGAGATGTCCGCCCTCGCCGTGCGGACCGGGGCGGTCAACCTCGGTCAGGGCTTCCCGGACACGGACGGTCCGCCGGAGATGCTGGCCGCCGCCGCCGAGGCGCTGCGCGGCGGGCAGAACCAGTACCCGCCCGGTCCGGGGATCCCCGCCCTGCGCGCGGCCGTCGCGGCGCACCAGCGCCGGTTCTACGACCTGGCGTACGACCCGGACGGCGAGATCGTGATCACGGCAGGCGCGACCGAGGCGGTGGCGGCCACCATCCTGGCGCTCTGCGAACCGGGCGACGAGGTGGTGTGCTTCGAGCCGTACTACGACTCGTACGCCGCTTCGATCGCGCTGGCCGGCGCGGTCCGGCGGCCGGTCACGCTGCGTCCCGGCGCGGACGGCCGGTACGCCTTCGACCCGGAGGCGCTGCGTGCGGCGTTCGGCCCGCGCACCCGGCTGGTGCTGCTCAACTCGCCGCACAACCCGACCGGCAAGGTGTTCACGCCGGCCGAACTGACGCTGGTGGCCGAGCTGTGCCAGGAGTTCGACGCGTACGCGGTCACCGACGAGGTGTATGAGCACCTGGTGTTCACGGACGCGCCCAATGCGCACATTCCGCTGGCCACGCTGCCCGGGATGCGGGAGCGGACGCTGCGCATCTCGTCGGCCGGCAAGACGTTCTCCTGCACCGGCTGGAAGATCGGTTGGGTGAGCGGCCCGGCGGCACTCGTCTCGGCGGTGGTGCGGGTGAAGCAGTTCCTCACCTACGTCAACGCCGCGCCGCTGCAACCGGCGGTCGCGGTGGCGCTGGCCCTGCCGGACGACTACTACACGGGCTTCCGCGACGCGTTGCAGCGGCAGCGCGACCAACTCATCGGCGGCCTCACCGACGCAGGATTCGACGTGCTGAACCCGGAGGGCACGTACTTCGTCACGGCCGACATCACCGCCCTCGGCGGCACCGACGGGATGGAGTTCTGCCGGTCGCTCCCGGAGCGCTGCGGCGTGGTGGCGGTGCCCAGCCAGGTCTTCTACGACGACGTCGAGGCCGGCCGACGACTGGTCCGGTTCGCGTTCTGCAAACGCCCGGAGGTGCTGACTGAGGCGGTCACCCGGCTGCGCGCCCTGACCCGTTGACCGGGCCGGGACGCCGGGTCCAAGCCCGGCGGCCCGGCGTGCGGACGGCTACGACGCGGCGGGGCTGGCGGTACGCACGAGGGCGGCGATCCGCTCGGCGACCTCGCGGGCGACCGCCTCGGTGGCGGCCTCGACCATCACCCGGACCAGCGGCTCGGTGCCCGACGGGCGCAGCAGCACCCGACCGGTCTCCCCCAGCTCCGCCTCGGCCCGCTCGACCTCGGCGCGGACGGCCGGCGCGTTGGCCCCGACGGTCCGGTCGCCGACCGGCACGTTGATCAGCACCTGCGGCAGCTTGGTGACCACCGAGGCCAGCTCGGCGAGCGACTTTCCGGTGGCGGCCATCCGGGCCATCAGGTGCAGCCCGGTGAGCACCCCGTCGCCGGTGGTGGCGTGTGCGGGCATGACGATGTGGCCGCTCTGCTCGCCGCCGAGCGCCAGCCCGGACGCGCGCAACTCCTCCAGCACGTACCGGTCGCCGACCTTGGTCTCGACCAGCCGGATGCCCTGCGCGGACATCGCCAGCCGCAGACCGAGGTTGCTCATCACGGTCGCCACCAGGGTGTCCTGGGTGAGCGTGCCGGCCTCCCGCATGGCCAGCGCGAGGATCGCCATCACCTGGTCGCCGTCGACCTCGTCGCCGTCGGCGCTGACGGCCACGATCCGGTCGGCGTCGCCGTCGTGCGCGATGCCCAGGTGGGCACCGTGCTGCACCACCGCCTCGCGCAGCGCCTCGATGTGGTTGGAGCCGCAGTCGTCGTTGATGTTCAGCCCGTCGGGCTCGGCGTGGATCGCGACGACCTCCGCGCCGGCCTCGCGGTAGGCGACCGGGGCGACCTCGCTGGCCGCGCCGTTGGCGCAGTCGACCACCACCTTGATCCCGTCCAACCGGTGCGGCACCGCCCCGACGAGGTGCTGGACGTAGTGGTCCGCGCCGTCGAGCAGGTCGTGCACCCGGCCGACGCCAGCGCCGATCGGGCGGTCCCAGGCGGTGGTGGCGTTCGCCTCCACCGCGGCCTCGATCTTCATCTCGATCTCGTCGGGCAGCTTGTGCCCGCCGGCGGCGAAGAGCTTGATGCCGTTGTCCGGCATCGGGTTGTGCGACGCGGAGAGCACCACCCCGAGGTCGGCCTTGGCCTCGGCGGTGAGGAACGCCACGGCCGGGGTGGGCAGCACACCGACGCGTACCACGTTGGCGCCGGCGCTGGTCAGCCCGGCGACCACAGCGGCCTCCAGCATCTCGCCGCTGGCCCGGGTGTCCCGGCCGACCACGGCCAGCGGCGGGTGACTGCGGTCCGTCTCGGCGAGTGTGTGCGCGGCCGCCACGGCGAGCGCGAGCGCCAATTCGGGGGTGAGATCCGCGTTCGCCCGCCCGCGTACGCCGTCCGTGCCGAACAACCGACCCATACCCGCCAACCTCCGATGAGCAACTACCGATGAGGAGAAAGCGGAACGGCCGGCCCACCTCCCCGGTCGGGGGGAGGCGGACCGGCCGTCCGTCAGAAGTACAACGCGCTGGGAAAGATCAGCGCTTCGAGTACTGGGGAGCCTTACGAGCCTTCTTGAGGCCGTACTTCTTGCTCTCCTTGACCCGGGCGTCCCGGGTGAGGAAGCCGGCCTTCTTGAGGGCCGGGCGGTCGTCCGGCTCGCTGACGATCAGCGCGCGGGCGATGGCCAGCCGCAGCGCACCGGCCTGGCCGGTGGTGCCGCCGCCACGCAGGTTGGCGATGACGTCGAACGCCTCGGGCTTCTCGGCGGTGACCAGCGGGTCCTTGATGAGCTGCTGGTGCACCTTGCTCGGGAAGTAGGCCTCGAGGTCGCGGCCATTGCAGGTGATCTTGCCGGTGCCCGGGACGATACGGACCCGGACGATGGCCTCCTTGCGCCGACCCACGGTCTGGATCGGGCGGTCACCACGCGGCGCGCGGGCGACGGGCGCCGGCGCCTCGGTGGCCTCGGGGGCAACCTCGGTCTCGGTGATGTCGGTCATGCTGCTTCCTTCGCCCGCGCTCACTGCGCGATCTGCTTGATCTCGAACGGCACCGGCTGCTGGGCCAGGTGCGGGTGCTCGGCACCGGCGTAGACCTTCAGCTTCTTGATCAGCTGACGGCCGAGCTTGTTGTGCGGGAGCATCCCCTTCACAGCCAGCTCGATGGCCCGCTCGGGGCGCTTGGTCAGCAGCTCGTCGTAGCCAACCTGCTTCAGACCACCCGGGTAACCCGAGTGGCGGTAAGCGACCTTGGTCTGGCGCTTGTTGCCGGTCAGCGCGACCTTGCCCGCGTTCACGATGACGACGAAGTCGCCCGTGTCGACGTGCGGCGCGAAAGTCGGCTTGTGCTTACCACGCAGCAACGTGGCGGCGTGGGTGGCCAGGCGGCCCAGCACGACATCAGAGGCGTCGATGACGTGCCACTGACGCTCGATCTCACCCGGCTTCGGGCTGTACGTACGCACAGGTCTACCTTGTCTCGTCGTCGGTCTGGGGTCGCGCGCCGAGGTGACCAGAGCTAACGGGCCGGACCAGCGCGCACGAACGACCAAGCGTACCTGATAGGGCACGCCTCTGGATGTCGTACAACAGCAGGCAACGATACCCGGCGTCCCATCGGCAGGTCAAAACGGGGGTGGGCCGCCGCGCTCGAGCGCGGCGGCCGTGACCCGGCTCACACGCCGGCGACCCGCTGGGGCGACCCCGGGCGGCGGTAGGCGACCCAGGTCACCGCGAAGCACAGCGCGTACCAACCGATGAACGCCAGGTAGGCGGCGTCCGCGTTGCCGGAGCTGAGGAACGACTGGCGGAAGGCGATGTTGACCAGCACCCCGCCGGAGGCGCCGATCGCACCGGCGATCCCGATCAACGCGCCGGTCATCCGTCGCGCCCACCGCGCGGCGGCCTCCGGGTCGCGCGTTCCGTTGGCCACCGCCTCCGCGGCCCGGGCCCGGAAGATCGCCGGGATCATCTTGTAGGTGGAGCCGTTGCCGATCCCGGAGAAGACGAAGAGCGCCAGGAACCCGGTCAGGTAGAGCCCGAACGAGCGCTCGCGGGCCGCGTACAGCACCGTGCCGGCGCCCAGGGCCATCGCCACGAAGTTCCAGAAGGTCACCCGGGCCCCGCCGAGCCGGTCGGCGAAGTGCCCGCCCACCGGCCGGATCAGCGAGCCGATCAGCGGCCCGAGGAAGGTCAGCCAGGCGGCGTCGACGGGGGTGGGGAACCGGTCGGCGAACTGGAGTTGCAGCACCTGACCGAAGGCGAACCCGAACCCGATGAACGACCCGAAGGTGCCGATGTAGAGCAGCGACATAATCCAGGTGTGCGGATCCCGGGCCGCCTCGCGCAGCGCGCCCGGCTCGTTGCGCGCCCCGGGCACGGTGTCCAGCCAGCGGGCCGCCGCCAGCGCGGCCAGCACGATCAGCGGCAGGTAGACCGCGGGCACCAACCGTGGGTACGCGGCGCCGGCGGTGGCCAGCACCGCCAGCCCGACCAGTTGCACGGCCGGTACGCCCAGGTTGCCGCCACCCGCGTTGAGCCCGAGGGCGCGGCCCTTGAGGTGCTGCGGGTAGAACAGGTTGATGTTCGCCATCGAGGAGGCGAAGTTGCCGCCGCCGACGCCGGTGAGGCAGGCGAGCACCATGAGGGTGGAGTAGGACACCCCCGGTTCCAGCAGGATCGTCATCGGCACCGTCGGGAGCAGCAGCAGAAGCGCGCTGATCATCGTCCAGCGCCGCCCGCCGAAGCGGGCCACCGCCAGGGTGTACGGCAGCCGCAGCACCGCGCCCAGCGCGGCCGGTACGGCGGTGAGCAGGAACTTCCCGGCCGGGTCGATGCCGTACGCGGGGCCGAGGAAGAGCACGGTTACCGACCAGAGGCTCCACACGGAGAAGCCGACGTGCTCGGCGAAGATCGACACCCAGAGGTTGCGGCGGGCGATCGGTGCGCCCGTGGTGCGCCAGAAGTCCGGGTCCTCGGGCCGCCAGTCGTCCAGCGGACGTCGACGTCCGACGACGGCAGGCGGATCGGCGGTGACTGCGGTGCTGGTGAGCGTGCTCACGGCGGCTCCTCCTCGTCGGTGTGACGAGCAGAGACGCTAGGGAGGCGGGGTTACCTGGCAGTGCCTTTCGTGGGTCGGCCCGGAAACGCCCGCCGCACCACGGACCGGGGGCGTTGGTGAGGCGGGGTTCAGAGCTGTTGCAGGATGCGCAGCGCGCGACCGACCCGGAGCATGGTGTCGGTGTCGGCGACGTCCACGCACTCGGTGAACCACTTCTTCATGGGCGAGGAGATCCGGTCGGGCATCACCACGTACCCGCCCATCGGCACGGCCAGGGGCGAGTCGCGCAGCAGCGACTCCTCGACCACCTCGACGACGATCACGATGGGCACGTCGGTGGAGTTGTAGACGTCCGAGCTGATCACCAGGCCGAGGCGTTCCCGGGCGCCCTCGATGCGCCAGACCTCACCCCTACGCAGCACGCGGCGGGCCGGCGAAGAGGTCGTTGACCATGCCCACCTCGCGGGCGTCGGCGAGGGCGGCGGCCTCCAGGTCGAGGCCGGCGCGCCCCACCGCGGCGGCGTGCGCGGTGAAGACCTCGCGCAGCGCCTTCTCCCGGGCCGCCTGGTCCATCCACGCCGAGAGGGACAGCCCTTCGCGCTTGGCGAAGCGCCGGGCCTCCTCGATCGTCTCGTCCGTGAACGACAGCGTCACCTTGGCAGTCATGCCGGTGAGACTACCCACCGGTATGACCGTCAGTCATCCACGCTCTGGTCGGCTCGCTCCCGGGCGTTGAAACGTGCATATCGTCAGCGGACGCGAGCGCTTCTCAGCGGACGCGACCGCTTTTCAGCGGGCGCGCCCGCCGAACACCGCGAAACGCCACTCCTTGAAGTAGCAGTCGACGTCGACCAGACCGGCCTCGTCGAGCCACCGGCACTGGTCGGCGACGGTGGCCGGGCGGTCGTAGCGCATCCGCCCCCGGGACGCGGCGATCTCCTGCGGCGACGACCCCAGCTCGGTGATCCGCGCCATCCACACCTCGTCGTAGCGCCGGTCCAGCGCCGGGGTCGGCCCCGCGACCTGCTCGGCGTTGACGAACACCCCACCGGACGTCAGGGCCGCCGCGGCCCGCCGGTAGAGCGCCCGCTTGCCGTCGTCGTCCAAATGGTGGATGGCGAGCGCGCTGACCACCGCGTCGTACCGGCCGCTCGGCAGCTCGTCGGAGAGGTCTGCCCGGACGGTCCGGTGCGGCACCGACCGCGCCGACAACTCGTCGGTGGCGCGGGCCAGCATCGCCGGCGCGGCGTCCACAAGGGTCAGCCGGACCCCGGGCACCGCCGCAGCCAGCAGCAGCGAGAACAGCCCGGTGCCCGCGCCCAGGTCCAACACCTCGGGGGTACGACCAGCGGCCAGCGCGGCGCGCAGCGGCGGTGCGGCCACCTCGACGGCCGTGCCGTAGAAGGCGTCGAAGCAGGGCACCAGCCGCCGTCGCGCCTCGTCGTAGGTGCCGGCCACCGCGTCGAAAACGTCCACCACACCCATCGCGCGCTCCCATTTAGTGAGACAGATTTCCCACATTATAAGCGCCATTGGGCCAACATCGCCGACCCCGGACACGCGAAAGCCCCCAGCGAGCCGGGGGCTTTTCGTGCTGTAGCTGCTCAGGTCGGGTCGTGCGCCTTCGCCATTCCGAGGAACGCCCGCCAAGCCGCGGGCCCGAAAACCAATGCCGGCCCTGCCGGGTCCTTCGAGTCCCGCACACCGACGATTCCAGGCAGGTTGTCCGCAACCTCGACGCAGTCGCCGCCGTTGCCGCTGCTGCGGGTGCTCTTACGCCACTGCGCGCCGGTCAGTTCCATGTCTTCGCCATCTCCCCAAGTAGATCGACGGATTGCCAGTGGGACAACGCCTCACCGCGCACGTTCTCCCACGCGGCCAGCATCGCCGCCACGTCTTCGGCGCCGGTAACGACCTGCCCCTGAAGCTGATTGTCGAGGTAGCCGGCAATCCGATGCTCGGGCCCCACAGCGATCACGAAGGGACCGTTCAGGCCAGCGTACGCGCCGACGGTAGAGGGAACGATGTGCACGCGGACGTGCGGGGCCTCGCATGCGGCGACGAGGGCTCGCACCTGCTCACGCATGGTGGCACGTCCGCCGACCGGCCGCCGCAACACGGCTTCGTCGACAACGGCCGTGAAGTGTGGCGGGTCTTCACGGGTCAGAATGCTCTGCCGGGCGAGCCGTGAGGCCAGGTGTCGCTCGACGTCACTACGGGCGATGACGTCGGCCCCGGCGAGCACGGCGCGGGCATATGCCTCGGTCTGAAGAAGGCCGGGGAGGACGGTCGACTGAAACGACCGCAGCGAGAGCGCCTCGCGCTCAATCTCTTGCCATGGTCGAAACCAAATTGGCTCGCGGCGTCTTGAAGTGTCCGGCCAGATGTCCCCTATGGGCCGTCGGAGCGCACTCGCCGCCGCTTCCCGGTGCCGGGGATGGGGGATGTGGTCGTGGTTCAGCCAGCGCGCGACCGTCTTCCGATCGACCCCGACTACCCCTGCCAGGGACTCAATGGAATGCCCCGTCTCTGCTAGCGCGGCTCGGAGCGCATCGTTCACGACTGCCTCCATCGGATGCGCGGAATGTCTCGCGACCATATCGCTACGGGCTGTTCTTGTCCCATCACCGCCCGCAAGGTGAGACCAGGCGGCGCGGCCGGTAGGGACCCGAACCCGGCGGACGCGTTCGTGTCGGGGCCACCCCCGGCCCGTCCAGATCTTGGACAGTTGCCGTTCCGAGAGAACGGTAACTGTCCAAGATCTCCACGAGTGGGTATCCGGGGCGGCCCCTTTCCACCGTGACGATCAGGGGGAGAGCACCATGCCGGACATGCCGCAGGGTCGGAGACCCACACCGGAGCCCACACCGCGGAAGCCGCACGCGGGTGACGTCCTGCACCTGACGCGTGCCGCGAGTGTGCAGTTCCTGCGCCCGATCTTCGTCCGCGTGATTCGCGTGCTGGACTGGCCGACCTACGACGGGTGGCTGTGGATCGACGCTTACGAGCTGGCCCCGAATGGCGACGCGATCGCGCGCCGGTCTCTGTTCGTGATGCCCGTGGGACTGATCTGGGTGGACACGTCGGCCCCGGCGGCCCGTCGCTCGACCGCCCGCACTCCCGTCGGGCGCGGTCCGGTGCGTGTTCGATGACCCTCCGACCTCGCCCGCACCATCCGATGCGCCCGGCGTGGCTCTGCCGCAACTGTGCCGCTCCCTGGCCGTGTTCGCCGGCTCAGCTCCACCTGGCGACCGAGTTCTACGGCCACTCGATCGCCTTGGCGTTCTACCTGGCAGCGAACCTGCACGACGCGCTTGACGACCTGTAGTCCGTAGGCGTGCGCCCTGACCCGCAGGCACTCCACGCCCGATTTTTGGGCTGGCTGACGCTGACCCGCCAACCACACCGCACCGACCTGCGCTGAGCGTCCCCGCGAGATGAGGTGGGCTGCCGTTGCGGAGCTGATGTCGCAAACGAATCAACCACCGGTTCAACCACCGATGTCGTCAGCGATTCAGCTCCACAGGCTCCGACTCAGACCCGCCAACGCGCCCGCTGCCCCTGTGCGGTGTGAGGCCCACTTGACAGGACCGAAACAGAAGGGACCCGGACTGGAAACTGCCCGGCGGCACGCTTTGCCGACATGACAGACGGTGCACGGCCGGCAACTCGACCGGGGCAGACGCCCCGGCAGGTGGCGACGCACTGCCCGTACTGCGCCCTTCAGTGCGGCATGACGCTGCGCGCGGACGACGCCGGGGTGAGCGTGCTCCCCCGCGAATTCCCCACCAACCGGGGCGGGCTGTGCCAGAAGGGCTGGGCCTCCGCCGAACTGCTCGACCACCCGGATCGGCTGACCACCCCGATGGTGCGTGACCCGGCCAGTGGCGAGCTACGCCCGGCGACCTGGGACGCCGCGCTGGACCGGGTCGCCAGGGGCGTACGCGCCATCCAGGACAGCTCCGGCCGGGACGCGGTGGCGGTCTTCGGCGGCGGCGGGCTGACCAACGAGAAGGCGTACGCGCTGGGGAAGTTCGCCCGGATCGCGCTGCGCACCCGCAACATCGACTACAACGGACGGTTCTGCATGTCCTCGGCGGCCGCCGCCGGGATGCGCGCCTTCGGCATCGACCGTGGGCTGCCGTTCCCCCTGGCCGACCTGGGCTCCGCCGACACGCTGCTGCTGGTCGGCGCCAACCCGGCGGAGACCATGCCGCCCCTGGTGCGCTGGCTCACCGAGCAACGCCGGGGCGGCGGGCAGCTCATCGTCGTCGACCCCCGGGTCACCGCCACCGCCCGCCAGGCCGACCTGCACCTGCAACCGCTGCCCGGCACCGACCTCGCGGTGGCCAACGCGCTGCTGCACATCGCGCTCACCGAGGGCTGGGTCGACCAGGCGTACGTGGCCGAGCGCACCACCGGCTTCGACGCGGTCCGCCGCAGTGTCGCCGCCTGGTGGCCGGCCCGCGCCGAACAGCTCTCCGGGGTGCCGGTGGCCGATCTCGAGGCGACCGCCCGCGCGCTGGGCACCGGCGGCCGGGTGATCATCCTGACCGCGCGCGGGGCCGAGCAGCACGCCAAGGGCGTCGACACCGTCACCGCGTACGTCAACCTGTCCCTCGCCCTGGGTCTGCCCGGCCGCCCTGGGTCGGGGTACGGCTGCCTCACCGGCCAGGGCAACGGTCAGGGTGGGCGGGAGCACGGACAGAAGGCCGACCAGCTCCCCGGCTATCGCAAGATCGACGATCCGGTGGCCCGGGAGCACGTCGCGGGCGTCTGGGGCGTACCGGCCGACGAGTTGCCCGGTCCCGGCGTGCCGGCGTACCAGCTGCTCGACTCGCTCGGCACCGCCGACGGTCCCCGGGCGTTGCTGGTGTTCGGCTCGAACCCGGTGGTGTCCGCTCCCCGGGCCGCCCGGATCGAGGGCCGGCTGCGCGACCTCGACCTGCTGGTCGTCGCGGACCTCCTGCTCTCCGAGACGGCGGCGCTGGCCGACGTGGTGCTGCCCACCGCGCAGTGGGCCGAGGAGGACGGCACGATGACCAATCTGGAGGGCCGGGTGCTGCGTCGGCGGGCGTTGCGTCCACCGCCGCCCGGCGTCCGCACCGACCTGGCGATTCTCGCCGACCTGGCCGCGAGGCTGGCAGCCGCCGAAGCACCCGGCGCAGAACTGGCCGACGCCGCACCAACAAGCGCCGCATCGGCCGGCACCACACCGGCCGCCGCGCGACCGGAAGCCGTTGCGGCGGCCCGGTTTCCGGCCGACCCGGGCACCGTCTTCGCCGAGCTGCGCCGCGCCTCCGCCGGTGGGGCCGCCGACTACGGCGGCATCAGTTGGGAACGGATCGACGCCCACGACGGCGTCTACTGGCCCTGCCCGACGGAGGAAGGTCCGGACACACCACGGCTCTTCGCCGACCGGTTCGCCACGCCGGACGGCCGGGCCCGGTTCCACCCGGTCGACCACCGGCCGGCCGCCGAGGAGGTGTGCGCCACGTACCCGCTGCACTTCACCACCGGCCGGGTGCTGGCCCAGTACCAGTCCGGCACGCAGACCCGCCGGGTGCCGGCGTTGCGTCGCGCTGCGGCCGAGGCGTTCGTCGAGCTGCATCCCGACCTGGCCGCCCGGTTGGGAATCGACGACGGCGACCCGGTGCGGGTCACCTCCCGCCGGGGTGAGCTGCGCGCCCCCGCCCGGCTCAGCCCGGGTATCCGACCGGACACGGTCTTCGCGCCGTTCCACTGGCCGGGCGCCGGGCGGGCCAACTCGGTGACCAACGACGCGGTCGACCCGATCTCCGGGATGCCCGAGTTCAAGATCTGCGCGGTCCGGGTGGAGAAGGCATGACCGCCCGGGTGGTGATCGTGGGCAACGGCATGGCCGGCGCCCGGCTCGCGGCCGAGCTGCACGCCCGCGGGGACGAACGCAAGGTCACCGTGCTCGGGGCGGAACCGCACCGCGCGTACAACCGGATCATGCTCTCCACCCTGCTGGCGGGCCGCATCGGCGAACCGGACGTGGAGTTGACCGAGGCTGCCGGGCACGGGATCGACCTGCGCTCCGGCGTCACGGTCGCCGCGGTGGACCGGACGGCCCGCGAGGTCCGTACCGCCGACGGCGAACGGATCGGGTACGACCACCTGGTGCTGGCCACCGGCGCGCGGGCGGTGGTGCCGCCCCTGCCCGGCCTCGACCCGGCCGATCTGCCCCGGCGGGTCGTCCCCTTCCGGACCCTGGACGACTGCCGCCGCATCCTGGCCGTGGCACGGGACGCGGGCAGCGCGATCGTGCTCGGTGGCGGGCTGCTCGGGCTGGAGGCCGCCCGGGGGCTGGCCACGCGCGGGCTGGCCACCACCGTGGTACACCCGACCAACCACCTGATGGAACGCCAACTCGATCCGGCGGCCGGCGCGGTGCTGGCCGGCACACTCACCGGGCTCGGCGTCACCATCGCGCTCGGGGTGCCCGCCGCCGGGGTGGCGGCGGACGACGCCGGCGTCCGGCTAGACCTGGCCGACGGCCGGTCGCTCCACGCCGACCTGCTGGTGCTCTCCTGCGGGGTACGCCCGGAGACCGCCCTCGCGCAGGCCGCCGGGCTGACCGTGCGCCGCGGTGTAGTGGTGGACGACCGGCTGCGCACCAGCGACCGGTCCATCTCGGCGCTCGGCGACTGCGCCGAACACGACGGGACGCTCACCGGACTGGTCGCGCCCGCCTGGGCGCAGGCCCGGGTGCTCGCCGACGTGTTGACCGGCACGGACCCGCTGGCCCGGTACCGGCCCCGCCCGGTGGTGACCCGGCTCAAGGCCGCCGGGATCGACCTGGCCGCGATGGGTGACGCGGTCGGCGGCACGCCGGGCGAGGAGCTGACGTTCACCGACCCGACCCGGGGCACGTACGCCCGACTGCGCATCCATGACGAGCGGTTGATCGGCGCGATCCTGCTCGGCGACAACCCGGCGATCGGCACGGTGATCCAACTGTTCGACCGGGGCCATCCGGTACCGGCCGACCGGCGGGCCCTGCTGCTCGGCCGGGCGCTCGGCGGGGCCGTCGCGGCGCCGAGCGCGTCACCGGCGCTGATGCCGGACGCGGCCGTCGTCTGCCAGTGCAACACCGTGACCAAGGGCGCGCTGGTGCGCTGCTGGCGCTCCGGCGCGCGGACGGTCGACGCGGTGGTGGCGGGCACCCGGGCCGGCACGGGATGCGGCGGATGCCGGGACGCGGTCGGCGGCATCGTCGACTGGCTGTCCGAAGCGGAATCGGTGGAGGTGACGCGATGAGCGGCGCAGACCTGGTCGTCGTCGGTAACGGCATGGTGGGGCAGCGCTTCGTGGACGCGCTGCGCGCCCGTGACCCGCAGGGCCACTGGCGGGTGACGGTACTGGCCGAGGAGCGGCGCCCGGCGTACGACCGGGTACGGCTCTCGGCGTACTTCGACGGGGTGAGCGAGGACGAACTCAACGTGCACACCCCGCACGACGGGGTGCAGTTGCGCCTCGGTGAGCCGGCCACCGCCATCGACCGGGACCGGCGGGTGGTGCGCACCGCCGAGGGCGAGTACCGCTACGACGCGCTGGTGCTGGCCACCGGGTCGTACCCGTTCGTACCGCCGGTGCCCGGTGCCGACCTGCCTGGCGTCTTCGTCTACCGGACGCTCGACGACCTGGCGGCGATCCGGGCGTACGCCGCCGGCCGGCGGGTCGGCGCGGTGATCGGCGGCGGGCTGCTCGGGCTGGAGGCGGCGAACGCCCTGCGCCTGCTCGGCCTGAGCACCGACGTGATCGAGTTCGCGCCTCGACTGATGCCGGTGCAGGTGGACCAGGCCGGTGGCGCAATGCTTCGCCGCTACGTCCAGGATCTGGGCGTGCGTACCCATCTCGGGGTCGCCACCACGGCGATCCGCGCCGGGGCCGACGGCGCGGTGGCCGCGTTGGAACTGTCCGACGGCCGGGTGGTCGACGCCGAACTGGTCGTGGTGGCCGCCGGCATCCGGCCCCGGGACGAACTGGCGCGGGCCGCCGGCCTGCCGTTGGGTCCGCGCGGCGGGGTGCTGGTCGACGAGACCTGCCGCACCGCCGACGAGCGGGTGTGGGCGGTCGGCGAGTGCGCGGCGGTCGACGGCACCTGCCACGGCCTGGTGGCCCCGGGCTACGCGACGGCCGAGGTGGTCGCCGACCGGCTGGTCGGTGGCGCGGCGACGTTCCCGGGCGCGGACACCGCCACGAAACTGAAGCTGCTCGGCGTCGACGTGGCGTCGTTCGGCGACGCGCACGGCACCACCGAGGGCTGCCTGGACGTCACGTTCACCGACCCGGCCACCCGGGTGTACGCCAAGCTCGTCCTCTCCGACGACGCGCACACCCTGCTCGGTGGGGTGCTCGTCGGTGACGCCAGCGCGTACCCGACGCTGCGGGCCAGCGTGGGCGGCCCGCTGCCGGCCGCGCCGCTGGCCCTGCTCGCCCCCGACGGCGGCGGTGCGGACGCCGGGACGCTGCCCGCCACCGCGCAGGTCTGCTCCTGCAACGCGGTGACCCGGGGCGACGTGGACGCCGCCATCGCCGGTGGCTGTGCGGACGTGCCGTCGTTGAAGGCGTGCACCCGGGCGGGCACGAGCTGCGGCTCCTGCGTGCCGATGCTCAAGCAGCTCCTGGACGCGGCCGGGGTGGCCCAGTCCACCGCGCTCTGCGAGCACTTCGACGTGAGCCGCCGGGAGCTGTTCGAGATCGTGCGCGTGCGCGGCATCCGCACCTTCTCCCGGCTGGTCGCCGAGCACGGCCGGGGACGCGGCTGCGACATCTGCAAGCCCGTGGTGGCCTCGATTCTCGCGTCGCTGGGCAGCGGGCACGTGCTCGACGGGGAGCAGGCGTCGTTGCAGGACACCAACGACCACTTCCTGGCCAACCTGCAACGCGACGGCAGCTACTCGGTGGTGCCCCGGATCCCCGGCGGCGAGATCACCCCGGAGAAGCTGATCGTGATCGGCGAGGTGGCCCGGGACTTCCAGCTCTACACGAAGATCACCGGCGGGCAGCGGATCGACCTGTTCGGGGCACGGGTGGAACAGCTGCCGCAGATCTGGCGGCGGCTGGTGGACGCCGGTTTCGAGTCCGGGCACGCGTACGGCAAGGCGCTGCGCACGGTGAAGTCCTGCGTCGGCGAGACCTGGTGCCGGTACGGCGTACAGGACTCGGTGGGGTTGGCCGTGGCGCTGGAACTGCGCTACCGGGGGCTGCGCGCCCCGCACAAGCTCAAGTCGGCGGTCTCCGGCTGCGCCCGCGAGTGTGCCGAGGCCCGCAGCAAGGACTTCGGCATCATCGCCACCGAGACGGGCTGGAACCTCTACGTCGGCGGCAACGGCGGCTTCCGGCCCCGGCACGCCGACCTGTTCGCCACTGACCTGTCCACCGAGGAACTGGTCACCCTCATCGACCGGTTCCTCATCTACTACATCCGCACCGCCGACCGGCTGCAACGCACGGCCGGCTGGGTCGAGGCCATGGACGGCGGCCTGGACCACCTGCGGGCCGTCATCGTCGACGACTCGCTGGGCATCTGCGCCGACCTCGACGCGGCCATGGCTCGGCATGTGGCGTCGTACTCCGACGAGTGGCGTGACGTACTGGACGACCCGGAGCGGCTGCGCCGGTACACCTCCTTCGTCAACGCCCCCGACGTGCCCGACCCGTCGATCACCTTCGCCGTGGAGCGCGGCCAGCCGGTGCCGGCGCGCGGCGACAGCCCATCCGACGGCCACGGCCGTCGTCCCGTCACGCTCGGCCTTCCGGAGGTACGGCGATGAGCATCACGATGACCACAATGACCACCCTCGGCTGGACGGCGGTCTGCCCCCTCGACCGGCTGGAACCGGAGCGGGGTGTCGCCGCCCTCGTCGACGGGGTGCAGGTGGCCCTCTTCCACACCGTGGACGGACTGTTCGCGATCGACAACCGTGACCCGGTCACCGGCGCGTACGTGTTGTCCCGGGGCATCGTGGGCAGCCGTGGCGGCGTGCCGACGGTCGCGTCACCGCTGCACAAGCAGGTGTACGACCTGCGTACCGGCGAATGCCTCGACCTGCCCGGGGTGACCGTGGCCCGGCACGACACGCGCTGCCACGACGGGATCGTCGAAGTGCGGTTGCGACGGGAGGGCTGATGCGGGAAGAACTGGCCGGCTTCACCATCGGGGTGACCGCCGACCGGCGGCGCGACGAGTTGGCCGCGCTGCTCGAACGCCGGGGCGCCCGCGTGGTGCTCGCCCCGGCGTTGCGGATCGTGCCGCTGTCCGACGACAGCGAACTACGCGAAGCGACCCGCGCCTGCCTCGACCAGCCACCCGACATCCTGATGGCCAACACCGGCATCGGGATGCGCGGGTGGCTGGAGGCGGCCGAGGGCTGGGGGCTGGCCGAGCCGCTGCGCTCGGTGCTCGCCAGCTCGTACGTCGTCGCCCGGGGTCCCAAGGCGCGCGGCGCGATCCGCGCTGCCGGCCTGCACGACCAGTGGTCACCGGCGTCGGAGAGCTGCGACGAGGTGGTCGACCACCTGCGCCGGCGGGGCGTGGCCGGGCAGGTGATCGCCATGCAGCTGCACGGTGAGCGGCAGCCCGAGTGCACGCTCGCGCTGGAGGCGGCCGGCGCCACGGTGATCGAGGTGCCGGTCTACCGCTGGGCGCCACCGACGGACCCGGCGCCGCTGCACCGACTGATCGACCTGATCGCCGGCCGGCTGGTGGACGCGGTGACGTTCACCTCCGCGCCGGCGGTTGAGGCGCTGCTGCGCACCGCCGGCGACCGTACCGACGCGGTGTTGTCCGCCTTCCGCACCGACGTGCTGGCCAGTTGCGTCGGGGCGGTGACCGCCGAGCCGTTGCTCCGGCACGGGGTGCCGGTGAGCGCTCCCGGCCGCGCCCGGTTGGGCGCCCTGGTCCGCACCATCGTCGACGAGCTGCCGCGCCGGACCGTGACGTTCAAGGCCGCCGGCCACCTGCTCACGTTGCGCGGACACGCCGCGGTGATCGACGGCGAGTTACGACCCCTGGCTCCCGCGCCGATGGCGGTGCTGCGGGCGCTGGCGCAGTCCCCGGGCCGGGTGCTGTCGCGTACCGCCCTGCTGCGGACCCTGCCCCGGGGCGCGGACGAGCACGCGGTGGAGATGGCGGTGGCAAGGCTGCGGGCCGGTCTCAACGCGCCCCGGGTCGTGCAGACCGTGGTGAAGCGCGGCTACCGACTCCGGGTCGACTGAAACGCGCCACGGCCGGCTGTCACCAGCCGGCCGTGATCGTATGGCTCAGCCGACCGGCGTGGGGAAGCCCCGGCCGTGCTCGGCCTGGAGGCGGAGCATGGCGTGCTCGACCACCGTCACCAGCACCTGCTTGACCGAATCCCGCTGCCGGGCGTCGGTCATCACCAGCGGCACCTGCGGCGAGATGGCCAGCGCCTCGCGGATCTCCTCCAGTTCGTACTGGGGAGCGCCGTCGAAGTTGTTCAGCGCCACCACGTACGGCAGGTTGCGGTTCTCGAAGTAGTCCAGCGGGGCGAACGCGTCGGTGATCCGGCGGGTGTCCACCAGGACGGCGGCACCCACCGCACCTCGGATGATCTCGTCCCACATGAACCAGAAGCGAGTCTGACCCGGCGTACCGAACAGGTACAGGATCAGGTCCTGGGCCATGGTGATCCGGCCGAAGTCCATGGCGACCGTGGTGGTCTCCTTGCCGGGCACCTTGGACGGGTCGTCGATGCCGACGCCGGCCGCGGTCATCACCGCCTCGGTCGTCAGCGGCGTGATCTCGGAGATCGAGCCGACCAGGGTCGTCTTGCCGACGCCGAAACCGCCCGCGACGACGATCTTCGCGGAGACGATTCCCCGGCTCGGCTGCCGCCCCCCAGCGGGGTCATAGCCTGCGAAGTCCACTTAGCACCCTTCCAAGCAGTTCCATCCGCTCCTCGAACCCCTCGGCGGGAGCAGCAGTGTGTAACGTCAGCAGGCTCTCGGCCACCATGTCGGCGACCAGCACCCGGGCGACGCCCAGCGGCATCCGGGTGTACGCGGCGATCTCCGCCAGCGACTGTGCACGGCCCTCGCAGACCGTGGCGATGCGGTGCTTGTCGTGCCCCGCGAACCGGGACTCGGCAACCTGGGTGGGAGAGGAGGTGAGGACCGCCTCGAGAGCGATGTCCTGCCGGGGCTCGGTACGACCACGGGTGACCGCGTACGGGCGTACCAACGCGCCACGCGGGTCAACGCGTCGCTGGTCCATCCCCGATCACCTCCTCGTCTCCCGCGGAGCCGGCGCACGCCGCCTCCCCTCCCTGCTCCGGCGCGCGGTCCGCGCGCCGGACCGCGGCGCTACGAACGCACCGCGTCCCGGGGCAGCGGCACCAGCGCGGCACCCACCCGTTCCACCAGCAGCGCCATCTCGTAGCCCACCTGGCCCACGTCGCAGCTCCGCGCCGCCAGCACGGCCATCGACGAGCCGTCACTGATCGACATGAGGAACAGGTAACCGCTGTCCATCTCGATGACGGTCTGCAACACCCCGCCCGCGCTGAACATCCGGGCCGCGCCCTCGGTCAGGCTCACCACGCCGGAGGTGATCGCGGCCAGCTGGTCCGCCCGGTCCGCCGGCAGGTCCCGGGAGGACGCGAGCAGCAGCCCGTCGGCGGACACCGCCACCACGTGGGCGATACCGGCCACGCTGTCGGCGAAGTTGGTGAGCAGCCAACCCATGTCCTGCATGGCAGCTGGCCTGTTCATCGGCTCTCCTTGGTCGAGGTGCTGTTCAGGTCCGTACCGGCCGACCTGCCGCGCTGCACGCCACGGTGGTAGGCCGACAACAGGCCACGTACTTCGTCGGGGGTCCGCCGGCTGCGGTCCCGACCACCCTTCGGTTCGATGCCGCCCGGCACGAGCTGCGCCTGCGGCACCCGCTTCGGCAGACCGGAGCGGGTGGTTCCGGCGGCGGCCGGCTCGGCGGCCCGGCTGGCCAACGTCCAACCCTCGTCGGCCGCCGTCCGCCAGGCGTCCGGGTCCGGTGCCGGCGGTGCGGCAGCCGGTGCGGGCGCCGCCACCGGGGCGGCCGGGGCAGCGGGGGCGGCCGGCGGCGGGGTGTACGACGGTGGCGGGGTCGGCGTCGAGGCGCCCCGACCGCCGGTCTTCGCGTTGCCGAATCCGTCCATGCTTCCCACGCTCTGCGCTCCGGTGCCCTCGGAACTGCCCGGGGTCCGGGTGGGCAGCGGCGGCCGGGCCGGTGCGGCGGCGGTCGACGGACCGCCGTTGGTCATGCGCGCGCCGGCGTCAGCGGGTGGGGGCGGCGTGTCGAACTGCGGCCGGGTGAAGATCGCGGTGGCGTCGTCGCCGTGCGACCGGAACCAGACCGCCTCCATCTCCCGGAAGATCGGAGCCTCGGCGGGGAACTCCGGCCGGGTGCTGACCGGCGCGGCCGGCGTCGGCGGTGCGACCGGCGCGGCGGGCTGCACGGGCGGCAGCGGCGTCGCGGCCGGTGCCGGTGGGGCTACCGCGCCCGGCCCGGCGACCGGGCCGACCGGCAGCACCGGCGCGTTCCGGCCGTCCGTGGTGTCGGCCGTCGCGCTCCGCCGGGGCAGCGCGTCGATGGTCGGGTACGCCACGGTGGGGCTGCCGGCCGAGGTGCCGTTGCTGTAGGCCGGTCGCGCGGGCGGCGCCGGTACGGCTGGTGCGGCGGCGGGCGGCGCCGTCGGAGCTGCCCCTGGGTAGCCGCCGGCCTGCACGGCCGGGGTGGTGTCCCGGGTGTCGAGCGGCGACTGCCACTGCGCGGGGGCCGGGGCGGCGTTGGTCCGCCACTGGTCCGGCAGTGTCGCCGCCGAGGCGGTCGCGCCGGCGTACGACTCGGCGTGACCGACCGGGGTGAGCGGCGTCTGCTCGACGGCCATCGGCTGACGCGGACGGGTGAGCGCCTGCTCGCGTCCCCGGCTGCTGGGCAGGATCACGGTGGCGGCGGGCAGCGTCACCTGGGCGACCGTGCCGCCCTCGACGTTGCGGCGCAGCTCCACCCGGATGCCGTAGCGGGAGGCGAGCCGGCTCACCACGGCCAGACCCATCAGCCGGAACGCGGCGACGTCCACGCTCGGCGGGGCGGCCAGCCGGCGGTTGAGCGAGTCGAGCTGCTCGTCGGTGAGGCCGAGGCCGCGGTCCTCGATCTGGATCAGCACGTAGTCGCGAATGCGGCGACCGTCGGCGACGACGGTGGTGTTCGGCGGCGAGAACCGGGTGGCGTTGTCGAGCAGTTCGGCGACGAGGCGTACGACGTCGTTGACGGCGTGCGCGGCCACCGAGATGTCGGTGTCGACGGTGCCGAACTCGATGCGGTTGTACAGCTCGACCTCGGACTGGGCGGCGCGCAGCACGTCCACGACGAGCGCGTCGTCGCGGCGCGGCACGGCCGAGTCGGCACCCGCCAGGACCAGCAGGTTCTCGTCGTTGCGGCGCATTCGGGTGGCCAGGTGGTCCAGCTCGAAGAGCTGGGCCAGCCGCTTCGGGTCCTCCTCGCCGCGCTCGATCGCGTCCAGCTCGCCGATCATCCGGTCGACCAGGGTCTGACTACGGCGGGCCAGGTTGAGGAACATCGCCGAGACGCTGGTGCGCAGCGCGGCCTGTTCGGCGGCGACCCGCACCGCCTCCCGGTGGACGACGTTGAAGGCCGACGCCACCTGGCCGACCTCGTCGCGGTTGGTGAGCTGGATCGGGTCCCGCACCTGGCGGACGATCTCGTCCACGCCGCCGTCGCCGACGCTGCCCATGTTCTGTAGCCGTTGCACGGCGTCGGGCAGGTCGTGGTTGGCCACCGCGAGGGCGCCCTCGCGCAGCCGGCGCAGCGAGTCGTTGAGCGACCGGGCCAGCACCACGGCCAGCGACACGGCGATGATCAGGGTGAGCAGCACCAGGATCGACTCGACCACGGCCTGCCGGATGACGTCCGAGCGCGCCTCGTCGGCCTGGTCGAGCAGCCGGTTCTGCAGCTGGATCTCGGCCCAACGCATCAGGTCGTTGACCGCGCCGATGGCCGCGGTGGCGTCCTGCGCGCTGACCAGCGGGCGCTGCCCGACGGAGCGGCTGATGTCGGTGGCGACCCGGTCGGAGAGGCCGACGGCGTCACCGGAGACGGTGCTGTCGACGAGGGCCCGCTGCACCGGGTCGGCGGCGAGCGAGAAGGCGACCAGCGCCTCCTGCTGACTGGTCAGCGTGGCCACGAAGGAGGAGAACTGCTCCGGGTCGAGCTGACCGGCGGTCAGCGCGGTGAAGGCGACCGCCTGTTCCTCGGCGACGGACGCCTTGGCGTGGGCGAACGCGGCGACGGCACGGCGGCTGTCGGCCAGGCCCTCGTCGCCGGGGAGCTGGGCCAACCCGTCGCCGTAGCTGATCAGGTCGGTGAGGATGACGCCGTAGCGGAGCACCGCCTCGGCGACCGCCATCTGCCGGCGGTCCAGCACCTCCTGGCGGGTACCGTCCAGAGTGGCCAGGTGGTCGTCGATCGCCGCCAGCCGGTCCCGCAGTGCCGTCGGCACCTCGCCGATCCGGTCGCGCTCGGCGCGGTACTCGTCCACCCGCTGCTGCGTCTGGCGTACCCGCAGGTTGTACGCGTCGGCCGGCTGCTGCGGGGTGGCCAGGTAGGCCGCCGCCGCCATCCGCTCGGACTGCAGATCCTGGGTCAGCGCGCTGACGTCGATGGCGAGCGCGGTGAGCGACCGGGCCCGGGTGGCGTCGTAGGCGCCCTCGCCGATGGAGATGAGCCGGACGGTGGCCAGCGCGATCACCGCGGCCACCGGAACGACCAGGATCAGCGCCAGTTTGGACCGGATCCGGGCGTCCCGCAGCCTCGGCAGGCGCCGGCGCGTACGCCCGGTTTCGCCGCCGATCGCGGGCAAGGTCGTCGGTCCGGTGCTCACGACATCGCCTCCGTCGTTTCTTCCCCGCCTGACCCGCCGAGCCATGCCGGGAGCGGAGGGGACCACGCGCGGCACGGCCGCGATTTCATCAGAGAAGATCGTGTTTGGGAAGCCGCAGTGAGGCAGGAAACGGTCGCACGGCGCGGAACCCTTGATCCGGTCAACTGATACCTTCATTTCCGCAAGCCCCTGAACAGGGCATGTAACTCCAGAGTGGTCACGCGTGTATGCAAAGTGAGGTTTTGCAAACATTGCGTTACCCCAGCATGTGGGATGGCCGTCCCGAAAATGCAAGCGGGGTCCGCGCTTGACCACAGCGCCGGCCATTGGCAAGGTTTTGCAGGCTTCGCGCACACACCGTACGGCAGAGGAGATCCCGTCCTCCACTGAGGACGGATTAGCGGCGGTGACCGGGCAGCGCCCGCGCCCGCACCTGGAGGACTGAGTTGAGCCCCATCCGCTCCGCGACCATCGCGGCGCTCGCATCGGCCCTCGTGGCCACCACGCTCACCGGCTGCCAGTTCGGCGAGGCGGAGCAGGACACGAGTCCGATCGTGATCGCCGCCGACCTCGAGCTCTCCGGTGCCGCCGCACCAATGGGCCGGGCCTACCAGCGCGCGCTGGAACTCAAGCGGGACCAGTTGAACTCCTCCGGAGCACTGAACGGCCGGAAGATCGACCTCAGGGTGAAGGACAACCGTTCCGACGCCGCCGAGTCACTGCGCAACATCGCCGACTTCAGCAGCGATTCCCGGGTCAGCGCGATCGTCATGGGCGGTTGTAGCGAATGCGCGGTCGGTGCGGTCGGTGTCATCAACGAGAAGCGGATTCCCACCATTGCGCTCGCCGCTTCCGGAGCGATCTCGAGCCCGGTCGCCGACCGGCGCTACGTGTTCAAGCTCGGCCCGAACGCGGCCGACAGCGCCTCCGCCCTCACCACCGAGCTGCGCCGCAAGAACGTCCGCAAGGTCGCCCTGCTCGCCAGCAACGACGACTACGGCCGCGAGGGCGTGCTCGCGCTGCGCCGTGAACTGGGCAAGACCACCATCAAGGTGGCCGGCGAGGAGTCGGTGAAGACCACCGACACCGAGGTCGGCCAGCAGGTCGGCAAGCTCGTCAAGCTCAAGCCGGACGCGCTGGTGGTCTGGACTCCGCCGGAGCAGGCCACGCTCGCCGCGACCAGCGCCCAGCAGGCCGCGTTCCGTGGGTCGCTCTTCTTCGACGCGGGAGCGGCCGGCGACCTCTTCCTCGGCGCGGCGGCCCGGGCCACCGAGAAGGCCACCATGGTCTTCACCCAGACCATGGTGATCGACGACGTGATCGCCACCACGCCGGCGAAGGCCGCCCGGCGGCAGTGGTTCCAGGACTACACGGCCCGCTACGGCGGCTACAACGGCTCCTCCTCCTTCGCCGCGGACGCGATCCAACTGATCGCCGACGCCGAACTGCGGGCCGGCGGCCCGGCGGGGAAGGTCGACCGGGACGGCATCCGTGACGTGTTGGAGACGTCCCAGATCGACGGCCTCTCCGGCCCGATCCGGATGACGCCCGACAACCACTCGGGCCTCATGCCCCAGGCGCTCACTACGCTTGTCGCGCGCAACGGACGCTGGCGGCTCGCGGGCTAACCGACTCTCCGGGCGGTCAGGCTTGGCCCCTGCACCCAAGATCCGCGCAACATCCCCGATGTTGCTGCCTCCGGCACCGCTGAAGCAGCAACATCGGTGAAGTTGCGCGGATCTTGAGGACCGATCGTCGAGGAGCCGCGCTGAACGCCTCCCGGCGTGGCGGGAGGCGCCGCCATCGCTCGCAATCTTGGACAGTTCCGTCGGCTGCCGACGGAACTGTCCAAGATCTAGCCTGCCAACTGCTCCCGCGCTCGGACGACGTCGCCCGTACGTTCTGCCGTCCACGCCGCCAGGGTGCGCCCCCGGTCAGCGGCTGCTGGTGGTTTCTCGCACCCAGGGCAGCGCGATCCGCTCGACGAGCACCAGCGCGGTGTAGAGCAGGATGCTGACCAGCGCCACCAGCATGATCGCCGCCCAGGCGGTGGCGGTGTCGCCGACGCCCGCGTACTGCGTGATCACGTAGCCCAGGCCCTTCTCCCCGGCCTGGAACTCGCCGATCACCGCGCCGATGGCCGCCAGCGGCATGGCCACCTTGAGCCCGACGAAGATCTGCGGCAACGCCGCCGGGAACCGCACCTTGCGGAACGCCTGCCAGCGGGAAGCGTTCCACGACCGGACCAGCTCGGCCAGGTCGGCCGGCGTGGTGGTCAACCCGGTCGCGGTGGACAGCACGATGGGGAAGAAGCAGAGCAGGAACACCATGGTCAGGATCGGCTTCTGGCCCCAGCCCAACGCCACCACCAGCAGCGGCCCCAGGGTGATCTTCGGCACCGCGTTCACGGCGACCAGCAGCGGGGTGAACATTCGCTCGACCGTCTGGGAGCTGGCCAATGAGAGTCCGATCAGGACACCGGCGGCGGCCGACAGGACGAAGCCGATCAGGATCTCCAGCAGGGTGGCCCAGGTGTGCTCCAGCATCTGCGCGGGCTTGTCGACGAACGCGGTGAGCACGCCCCCCGGCGGCGGCAGGGCGGCCGGGTGGACCAGCTCCAGCCGGGCGATCAACCACCACGCGGCCAGGGCGACCACGAGGCCGGCCGCGGGCAGCAGCGCCGCACCGGTCCCCGCGCGCAGGCCGGCGCCCCGACCCGCCCGACGCACCTGGCGGCCGGCGCCCGGGGATGGGGGCGCCGTCACCGCCGGCTCGGCTGAGCGGACGTCGGTCATCTTGTCCTCCTCGTTGTCCGCCGACCCTCGCGGGCCGACAAGATTCACCGGCCCACGGGGCCGACAAGCGACGGGGGTACGCCCCACCGGAGACCGGTGGAACGTACCCCCTGGTGACGACCGGACGATCAGGCCTTCGGCGCGAGGCTGAAGTCGATGATCTGCTCGGGGGTGATGTTCTGCTTGAGCGCGCCCGCGCCCTGCAGGATCGCGATGCTCTTCGCCACCCGGCCGCTGTCCAGCGTGCCGATCGCGGTGCCGGAGTTGCCGGAGCGCACGTACGCGGCCATCAGGTCCAGCTCGGCGGCGGCGGCCACCGGGTTGGCGGCGTCGACGTTCTTCTTCAGGATCTCGCCGGCCTCCTTGGAGTTCGCCAGGCTGTACTCGAGGCCCTTGAGCAGCGCCGCGGTGAACCGCTTCACCATCTCCGGCTTCTCCTTGGCGATCTTGCTGGAGGTGATCAGCACGTTGCCGTAGAGGTCCTGCATCACGTTGCTGTACGGCAGCATGACGGCCTTCTTCTTGGACACCGCCTCGATCGTCGGCTGGCCGACGACGAACTGGCCGATGCCGTCCACCGAGCCGGAGGCGAGCGTGCCGATCAGCGCCTGCGCCTCACCGTTGACCCAGGTCACCTTGCTGGCGTCCACACCGGCGAGCCGGGCGTACGTCGGGAACAGGTTGCGCACCACGGAGCCGGGGGTGTCGGCGAGCTTCTTGCCCTCAAGGTCCTTGGGCGAGTTGATGTTCTTGCCCTCGACGGTGGCGATACCCGCCATCGTGCGCTGCTGGATCGCGGCCACGGCGGTGAAGTCCTTCGCCTGGCCGTTGCCGAGCTGGAGCAGACCACCGGTGAGGTCGATCGGGCCGAAGTCCGCCTGACCGCCGACGACGGTCTGGATCACGCCACCGGTGCCCTGGCCGGCCTTGATCTCGACGTCGAAGCCGGCCTCCTTGAAGAAACCCTTGTCCTTCGCCACCCAGGCGTAGGAGTCACGGCCGAAGTTGCCGAAGGAGGTGAGGTAGGTCACCTTCTCCAGCGCCCCGTCTTTGCCGCCCTTGGCGTCGTCGGACGAGTCCGACCCGCTGCTGCAGGCGGAGACGAGGGCGAGGGCGGTGGCCAGCGCGGCCGTAGCGACCGTACGGGTCAGCCTTCTCATCAGTAGCACCATGTCCTTTCCGACCGGGACCGCAGGCCACCGGAGGGGTTGTCGCGACGGTGCCGGCGGGAGGGGCAAGCCGGGCACCGCCATCGTGAGGGGACTCTTCGCGGGCACAGCGTACGAGAAACCCACAGTTGCGACGCCAGGCGTATCGGGTTGCGGATCGGAAACAACATGACGACCACCCCGGACGGTGCGACATGTCAACAGGGCGGCTAGCCTTTGTCGGATTCCTGACCGTCCACTCAGCGGAGGTCCGCCGCAGATGATCCGACTGTCCGGGGTGTCGCGTACCTTCGAAGGCCGGTCCGGCCAGGTCGAGGCCCTTCGCGGCATCGACCTCGACGTCGCCGAGGGCGAGTTCGTCGCCATCCTCGGGCGCTCCGGCTGCGGCAAGTCCACCCTGCTGCGGCTGATCGCCGGACTGCTCCCGTTGACCTCCGGTGAGATCACGGTGGCCGGTACGCCGATCACCCGCCCGCGCCGTGACATCGCCATGCTGTTCCAGAAGCCGGCGCTGCTGCCGTGGCGCAGCGTGCTGGACAACGTCCTGCTGCCGGTGGAGATCTTCGGCTGGAGCCGCGCGAAGCACCGTGAGCGGGCCCGGCAACTGCTCGACGTGGCCGGGCTGGCCGGGTTCGAGAAGCGGCTGCCGCACGAGCTGTCCGGTGGCATGCAGCAGCGGGTTTCGCTGTGCCGGTCGCTGATCGGCGAGCCCCGGGTGATGCTGATGGACGAGCCGTTCTCCGCGCTCGACGCGCTCACCCGTGAGGAGCTCTCCGGCGAACTCCAGCGCGTGCACATGGAGAACAAGCCCAGCATCGTCTTCGTCACCCACTCGATCGACGAGGCGGTGCTGCTCGCCGACCGGGTGATCGTGCTGAGCCCGCGCCCCGGCCGGATCCGCAAGGTGGTCGAGGTGTCCATCCCCCGCCCACGCACCCTGGGCCGCAACGCCCACCTCGCCGACGTCGCCCGGGTCAGCGCCGACCTGCACGAACTGTTGATGGAACGCGACCAGCCGGCCACGGCCGGCGCGGAGGGACGATGACCATGCGGGTGTCGGTGTTCACCGAGCCGCACCGGGGTGCCGACTACGACACCCAGCTCCGGTTCGCCCGGCTGGCCGAGGCCGGGGGCTTCGAGGGCTTCCTGCGGGCCGACCACTACCAGTCGATGGGCGACGACCCCGGTCTGCCCGGCCCGACCGACGCGTGGCTGACCCTGGCCGCGTTGGCCCGGGAGACCGAACGGATCCGGCTGGGCACCCTGGTGACGTCGGCGACCTTCCGGCTGCCCGGTCCGCTGGCCGTGCTCGTCGCGCAGGTCGACCAGATGAGCGGCGGCCGGGTCGACCTGGGCATCGGCGCCGGCTGGTACCAGCGCGAACACACCTCGTACGGCATCCCGTTCCCGGCCGTCGGCGAGCGGTTCGACCGGCTGGCCGAGCAGCTCGAGGTGATCACCGGGCTGTGGTCCACCCCGGTGGGCGAGACGTACAGCTTCACCGGCGACCACTACCGGCTGGTGGACGCGCCCGCCCTGCCCAAGCCGAAGCAGGTGCCCGGCCCGCCGATCATCGTGGGCGGACGCGGCCCCAAGCGGACCCCCGAGCTGGCCGCTCGGTACGCCCACGAGTTCAACATGCCGTTCAAGTCCGTGGCCGAGACCGCCGAGGCGTACGACCGCGTACGGGAGGCGTGCGACCGGACCGGCCGCGCCGGCACCGGGCGCGCGCCACTGGTGCTCTCCGCCGGCATCGTGGTGGCGATCGGGCGCACCGACGCGGAGGCCGCCCGCCGGGCCGCGCCGCTGCACGAGAAGAGCGCGCTGCCGCCGGAGGACCCGGTGGTCGGCTCGCCGGCACAGCTGGTGCAGCGGATCGGCGAGTTCGCCGAGATCGGCACGAGCCGGGTGCACCTGCGCCTCACCGACCTCGACGACCTCGACCACCTCGAGCTGATCGCCGCCGAGGTGCTTCCCCAACTGGACGGTGGACGATGACCGACGTGATCGACGGCACCGAGCTCGGGCCCGTGGGCCAGGAGATCGTGTACGAGAACGACCGGGTCCGGGTCTGGCACATCCGGCTCGAACCGGGTGAGCGCCAGCCCCTGCACCGGCACGACCACCCCTACCTGGTGGTGGCGATCCAGGGCGCCAAGAACGTCGTGCAGACGATCGACGGAACCCGGATCGACGCCGACGAGCCCACCGGCGGTGTCGTCTACCGCGACCCCGGGGCGGTACACATGCTCACCAATGTCGGGGACACGACATACCTGGCCCGGCTGGTCGAACTCAAGTAGACCCGCCGATCGCCACCGGCGCGCCGCGCGGCGCGCTGGTGGCGATCGGGTGTACCAGGTGCGTAACGTGCCGGACATGGCCTATCGGACCTGGGGCAGACTGCTGCTCACGGCGCTCGGGGTGAGTGTGCTGGCCGGAGCCGGCCAGCTCGGCGTCGCGTACGGCTTCGGCATCGTCCGGCTCACCGGCGCCTTCACCGGCTCGACGGTCAACCAGTGGCCGGCCCAGCTCGTCTGGGTGGGCTGGTTCGCCGCGAACGCCGCCGTGGCCGGCGCCGTCCTGACCGGACGGCTGGCCCGCCGGGACGTCCCGCCCGCCAGCACCGGCCGGCACCTGGCCATCGGGGGTGCCGCCGCGCTCGGCGCGACCGCCGTCGCCCCGCTCTGCATGCAGCCCGCCCGAGCCGCCGAGTTGATCTCGGTGGACCCGGTCTGGGCGGTCGGCATCTGCGCCATCCTCGGCGCGGTCATCGGCGCGGGCGCGGCCATCGCCGTACTGCTCCGGCCGGAACTGGGCTGGAACATGGCGGCCGTGGCCGGGACGATCTGGCTGCTGGCGCTGGTCTCCGTCCTGCCGTCGCTCGGCACGACCGGTCCGCTGCCCACGGTCCGGCTCGGCGTCCTCGAACCGAACTGGCTGGACGACGCCGCCGCGCAGCGCCTGGCGCTGCTCGTACTGCCCCTGGTGGCGCTGCTCGCGGGCGCGGCGACCGCCGGACTGGCCCGCTGGCGCGGCCAGCTCCCGCTGGTCAGCGCGGCGACCGGGGTGGCCGGTCCGGTGCTGGTGGCGTTCGCGTACCTGACCGCCGGCCCCGGCGACGCCGTCGACCGCTACCAGACGACCCCCTACTACGGCGCGCTGATCGCCGTGCTCGCCGGTGCTCTCGGGGCCACGGCCGCCGCCCTGCTGCGCTGGCCGCTCGGCGTCCGCGCCGCCGGTTCCGAAGCGATCGCACCCACCGACATCCTGCGCCCGCTGCCCACCGGCCCGACGCTGCCCGGCGACGAGCCGGCGGCGTCGACCGACGGCCACCCCGACACCGAGCGCGTCGACGGGCAGCCGGCCGGGACCGGTCCGGGTCCGCGCGCCGGTGCCGACACCGCCGGGGTACGCACTGTCCCCGCCCACTGGGACTGGCCGTCGACCACGGCGAGCGGTCAGCACGGCCCGGCCCCCGCCGACGCGGTGCGCAGGGGTACGGCCGCTTCGTCCGCCGGCACCGGCCAGCGGACCGACGCCGGCCTGTCGGCAGGCGACGCCGCGACCCCGGAGGCGTTGGCCGACGGCGGGCGGTACGACCGCACACCGGACCGCCGCGCCTCCTGGCTGACCGACCCGACCGGCGAGTTCACCGCCGGGCGGCAGCCGTCGCGCCGCGACGCGGAGCCGACCTCCGGTGCCGTCGAGCCGATGCCCACCGTCCCGGCGTCCGCCGCGTCGGCGTCCGGCCCGGGCGCGACGGCCGGCGTCAGCCCGACGCCCGACGCGGACGACGACAGACCGACCGGCGGCGACACGACCCGCCGGGACGAGTCGGACAGCGACCGTACGGCGGCCAGCACTCCCGCAGGCCCGCTCACCACGGGCAGCGCCGACACCGCGGTCCCCGACGACAGCGGTACCCCGGTCTCCGGCGGCGCGGGCTCGCCGGCCACGGACCCGGCCGTCACCCCGGGCACGGGCGCGACCGTCACCCCGGACGCGAAGAGCGCGGGCACGTCGGGCACGGACCGCGCCGCCGGCGACGGCACGGTCGAGGTGTCCACGCCCAAGCCGCGCCGTCCGCGCAAGGCGAAGTCCGTGCCGACCGCCACCCCGGCGGACACGGCCGCCGACGACACGACCGCAACCGACGGGACGCCGGCCACCGACGACACTGCCGCAGCCGACGGGACGACGGCCACCGACGAAACGGCCGCTCCGACCGGTGTACGCGCCCGGCGGGCGACCCGCGCCGGCAAGGGCACCACCAGCGCCGACGCCGCCCGGCCGCTGGACCGGGACGCTTCGGCGCCGGACCAGACGGGGGCTCCGAGCCCCGAGCCCGCCGCAGCCGCCCGGACCGGCGGGGACCCGCGGGCCGAGGCAGCGGGCGCGGGGAGCCCGTCCGACACGTCGTCGGACACCCCCGTCCGGGCCGACGATGCCGTGCCGACCCCGACCTCCGGTGCCGACCGCACCGACCCGGCCTCCGCCGAGGACGGCCCGGGCGGTTCGCTGTTCGGTGCGGTCGCGGGGGCCGACCGGTGGACGCCTGCGGCACCGACCTGGGCGGCCACCTCCTCAGGGGCCACGGCGGCGGCCGATCCCGAGCCCTCCGCCGCGTACGCCTCCGACGACGCAGCGGAGTCGACCGACCGGACGCCCCGCTTCCGGCACCGGCCACCGCTGCCCGACCTGAGCCGGGTGCCCAGCTGGGACGCCTTCGACACCACTCGTCGTACCCGGACACCGGACCCGGGCACCGGAACGTCGGACCAGAGCGGATCGCCCGACCCGGCCACCGGTACGACCGGGCCGGCCAGCAGCACGATCGGCCCGGACGAGGCGGCCAGCGCGCTGGCCGCCCTGGCGAGGTCCATCGTGCCGCCGTCGATCCCTCCGGTCCTGCCGGAGCAGGGCGGCGCGTCCAACACCGCCGGCACACCGGAGGGCGACACGGGAGGGACGTCCACGGACGACGCCCGGCAGTCCTCGCGGCGGGGACGGCTCGGTGGTCTGTTCCGGCGTAACCGAGCGCGCACCGACGAGGAGAGCCGGACCGCGCCCGACGCGGCCGAGCCCCTGCCCGCGCAGGACGAGGAGTTCGTGGACTGGGTCGCCGGCCTCGGCAAGCCGGTCACCGACAACGAGCCCGAGCAGGAGAGCGGCCGCCGCTCGCTGCGCTCCACCGGCCGGCACCACCGCGACTGAACTGATCGACTCGGGTTCCGTGCAGCCGGGCCAATCCAGTCGCGCGGATGCCCCGACGTCACCGAACCCGAGTCGATCATGCCCCGCCGGTCACGGCGAGCCCGGTCAGGCCAGCGGCAGGTAGACCTTGCCGCCACCGGAGACGAACTCCGCCGACTTGTCCTTCATGCCGCGGGCGGCGTACTCCTTCAGCTCCTGAGTGATCTTCATGGAGCAGAACTTCGGGCCGCACATCGAGCAGAAGTGGGCGGTCTTCGCGGGCTCGGCCGGCAGGGTCGCGTCGTGGTACGAGCGCGCGGTCTCCGGGTCGAGGGACAGGTTGAACTGGTCCTCCCAGCGGAACTCGAACCGCGCCTTGGACAGCGCGTCATCCCACGCCTGCGCGCCCGGGTGCCCCTTGGCCAGGTCCGCCGCGTGGGCGGCGATCTTGTACGCGATCACGCCGGCCTTCACGTCGTCCCGGTCCGGCAGGCCGAGGTGTTCCTTCGGGGTGACGTAGCAGAGCATGGCGGTGCCGAACATGCCGATCATCGCGGCGCCGATCGCCGACGTGATGTGGTCGTACGCCGGCGCGATGTCGGTGGTCAGCGGCCCGAGCGTGTAGAACGGGGCCTCGTGGCACCACTCCTGCTGAAGGTCCACGTTCTCCTTGATCTTGTGCATCGGCACGTGGCCCGGGCCCTCGATCATCACCTGCACGTCGTGCTCCCAGGCGATTTTCGTCAGCTCGCCGAGGGTACGCAGCTCGGCGAACTGCGCCTCGTCGTTGGCGTCCGCGATCGAGCCGGGGCGCAGCCCGTCCCCGAGCGAGAACGTCACGTCGTAGCGCGCGAGGATCGCGCACAGCTCGGCGAAGTTGGTGTAGAGGAAGTTCTCCTCGTGGTGCGCCAGGCACCAGGCCGCCATGATCGAGCCACCCCGGGAGACGATCCCGGTCACCCGGTCCACGGCCAGCGGCACGTACGGCAGCAGCACGCCCGCGTGCACGGTCATGTAGTCCACGCCCTGCTCGGCCTGCTCGATGACCGTCTCCCGGAACACCTCCCAGCTCAACTTCACCGGGTCGCCGCCGACCTTTTCGAGGGCCTGGTAGATCGGCACGGTCCCGATCGGCACCGGCGAGTTCCGCACGATCGCCTCGCGGGTCTCGTGGATGCGCTTGCCGGTGGACAGGTCCATCACGGTGTCCGCGCCCCAGCGGGTCGCCCAGGTCAGCTTCTCCACCTCCTCGGCGACCGACGAGCTGACCGCAGACGTGCCGATGTTGGCGTTCACCTTGACCAGGAACGCCTTGCCGATGATCGCCGGCTCGCACTCCGGGTGGTTGACGTTGAGCGGCAGCACCGCCCGGCCGGCGGCGATCTCGGACCGCACCAGCTCCGGGTCGACGTTCTCCCGGATCGCCACGAACTCCATCTCCGGCGTCACCACACCGGCCCGCGCGTACGCGAGTTGCGTGGGTCGACGACCGTCCACCCCGGCCAGCGGCGTACCCGCGCCCCGCACCGGGGCCACGTCACCACGCTCGGCGATCCACGGGCCGCGCAGCGCCGGCAACCCCACGTCCGGATCCGAACCCGGACCGGACGTGTCGTAGAGCCGTACCGGCGGAAGGTCACCGGTCAGCTTCACCTCCGCGAACGGCACCCGCAGATCCGGCCGCGACCCCTCGACGTACACCTTGCCTCGTGCCTGCATGACAACCTCCCTGGTGATCAGGCGGACCAGCCGAAGTGATCCAGCGGTCCGCGCCCCGCGCCCAGCTCCCAGCCCCGCCCGCCGGTCAGCGCGCGGAACACGTACTCCTTGGCGGCCTGCACCGCCGCCGGCACCGGATCGCCCAGCGCGAGCCGCACGGCGATGGCCGCCGAGAACGAGCAGCCGGTGCCGTGGGTGTGCCGGGTGTCCACCCGGGGACCGCGCAGCAGGGTGGTGACACCGCCGCCGCACAGCACGTCGACCGCCTCGTCTCCACCGACGTCGCCGCCGGTGACCACCACGTACTCCGGGCCGCCGGAGGCCAGTGCTTCGGCGGCCAGGACCATCCCCGCCACGTCGTCCACGCCGCGTCCGGTGATGGCCGCGGCCTCCGCGCAGTTCGGCGTCGCCACCCGGGCGTACGGGAGCAGCCGCTCCACCGCACCCACCACGCCCAGCCGGTGCCCACTCGTGGCGACCAGCACCGGATCGACGACGAGCTGGGGCAGCCGGCCGTCCCGGGCGGCCTGGGCCACCACATCGGCGACGGCGGGCGTGCCGAGCATCCCCGTCTTGACCGCCCCCACGGTGAAGTCGGCAAGCACGCTGTCCAACTGCTCCTCGACCGTGCGCGGCGGCAACGGCAGGACGGCGTCCACACCCCGCGTGTTCTGTGCGGTGACCGCCGTGAGGACACTCGTGCCGTACGCGCCGAGCGCCGCGAAGACCTTGAGGTCGGCCTGGATTCCCGCGCCTGCGCCGGAGTCTGAGCCCGCGATTGTCAGGGTGGTTTTCGGGGTCATCTCTCCTCTTTGGTTGCGCTTTGGGGCTGCGGCCGACCGTGCCCACTCCGGGCGGTCAGGCTTGATCCCTCGCTGGTTGCGGTTGAGGGCTGCGGCCGACCGTGCCCACTCCGGGCGGTCAGGCTTGATCCCTGCGTGGGCACGGTCGGCCGCAGCCCTGACGTGGAGACCTGCGCGGGGCAGTTGCAGCTCTCGCGGGTGACCGCCTCTTGGAAGGCGCTTGTTAGTTGGTGGGCTGTTTCTTTGGGGTCTTCTGCTCGCATGAGGGCGCCGAGCACTGCTACTCCGGCGGCTCCTGCTTGCACGCAGGCGGTTACCTGTTCGGGTGTCTCCACGCCGCCGAGGGCGAGGGCGGGCACCGGGCTGGTCTCGATCAGCTTTCGGAGGCCGTCGGTCTCCAGGGGTGGGCCGTAGCCGGGTTTGGTTCTGGTGGGCCAGATCGGGGAGATTGTGGCGTAGTGCTCGGTGGTCAGGCGGTGCAGTTCGGTCTGGTTGTGGCAGGAGCGGCCGACCAGGCGGTGGGACGGCGGCGGGTACGGGCCGGCGGCGGGCAGGTGGACGGCGTCACCGCCCAGCGGGTCGGGGCCAGCCACGACGAGGGTCCCGCCGACGTCGGCGAGGATCGCGCGCAGGTCGGCGGCGAGGGCGGCGCGTTCGGCGCGCGGTAGGTCCTTCTCCCGCAGCACCACCCAGCGCACTCCCCCGGCGACCGCCGCCGCCACGACCCGGTCGAGCCCGCGTCGCGCCGAACGCCGGTCCGTGAGCAGCACGACCCCCGACGGCACCGACCCCGTCACAGGTCCGGTCTTCCCTCGTCCGGAGTGGACGCGAGGGCGTGGAAGCGCCGGGCGATCCGGCCCGCGCGGGCGGCGAGGCGACCGGCCTCGACGGCGTACCGCATCGCGGTGGCCATCGCCACCGGGTCGGCGGCCCGGGTGACCGCGCTGGCCAGCAGGACGGCGTCGCAGCCCAACTCCATGGCCAGCGCCGCGTCGGAGGCGGTGCCGATGCCGGCGTCGAGGATCACCGGCACGTCCACGCTCTGCCGGATCAGCCGGATGTGGTGCGGGTTGCCGATGCCGAGCCCCGAGCCGATCGGCGCACCGGCGGGCATCACCGCGGCGCAGCCCACGTCGGCGAGACGGCGGGCGAGCACCGGGTCGTCACTGGTGTACGGCAGCACGGTGAAACCGTCGGCGACGAGTTCCTCGGCGGCGCGCAGCAGTTCCACCCCGTCCGGCAGCAACGTCCGCTCGTCGCCGATGACCTCCAGCTTCACCCAGTCGGTGTCGAACGCGTCGCGCGCCAGCCGGGCCACCTTCACCGCCTCAGTCGCGGTGTGGCAGCCGGCGGTGTTCGGCAGCAGCCGTACGCCGCACCGGTCCAGCAGGTCCAGCAGCCCGCCGCCGGTGCCCGGTGCGGTGTCCACCCGGCGCAGCGCCAGCGTGACGAGTTCCGTGCCGGACGCCCGGATCGCCTGTTCCAGCACGGTGAGGTTCGCGGCCCCACCGGTGCCCAGGATCAACCGCGAGCCGAACGTCTCCCCGCCCAGGTCGAACGGCATGCCGCTCACCCGCCCTGCGCGGCGGTGAGCACCTCGACCCGGTCGCCGTCGCGCAGCACCGTGGCCGGCCAGCCGGCCCGGGGCACCACCTCGCCGTTGACCGCGACCGCGACGCCCCGCTGGTGCGGTACGACGTCGCGGACCAGGTCGGCGACCGACGCCCCGCCGGGCACGCTACGCCCGGCACCGTTCACCGTCAGCTCCATCACTCCTCCTCGAAACTGCGCATCGGGTCGGCGAACCGGTCGGCGCCGAAGCCGGTGAGCAGCGGATCGGGCACTCCGGTGAGCACCAGGTCGGTGATCGCCTCGGCGGTGACCGGGGTGAGGACGATGCCGTGCCGGTGGTGTCCGGTGGCGGCCAGCACGCCCGGTCGGCCGGGCAGCGGCCCGAGGATCGGCGCGTTGTCCGGGGTGCCGGGCCGCAGCCCGGCGACGGCCTCCACCAGGTCGTACTCGGCCAGTTCGGGCAGCAGATCGATCCCGGCGCGCAGCAGCCGCTGCACCGCGCCGGCGGTGACGGTGGTGTCCGACCGCTCCTCGACCGTCGCGCCGAGGACGACCTCGCCGTCGGCACGGGGCACCAGGTAGACGTGTTCGCCGTCGGCGTACCCCCGGATCACGTGCCGGAAGCCCGGCGCGACGCCGCCGGGCGCGCGCAGCCGGAGGATCTGGCCCTTCACCGGCCGCACCGGCAGGCCGGTGAGGGCGGCCGCGCCGCAACCGGCCGCGACCACGGTGACCCCGGCATCCACATCGGACAGCCGCCGGACCGGCCGGGGCACGAACGTCACGCCGGCCCGCCGCGCGGCGGTGCCCAGCGCCGGCACCAGCAACCGGGGGTCGACCTGATGGTCGGTGGGCGCGAGCGCGCCGCCGCGCACCCGTGGGGCGAGCGCCGGTTCGCGGTCGCGCAGCTCGCTGGGGCGCAGCGGCGTCACCGGCAGACCGAGACCCTGTTGGTACGCCCACAGCCGGCGTGCCTCGGCCAGGTCGTCGCCGGTCAGTCCGACCATCAGGGTGCCCTCGGTCCGGTAGCCGATCGGCGTGCCGCTGGCCTCGGTCAGCTCGGCGGCGAACCCGGGCCACCGGGCGGCGGACGCCACCAGCAGCTCGGTCAGGCGCCGTTCCCCGAAGTACGCCTCGGCGACCGGGGAGAGCATCCCGGCGGCGACGGCCGACGCGCCCGATCCGGGCGTCGGGTCGTGCACCTCGACGCGCAGTCCACGGGTGGCACAGCGCCACGCGACGGCCAGTCCGATCGGACCCGCACCGACCACCGCCACGTCGGTACGCGTCACGCCAGCGCCCGCAGCAGTTCGGTGGTCGCCCGCGCGGGGTCGGCGGCCGAGGAGATCGCCCCGACCACGGCCACCCCGTACGCCCCGGCGGCGCGGAGCGCCGGCACCCGGTCGGCGGTCACTCCCCCGATCGCGATGACCGGCACGTCGACCGCGTCGGCGACGTCGCGTACCCCGACGGAACCGATGGGGTCGGGCAGACCGGCCTTGGTGCTGGTGGCGTGGCACGGGCCGACGCCCAGGTAGTTGGCCCCGGCGACGACCGCCTCGAGCGCGGTCCGGGGTTCGCGGGCGGTGGCGCCCAGCACGCCGGTGGCGCCGAGCACGTGCCGGGCCGCGGCGACCGGCAGGTCGTCGGCGCCGACGTGTCCACCGGCGGCACCGACCGCGAGCGCCACGTGCAGCCGGTCGTTGACCAGGCACGTCGCCCCATACGGCGCGGCCAACGCCAACACCCGCAGGGCCAGGTCGTACGCCTCGCGGTCGGTGGCCGAGTCCTCGACCCGGACCTGCACGACGAGGTCGGCGCGGGCCGCCGCGAGGGCGCCCCGGACCACGGTGAGTGGGTCGCGCCCGGGTCGGGTGTCGGTGATCAGATGCAGTCGCCCAAGGGACGGCACGGCAACGCTCCTCCCTGCGCCGGCATTACCCGGATCAGGTTCGACGGTCGGGGGCTGTCAGCCCCCCTCTCAGCCCGGTACACCGGGCTCCCGTGGGTTACTTGCCTGTCACCGTACGACAGTTCCGGCGCGCTGCCAAGGGACGGGTCGGCGGCCCGGCGCGAGAGATCGATCGGGGTGCTTTCTCCGGTCCTGTTCGGAATGTCGCCCGCCGTTGCAGAACCGTTACCCGCCGGCATCTTGCCGGACATCGATGCAGCAGAACTAATTTGTTCAGCGATTCGACAAAATGCCGGCGTGGACGCCCTGGCACGGCGTCCCCACCGGCTCCATCTGGGACGGTCTTCGGCGAGCCGGCCCCGCGAGTCCTGTCCACCGCGACATTGGAGGCGGCGTGTCCCGTTCTCGTCGTGCCCGTGTACCACTCACCGCTACCCTGTTGTCCCTAGCCCTGACGTCGACGGCCCTTCTCGGGTCCCCGGCGCAGGCGGCTCCGACCGGAGCGCAGATCCCCGCGCGAGACGTGCCTGTCGCGGCTCCGCTCTCCCAGGCGGTGCCGAAGGCACCGAAGGCCGCAGCGGCCGACCCCTACTCCGTCCTGGTCTTCTCGAAGACCGCCGGCTTCCGCCACGACTCCATCCCCACCGGCATCGCCGCCATCCAGCAACTCGGCGCGGCGAACGGCTTCACGGTGGACACCACCGAGGACGGTGCCGCGTTCAGCGACGCCAACCTCGCCAAGTACAAGGCCGTGATCTGGCTCTCCACCACCGGCGACGTGCTCAACGCCGATCAGCAGGCGGCCTTCGAGCGGTACGTGAAGGCCGGCGGCGGTTACGTCGGCATCCACGCCGCCTCGGACACCGAGTACAGCTGGGCCTGGTACGGCGACCTGGTCGGCGCGTACTTCGCCAACCACCCGCAGAACCAGCAGGCCACCGTCAAGGTGGAGGACCCGACCCACCCGTCCACCGCCGGACTGCCGGAGCGCTGGTCCCGGTTCGACGAGTGGTACAACTTCCAGACCAACCCGCGGCCGGACGTGCACGTGCTGGCCAGCCTGGACGAGAAGAGCTACACCCCGGGCGCCGGCGCGATGGGCGCCGACCACCCGACGGCGTGGTGCCAGGACTTCGACGGTGGCCGCTCCTGGTACACCGGCGGCGGGCACACCCGTGAGTCGTACGCCGAGCCCGAGTTCCTCAAGCACCTGCTCGGCGGCATCCAGACGGCGGCCGGCGTGGTCGACGCCGACTGCGGCGCGTCGAAGACCGCCAGCTTCGAGAAGGTGACGCTGGACAGCAACACCAGCAACCCGATGGAGCTGGACATCGCCCCCGACGGGCGGGTCTTCTACATCGAGCGCGACGGTCGGGTGCAGATCATCAAGCCGGACACCGGCAACACCGTCACCGCCGTCGACCTGGACGTCTTCACCGGCAACGAGGACGGCCTGATCGGCATCCGGCTCGACCCGGACTTCGCCACCAACAAGTGGGTGTACCTGTACTACGCCCCGAACGACAACGTGTCGCGGAACCTGCTGTCCCGGTTCACCGTTACCGGGGACACCATCGACCTGGCGAGCGAGAAGCAGGTGCTGCGGGTCGACACCCAGCGCAACACCTGCTGCCACGCGGGCGGCAGCATGACGTTCGACAGCGCCGGCAACCTGTACCTGGCCACCGGTGACAACACCAACCCGTTCGAGTCGAACGCGTACGCGCCGCTGGACGAGCGTCCGGGTCGCCAGGACTACGACTCGCAGCGCACCTCGGCCAACACGAACGACCTGCGCGGCAAGGTGCTCCGGATCCACCCGGAGGACGACGGTACGTACACCGTGCCGTCGGGCAACCTGTTCGCGCCGGGCACCGAGAAGACCCGTCCCGAGATCTATGCGATGGGCTTCCGCAACCCGTTCCGGATCGGCACCGACCCGAAGACCGACACGCTGTACGTCGGTGACTACGGGCCGGACGCCAACTCGAACAACCCGGACCGGGGCCCGCGCGGTCTCGTCGAGTGGAACGTCGTGACCCCCGGCAACTACGGCTGGCCGTACTGCACGGGCACGAACGAGGCGTACAACGACTACACGTTCCCGTCCGGCCCGAGCGGTCCGAAGTTCGACTGCGCCGCGCCGGTGAACAACTCGCCGAACAACACGGGTCTGACCAACCTCCCGCCGGTCATCCCGGCCACCGTCGACTACGGCTACGCCGGTGACGCGCGGTACCCGGAGATCGGTGGCGGTGGGGCTCCGATGGGCGGCCCGGCCTACCGGTACGACGCCAACCTCAACTCGACCCGCAAGTGGCCGGCCTACTACGACGGCAAGGCGCTGCTGGGCGAGTGGAACCAGAACAAGATGTACACGATGCAGATGACCCCCGACGGCAAGTCGTTGGTGGACATCAACCAGTTGCTCCCGGGCATGTCAATGATCCGGCCGATGGACTTCGAGTTCGGTCCGGACGGCGCGCTGTACCTGATCGAGTGGGGCAGCGGCTTCGGCGGCAACAACGACAACTCCGGGGTCTACCGGATCGACTACATCGCCGGTGACCGTGCGCCGATCGCGGCGGCGGCCGCCAACCCGACCTCGGGTCCGGCCCCGTTGACGGTGGAGTTCTCCAGCGCCGGTTCCCGGGACCCGGACGGTGGCACGCTCACCTACGCCTGGGCGTTCGGCGACGGGCAGACCTCCACCGAGGCCAACCCGACGCACACGTACGCGACGGCGGGCAACTACACCGCCCAGCTCACCGTGACCAACCCGAAGGGCCGTACCGCGGTGGCCAACGTGCCGGTCACCGTGGGCAACACCGCGCCGACGGTGACCATCGAGTTCCCGCCGGACGGTGGCTTCTTCAACTGGGGTGACCAGGTCAACTACACGGTCAAGGTGACCGACCCCGAGGACGGGCAGATCGACTGCTCCAAGGTCAACCTCCAGGTGCTGCTCGGCCACGACGAGCACGCCCACCCGCTGGAGCAGCACACCGGCTGCACCGGCACGGTCCAGACGTCGCTCGCCTCCGGGCACGGCGCCGAGGCCAACGTGTTCGCGGTCTTCGAGGCCACCTACACCGACAAGGGTGGCGCGGGCGGTTCCGGCGCGCTCACCGGCCGGCAGATTGAGATCCTGCAGCCCAAGCAGAAACAGGCCGAGTACTTCTCGGCCACCGGGCGGGTAGCCGGCAGCACCGGCGGCGGCGACGCCGGCGTGCAGCGGGAGGCCGGGTCGGACACCGCGGGTGGCGGCCAGAACATCGGGTTCATCGAGGACGGCGACTGGTGGTCGGTCGTCCCGGCGAACCTGACCAACATCACCGAGATCCGGTTCCGGGCCGCCTCGGCCGCCGCCGGCGGTGTGATCGAGGTCCACGCCGGTGCGGTCGACGGACCGATCGTGGCCACGGCCACCGTTCCGGCGACCGGCGCGTGGCAGACGTACACCGACGTGAGCGCGCCGGTGACCGGTGCCGCGAGCGGCGGGCTGTACTTCGTGGCCCGCGACCCGAACGGCGGAACCGGTTCGCTGTTCAACGTCAACTGGATGGACTTCGTCGGTCGCGGCGTCACCGAGAACGGGCCGCCGGTGGTCACCGCCACCGCGACCCCGGGCAGCGGCACCGCGCCGCTCACCGTCGCGTTCGACGGCACCGCCACCGACGCCGAGGGTGACACCCCGCTGACGTACGCCTGGGACTTCGGTGACGGCGGTACGGCGTCCACCCTGGACGCCAGCCACACGTACACCAGCGTCGGCTCCTTCACGGCCACCCTCACGGTGACCGACAGCAAGGGCGCCAAGTCGTACGCCACGGTGCCGGTGCGGGTGAACGCTCCGGACACGTCCTGCCTCGGGGCGCGTTCGGACGACTTCAACGGCAACACGCTGGACAAGAGCCGGTGGACCACGGTGGTCCGGGAGAACCAGCTCTACTCGCTCAGCGGTGGCGCGCTGAAGCTGCCCACCGCGGTGGGTGACCTCTACGGCTCCCGTAACGACGCCACCAACCTGGTGCTCCAGCCGGCGCCGACCGGCGCCTGGCAGATGACCACCAAGGTCACGCTGCCGGTGACGGCCAATTACCAGCAGGCTGGTCTGCTGGTGTACGGCGACGACGACAACTACGCCAAGGTGGACCTGCTCTACAACGGCAGCCGTCGGGTGGAGTTCATCCGGGAGACCGCCGGTACGCCGCGCAACGAGTCCGCGGACGCCGCCAACGCGCCGGCGGGTGACACCGTGTACCTGCGGATCGCCAGCGACGGGACGAACCTGACCGCCGCCTTCTCGGGCGACGGGCAGACCTTCACCCCGGTCGGCCGTTCGGCCGCGCTCGCCGGCATCACCAACCCGCGGATCGGGGTCTTCGCGCTCAACGGAGGCACCGAGGCGCCCGTGGTGGACGCCGCGTTCGACTCGTTCGTGGTCACGCCGGACGCTCCGGCCGGCCCGGTCGAGCCGTCGGACGAGTTCACCGGCACGACGCTGGACAAGTGCCGGTGGGACGCCATCGTCCGGGAGGACCCGAACGGCTACCGGGTGACCGACGGCGCGCTGCGGATCGACGTGCCGAACGGTGACATCTACGGCACCGACAACACCGGGCCGAAGAACTTCATCCTCCAGACCGCGCCCTCGGGCGACTGGACCCTGGAGACGAAGGTCGACGGCAGCCTGCTGAACGAGCAGTACCAGCAGGCCGGTCTGATCGTCATGGCCGACGACGACAACTACCTGAAGTTCGACTTCATCGCGGACAACCAGGCCGGCCAGGCGGTCACGCGGCGGATCGAGTTCCGCAGCGAGATCGGCGGGACGGTGCAGAGCCCGCAGCCGGAGGCGACCAGCCTCACCTCGGCGGTGTGGTACCTGCGCCTGGCCCGGGTGGGCGACACCTTCACCGCGTCGTACTCGGCTGACGGGACGACCTGGACCGCGTTGGAGGCGCTGACCAACAGCGCGGTGGGAGCCACCCCGAAGGTGGGTCTGTTCACCCTCGGTGCCAACCAGACGGCGTCGAAGACGGCCGCGTTCGACTACTTCCGGGTCAGCACGAAGGTGGCCGACGACAAGGCGCCGGTCACCACCGCAGCGGTGTCCGGCACCCCCACCGACGGGTGGTACACCGGCCCGGTGACGGTCACCCTGACCGCCGCCGACGAGGCCGGCGGCAGCGGGCTCGCCAGCACCGAGTACCAGCTGGACGGGGCCACCGCCTGGACGGCCTACACCGCCCCGGTGGCGATCAGCGGTGACGGCGAGCACGAGCTGCGCTTCCGCTCGACCGACAAGGCCGGCAACGTGGAGTCGACGAAGACCGTCACGGTCAAGATCGACGCCACCGCCCCGGTCACCACTGCGACGTTCGCTCCGGCGAACGACGAGGGCTGGCACAACGGGACGATCCCGGTGGTGCTCGCCTCGACCGACGCCGGTTCCGGGGTCAAGACGGTCGAGTGGTCGCTGGACGGTGGCGCGTGGACGCCGTACACGGAGCCGGTCGAGGTGACCGGTGACGGGCAGCACGAGCTGCTGTACCGGGCCACCGACAAGGCGGGCAACGTCGAGACGCTCAAGTCGGCGATCCTGAAGATCGACGGCAGCAAGCCGACGCTGCTGGTCTCCGGTGTCGCCGACGGCCAGCTCTACGGCGACAGCCAGGACGTTCGGGTGTCCTGGCAGGCCGTGGACCCGACCTCGGGCATCGCGTCCGTGGTCGGCCAGCTCGACGGCAAGACGTACGCCAGCGGCACCCTGCAGGCCATGTACGAGCTGTCGCTCGGCCTGCACGAGCTGACCGTCACCGCGACCGACAAGGCCGGCAACAAGACGACCTCGAACGTCCGGTTCTTCGTCACCACCTCGTTCCGGGACATGCAGTTCCTGCTGGACCGGTTCAAGGCGACGGGGCGGTTGTCGGCCAAGGCGCACAAGCAGTTGACCGCCAAGCTCGACGCGGCCCGCCAGGCCGAGGCGGCCGGCAACGACAACAAGGCGATCAAGCAGCTGACCCAGTTCCGGGACCTCGCCACCGACGCCACCCTGGTGGCCGAGGCCGAGATCCGGGACACCCTCACCCGGGACGCCGACGCGATGATCGTGCGGCTCGGCGGGACGGCCAGCAAGGCCGGCGTCAAGGCCAATGACGGCGAGCCGGTCAAGGGCACGGGACGGCTCGGTGGCGACGCCACCCGGCTGGCACCCGGTCGCCAGCTCTGATCCGACCGAGGCCCCTTCCCGACGCTCCGGCGTCGGGGAGGGGCCTCCCTCATCAGGCCGTGTGTCAAAGCCCCTGGCCGGCCTGCGGCGGAGGACTTTGACACACGGCCTAGGGAGAAGACGTCCGTGACACGTATCCGCACGACGGTCGCCGCCGTCCTCGCCGGGCTGGTCCTGGCACTGGTCGCCACGGCGCCGGCCGCCGCACGGGCCGACAAGATCAAGCTGGTGGTGGCCGGTGACGGGGCCGTCGGGGTGACCATCCAGGCCACCTACGCCGACGGCCGCCGGCTCGACCAGGTGGTGCGGTTGACCCTCACCGCCGTCGGCCCGGACAAGCAGCAGGTGGGTCCGGTGCAACTGGAGCCGGCACCCGAGGGCCAGGGCTTCTACAGCAGCGGTCCGGTCCTCACCCCCGGCACCTGGCAGGTGACGGTGAACGCCCCGGCGCCGTACGGCACCAAGACCACCGCGACCGTGCAGGCGCAGGTGGCGCAGACGCAGCCGCCGCCCACCCCGGTGGCGCTGAACAAGCCGACCGGCGATCAGGGCGTTGCCCGGTGGTGGCCGCTGGCGGCGGCCGGGCTGGTGCTCGTCGCCGCCGCGATGGGGGTGGCCATGCTCTTCGGCCGCCGCCGCGCCGCCGACTGACCGACACCGACGACGAAACGGGCCGGGCCGCGACCAGCGACCCGGCCCGCCGTCATCCGCCCCCGCCCGACCGGCGGCCGCCCGACCGGGCTTGATCGACTCGACGTCAAGAAGATCGCGCCTTCCGGGCCCAGCGGACACCCCGCCATCCAGAAACCGGAGTGGATCAAGGCACGCCCCACCCCGACGCGCCTGCCCGGTCCGTCCGGCTCAGAGAATGTCGCGCAGGGCCGTCAGGTCCTCGTCGGTGGGCTCCCAGGTGCCGGCGGCGGCGTTGGCGTGCACCTGCTCGGCGCTGGTGGCGCCGGCGATCACCGAGGTCACCGCGGGCTGGGCGGCCAGCCCACCGATCGCCACCTGGAGCATGGTCAGACCCCGCTCGTTCGCGTACGCCTCGATGGCCTCGATGGTGTCCCAGTCGGCGGCGGCGAACCGCTCGGCGTACCGGCCGCCACCGGAGAGCCGGCTGCCGGCCGGGGGCTGCTCGGTGCGCTTGTACTTGCCGGTGAGCAGGCCGTTGGCGAGCGGGAAGAACGGCAGCATGCCGAGGCCGAACCGCTCACACGCCGGGATGACCTCGGTCTCGACCGAGCGCTCCAGCAGGCTGTAGTGGTTCTGCGCGCTGATGAAGCGGGCCCGGCCGTTCGACGACGCGACCCAGTCCGCGTCGGCGATCTGCCAGCCGGCGAAGTTGGAGTTGCCCAGGTAGCGCACCTTGCCGTCGCGGACCAGGTCGTCCAGGGCGGCGAGGGTCTCGTCGATCGGCGTACCCGGGTCGGGCTCGTGCATCTGGTACAGGTCGATGTGGTCGGTGCCGAGCCGGCGCAGCGACGCCTCGACCGCGCGGGCGATGTAGCGGCGGGCGCCACGGGCTCCGAAGTCCGGCCCGTTGAGGCCGTGCATGTCCATGCCGAACTTGGTGGCCACCACCACGTCGTCGCGGCGTCCCTTGAGCGCCTGCCCGAGCAGCTCCTCCGAGCCGCCCTGCGGCTCGCCGTAGATGTCGGCGGTGTCGAACAGGTTGATCCCGGCGTCCAGGGCGGCGTCCACCACCGCCCGGGTGCCGTCGAGGTCCAGCTTGCGGCCGAAGTTGTTGCAGCCGATTCCGACGACGGACACCACGAGCCCGGAGTCGCCCAGCCGGCGATAGGTCATCTCTGTCACGAGATCCACCCTATGCCGGCCGGACGCACCCACGCCCGGCGACCGATCAGCCGACGTCCCAGACCGGCTCCGGGGTCTCCACGACCTCGTTGTCGCCCCGGAACAGCACGAACCGGTCGAAGGAGCGGGTGAACCACCGGTCGTGCGTGACGGCCACCACCGTCCCCTCGAACGCGTTCAGACCCGCTTCCAAGGCCTCCGCGCTGGCCAGGTCGAGGTTGTCGGTGGGCTCGTCGAGCAGCAGCAGGGTCGCCCCGGACAGCTCCAGCAGCAGCACCAGGAACCGGGCCTGCTGCCCGCCGGAGAGGGTGCCGAAGCGTTGGTCGCCCTGCCCGGCCAGCTCGTACCGGCTGAGCACCCCCATCGCCGCGTGCCGGTCCATCCCCTGGCGGTGCTCGTCGCCCCGCCACAGGATCTCGACGAGCGTCTTCTCCATCAGCTCCGGTCGGTCGTGCGTCTGGGAGAAGTGCCCGGGTCGGACCCGGGCACCGAGCCGGGCCGTACCGTCGTGCGCCACCGGCGCGAGCGCCCACGCGCCGTCGACCGGCCCGTTGGCCGGGTCGGGGTCGGTGCCGCCGCGCGCCAGCAGCCGCAGGAAGTGCGACTTGCCGGTGCCGTTGGCACCGAGGACCGCCACCCGGTCGCCGTACCAGATCTCCAGGTCGAAGGGGAAGGTCAGGCCGTCCAGCTCGAGCTGGTCGCAGATGACCGCGCGCTTGCCGGTCCGCCCGCCGGTCAGCCGCATCCGGATGTCCTGGTCCTTCGGGGGTACGGGCGGAGGACCGGCCTCCTCGAACTTGCGCAGCCGGGTCTGCGCTGCCTGGTACCGCGAGGCCAACCCGTCGTTGTACGCGGCCTTCTGCTTGTACATCAGCATCAGCTCGCGCAGCTTCTGGTGCTCCTCGTCCCAGCGGCGACGCAGCTCGTCGAGGCGGGCGTGCCGGGCCACCCGGGCCTCGTGCCAGCTCGCGAACCCGCCCGGGTGCACCCAGGCGCTGCCACCCTCGACGGCGACCACCCGGTCGGCGCTCTGCGCCAGCAGCTCACGGTCGTGCGAGACGTAGAGCACCGACTTCGTCGATTCGCGCAGCCGCGTCTCCAGCCAGCGTTTGCCGGGCACGTCGAGGAAGTTGTCCGGCTCGTCGAGCAGCAGCACCTCGTCCGGGCCGCGCAGCAGCAACTCCAGGGCGAACCGCTTCTGCTGCCCGCCGGAGAGCGTCCGCACCGGTCGGTCCCGAACGCCGTCCCACGGCTGGTCGAGCACGATGGTGGCGACGGTGTCGAAGAGCACCTCGGCGTCGTACCCACCGGCCTCGCCCCAGGCGCCGAGCGCGTCCGCGTACGCCAGCTGCGCCTTGCCCGCGGCGGTGCTGTACTTGCCGCGGGCCTCGGCCGCCCGCATGGCCGCCTCGGTCTCGCCGAGCCGGTGGCCGGCGTCGCGCAGGGCGGGCGGGGCCAGCGACAGGGCCAGGTCGTACAGCGTCGTCTCGTCGCCGATCATGCCGATGAACTGCCGCATCACGCCCAGCCCGCCGGCCCGCGCGATGCTGCCCACGCGTACCGGGAGATCGCCGGCGACCATCCTCAGCAGCGTCGTCTTGCCCGCGCCGTTCGGCCCGACCAGGGCTACCTTGGCGCCCTCACCGACCCGGAACGACACGTCGGCGAAGAGTTCCCGACCATCGGGCAGGGTGTGCCCGACCGCTGCCACGTCCACGTATCCCACGCCGGGATCCTGCCCCAGACGGGCCTGGTAGGGACATCCAATTACCGGGTGACCCGCAGCACCCGGAAGCCCTTCTGGCTGGCCTGCCGCTCGACCTGCCAGCCCTGCTCGACGAGCCAGCGATGCAGCGAGTCGCCGCCGAGGTGCCGGGCGACGACCAACCAGCCGACGCCGTCCGGGGCGAGGCGGGGCAGCCAGCGCCGCAGCAGTTCGTGCAGTTCGTCCTTGCCGATCCGGATGGGCGGGTTGGACCAGAGCTGGGCGAACGTCACCTCCGCCGGTACGTCGTCCGGCGCGCTCACCCGGACCCGGTCACCGGCGCCGATCCGCGCCGCGTTGGCGGCGGTGAGGTCGCGGGCGCGGGCGTTGACGTCGACGGCCCAGACCGTGCTCGTGGGCGCATGGTCGGCCAGGACGCAGGCGATGGGCCCGAACCCGCAGCCGAGGTCGAGCAGGTCACCCGTGGTGTCGGCGGCGGGCAGGTCGGCCTTGCGCAGGAGGACGGCGGTGCCGGGGTCGAGCCGGCTGGCGGAGAAGACGCCGCCGGCCGAGGCGAGTCGGTAGTCGCGGTCGGCGACGGAGAATTCGACCTCGCGCGCCGGTGCGTCGCTGGCGGGCTGCGCGGTGAAGTAGTGGTCGCCGGTCACGCCGGCAATTCTCGCACCGGCTCGGGCGGGCAACGACACTACCCACACCCACATTTCCCCAATATTACCCCCTAAAGGGACAATGGCTCCTACTCTGGGCGACATGGTGTATCGGTACGAGTCCGAAGAGGACGCATTCGAGGACCCCGGGCCGGGGTCCGACCTGGACGTGCTCGGCGCCGGTCCCCCTCCAGCGGCCGGCCCCTCACCGTCGCGGTTTCCCGCGCCGTCGCTGCCCCGACCCAACCAGTTGGTGCTGCCGTCCAACCAGCCACCGCCGGCCGCCCGCGCCACCGCACCGCCGGCGGCCCCCCGCAGCCAGGTCTACACCTCGGCCCGGCCGACGGAGCCACCCACCCGGCGCGGCGGCGGGCGGCTCTGGCAGGTGGTGATCGGCGGCGCGGCCGTCCTCGTGCTGCTCGCACTCTGCGGTCTGGGCGCCGCCGCGCTGCTGGGGGATCGCGATCCGACGCCGGGGTCCACCCCGACGTACCAACCGAACGCCGCGCCGTCCGCCACCGCCGCGCCGCAGGATCTCGACTCGCGCGACACCGACCAGGCACCGCTCACCGCGAAGGAACTCTTCCCCGGCAAGGAGCTGAAGCTCGCCGACGGCCAGCCCGCCTACCGGGTGCTCAAGACCCAGTCCAGCGGCAGTTGCGCCGTCGCCGCCACGGACGAGGTCGCGGATCTGCTGGTCCGGCTCGGCTGCAACCAGGTCGTCCGGGCGACCCTGCGGACCCCCGACGGCGAGCACCTGGTCACCACCGGCCTGTTCAACCTCACCGACCGGGCCAACGCCGAGCGGGCCCGGGACCGGATCCGGCAGCTCCTCGACGAGCGACAGGGCCGCTTCCGGGGGCTGACCGCCGGGGACGAGACCGATGCGCTGACCAGCGCCCCGGCCCGGGTCGGCTGGCAGGTCAAGGGCCACTACCTGGCGTACGCCCTGGTCGTCCGCGCCGACGGCAGCGCGGTCAAGTCCGGCGACACCAAGATCAGGGAAATCCTGTTCGACATGATCGAGGCGCACCTCAGCCGGGGGGTCCTGCAACGGCGGGCCGACCTCGGCACGGCCGGACAGCCGACGGCCGCGCCCACCGAGGGCAGCGACAGCCAGAGCGGCAGCGAGGACGGCGACTGACCCGCGACGCGTCCGACGGGTGTGCCGCCCAACGGGTGGCGCACCCGTCGTCGTCCGTACCGGGGTCCGCCCGTCAGCCCTCGACCGGCACCCGCAGCCGGCGCGTCAGGTCGGCACGGCGGGCGTAGTCCGCCGGATCGTCCGGGTAGCCGACCGCGACCAGGGTCAGCCCGTGCGCCGGCGCCACCGTCACCTCGCTGGACCGCTCCTTCTGGGTCAGCAGGCTGCCCGGCCACCGCACCGGCCGGCGGCCGTCGCCGGCCGCGAGCATCGCCCCCACCAGACTGCGCACCATCGCCTGGCAGAACGCGTCCGCCTGCACGGTGGCGACCAAGATGCCGTCCGGGTCACGCCGCCAGTCCAGCCGGGTCACCTCGCGCAGCGTCGTCGCGTTCTCCTTGCGACGGCAGTACGCGGCGAAGTCGTGCTCCCCCACCAGACCCTCGGCCGCGGCGTTCAGGGCCGCCAGGTCCAGCGCGCGCGGCCAGGCCAGCACCTCGTGCCGGCGCAGCGGCTCCGCGCCGTACGGGGCGTCGGTCACCCGGTACTCGTAACGCCGGAAGGTGGCCGAGAAGCGGGCATCGAAGTCGGCGGGCACCTCGGTCAGCGCCCGTACCCGCACGTCGGTGGGGAGCAGCCGCGCCAGCCGGCGCAGCAGTCGTCCCTCGTGCTCCCGCCACACCTCGACCGGTAGGTCCAGATGGCAGACCTGCCCGGAGGCGTGCACCCCCGCGTCGGTGCGGCCCGCGACGGTCAGACCGGTCGCCGTGCCCACGCCCAGGACCAGGCCCAGGGTCTCGACGAGCACCCCGGCGACGGTCCGCCGCGTCGGCTGGGGCGCCCACCCGGAGAAATCCGCCCCGTCGTACGAGACGTCCAGCCGCAGCCGGATCCGCTCGTCCACCTCGTACCTCCTGTTACGGGTCGGGCCCGACACCCCGAAAGGGGTGCCGGGCCCGCACTGATGCCCGAAGGTCAGGCCTTGTTCTCCTCGGTGGCGAGGTCGCTGTCCTCGCGCGCCTCGGCGGTGTCGCCGGAGGCCGACACCGGTGCCTCGGAGTCCTGGTCGACGTCGGTCGACTTCGGAGCGTCCTCGGCCGGGGCGAGCGCCTCGACCTTGTCCTGCTGCGCGGCCTTGCGGGCGGCGGTCTTCTTGTTCGCCTTCGGCTCGGCGACCTGAAGCTCCTCCACCAGCTCGATGATCGCCATCGGAGCGGCGTCACCCTTGCGCGGACCGGTCTTCACGATCCGGGTGTAACCGCCGGGGCGGTTCGCGTACCGGGGCGCGATCTGGTCGAACAGGGCGTAGACCACGTCCTTGTCCTTGACGACGCCCAGCACCCGGCGGCGCGAGGCGAGGTCGCCACGCTTGGCCTTGGTGATGAGCTGCTCGGCCAGCGGACGCAGCCGCCGGGCCTTCGTCTCGGTGGTCTGGATCTTGCCGTGCTGGAACAGCGCGGTGGCCAGGTTGGCCAGCATCAGCCGCTCGTGCGAGGGGCTGCCGCCGAGGCGGGGGCCCTTGGTGGGCGTGGGCATTTTTGGTGCTCCTCAGTTGTGGCGGCAGCGCGGACTAGAGCTGCTCGGTCTCGCGGTAGTCGTCGGTGTCGTAGTCGGCCTCGCCGAAGGTGTCCACGACGTGCGCCGGGTCGAAGTTCGGAGCCGAGTCCTTCAGCCCGAGACCCATCCCGGCGAGCTTCATCTTGACCTCGTCGATCGACTTCTGACCGAAGTTGCGGATGTCGAGGAGGTCGGCCTCGGTACGCCCGATGAGCTCACCAACGGAGTTGATGCCCTCGCGCTTGAGGCAGTTGTAGGAGCGGACGGTGAGGTCCAGCTCCTCGATCGGCAGAGCGAGGTCCGCCGCCAGCTGGGCGTCCTGCGGGGACGGCCCGATGTCGATGCCCTCAGCCGTCTCGTCCAGCTCACGAGCCAGACCGAACAGCTCCACCAGCGTCGAGCCGGCGGAGGCCAGCGCGGTACGCGGGCCCATCGACGGCTTGGTCTCGACGTCGATGATCAGCCGGTCGAAGTCGGTGCGCTGCTCGACACGGGTCGCCTCGACGCGGTAGGTCACCTTCAGCACCGGCGAGTAGATCGAGTCGACCGGGATGCGGCCGATCTCGGCGCCGGACTGCTTGTTCTGGGCGGCCGTCACGTAGCCCCGGCCCCGCTCGACGGTCAGCTCCATGTCGAGCCGGCCCTTGCCGTTCAGGGTCGCGAGCTTGAGGTCCGGGTTGTGCACCGAGACGCCGGCCGGGGGCTGGATGTCGCCCGCGGTCACGTCGCCCGGGCCCTGCTTGCGCAGGTACATGCTGACCGGCTCGTCGTGCTCGGAGCTGACGCACAGCTCCTTGATGTTCATGACGAGCTCGACCACGTCCTCCTTGACACCGGGGATCGTGGTGAACTCGTGCAGCACGCCGTCGATCTTGATCGAGGTGACCGCCGCACCCGGGATCGACGACAGCAGCGTACGCCGCAGCGAGTTGCCCAGGGTGTAGCCGAAGCCCGGCTCCAGCGGCTCGATGGCGAACCGCGACCGGGTCTCGTTGATCGACTCCTCGGAGAGGGAGGGTCGCTGGCTGATGAGCATCTTTTCTCTTCTCTTCCGGGACGCCCGCTATTTGACGTCCACGACACAAACTGTCCGGTGGCCCGCCCGAGCGGGCGGGCCACCGCAACGAGCCCGACTACTTGGAGTAGAGCTCGACGATCAGCTGCTCCTGGACCTGCGTGTCGATGACCTGCCGGGCCGGGAGGGAGTGCACGAGCACCTTCATCTGGCTGGGGATGGCCTCCAGCCAGGCCGGCACCGTCTTCGAACCGGCCTGAGCCTGCGCCACCACGAACGGGGTGAGCTCCTTGCTCTTGCCCCGGACCTCGATGATGTCGTGCTCCTTGACGCGGTACGACGGGATGTCGACCTTCTTGCCGTTCACCGTGAAGTGACCGTGCTTCACCAGCTGGCGGGCCATGTCCCGCGAGTGGGCGAAGCCGGCCCGGTAAACGACGTTGTCCAGCCGCGACTCGAGGATCTGCAGGAGGACCTCACCGGTCTTGGCCTGCTTGCCGACGGCTTCCTCGTAGTAGCCACGGAACTGCTTCTCCAGCACGCCGTAGACGCGGCGGGCCTTCTGCTTCTCGCGGAGCTGGAGCAGGTACTCCGTCTCCTTGGTACGGCCGCGGCCGTGCTGCCCGGGCGGGAACGGCCGGGACTCGAACGGGCACTTCGGGCCATCGCACTTGCTGCCCTTGAGGAACAGCTTCATCTTCTCCCGCCGGCAACGGCGGCAGTCAGCACCGGTGTAACGAGCCATCTCTCTCTACCTCTCAGACCCGACGACGCTTCGGCGGACGGCAACCGTTGTGCGGCTGCGGGGTGACGTCGGAGATCTGCCCGACCTCGAGGCCCACGGCCTGCAGCGAACGGATGGCGGTCTCCCGGCCGGAGCCGGGGCCCTTGACGAACACGTCGACCTTGCGCATGCCGTGCTCCATGGCCCGACGCGCGGCGGCCTCGGCGGCCAGCTGCGCGGCGAACGGAGTCGACTTGCGGGAGCCCTTGAAGCCCACCTGGCCCGCGGAGGCCCAGGAGATGACCGCACCGGTCGGGTCCGTGATGGACACGATGGTGTTGTTGAAGGTGCTCTTGATGTGCGCCTGCCCGTGGGCGACGTTCTTGCGTTCCTTGCGCCGGACCTTCTTGACAGCGGCTCCGGCACGAGCCTTCGGTGGCATAAGTCTGTGCGCTCCTAGTTGACATTCCGGAACCGGTTGCGGCCTGGCCTACCTCGACGGCGGCCGGCTGGAGTTCCGGTTCAGGAATTACTTCTTGCCGGGCTTCTTCTTGCCGGCGACGGTCCGCTTCGGGCCCTTGCGGGTCCGGGCGTTGGTCTTGGTCCGCTGGCCACGCACGGGCAGGCCCCGGCGGTGCCGGATGCCGGCGTAGCAGCCGATCTCGACCTTGCGGCGGATGTCAGCGGCGACCTCGCGGCGCAGGTCACCTTCAACCTTGTAGTTGCCCTCGATGTGGTCGCGGAGCTGCACGAGCTCCTCGTCCGTGAGGTCCCGAGCGCGCTTGTCCGGCGAGATGCCGGTGGCGGCGAGCGTCTCCAGGGCGCGGGTACGACCGACCCCGAAGATGTAGGTGAGCGCGATCTCCATCCGCTTCTCGCGGGGGAGATCCACGCCGACTAGACGTGCCATGTGCGGGCGTACTCCTTGTGATGTGTGGCGGAGGTGTGGACCCGTCCCACCCCGCTACCGGCCGTCCCGTCTTTCCGACGCGGTGAGCGCCGGCGACCGGGATCGGTCGCTGCCCGAGCGGGCCCCGGCCTCCGACCGGGGGTCAGCCACGAAGGGAGTACGTCTTCACGTACCACTCGCGGCTGGGACGAGCATGTGTGATGTGTGTGTCGCTGAGGAACCGCGCGGACCGACGCCACCCGACCGTGTTCCGGCCGGACGGAATGAGTCAGCCCTGGCGCTGCTTGTGGCGCGGGTCGGTGCAGATGACCATGACCCGGCCGTGCCGGCGGATAACCCGGCACTTGTTGCAGATCCTCTTGACGCTCGGCTTGACCTTCACGGTTGCCTTACTTCCCATCTGGCCCGGCAACGCGCCATGCGCGAGACCGGACGTCGAAGACGGACACGGGACTTCCCGGCCGTCGTCAGGACTACTTGTAGCGGTAGACGATGCGCCCGCGGGTCAGGTCGTACGGCGAGAGTTCGACGACGACCCGGTCCTCCGGCAGGATGCGGATGTAGTGCTGCCGCATCTTGCCGCTGATGTGAGCCAACACCTTGTGGCCGTTCGCGAGCTCCACCCGGAACATGGCGTTCGGCAGGGGCTCGATGACCCGACCCTCGATCTCAATGGCTCCGTCTTTTTTCGGCATGTCCTCCGCTGTCCTGACGTCGATTGCACCGGGCGACCCACAACGTCTTACACGGAAATCTGACTGGAATCAGAAGACCGCGCCAGCCGCGGCTCCAGCTCCCACCGAAGCGCAGGGTGGGCATGCGGGAGTGGACGCTGTGCGCCGATCTGAAAGTGTACGCCGGCCAGCCGCCCGCCGCCAAACCACCCACCCCGCTCCCCCTCAACCCCCGCCCCGCTCCCGTTGATCATGAAGTTATTGCCCTCGATCACGGCGTGTCGTGACAACAACTTCATGATCGCCGCGGGGTTCGGGGATCAGGCGGTTGTGGGGGATCGTCTGATTCGGCGGCGCGCAGTTCGCGCCGGCGCTCGCGCTTGGCCCGCTTGCGTTGGCGGCGGCGCTCGCGCTCACGTGCCTGGCGTCGGGGCTCTCCCCCGGTCAGACCGGCGACGGTACGCACCACCAGCACCGCACCCCACGGCCCGGCCACCCAGATCGGCCAGAAGTAGAGCAGTTCCGTGCTGAGCAGGGACGTCACCGCCCAGATGGTCACCACGATGGCGACCACCCGCAGGTACGGCAGCCAGACCTCGGCCAGCCACCGGGCGGTCGACCCGCGCATACCGACGGCGTCCGGCCCGCCCCCGGAGGCGACCGGCACCTCGGCGGCCGGCGCCAGGGCCGAGCGCTGCGCGGGCGTCACCGGAGGCAGATCGGTCAGCAGCACGTCCAACTCGCCGTACGTGCGCGCGGCATAGGCCCGCTGCAACCGCTCGTCGTACTCGTGCAGGTCCAGACGGCCCTCGTTGAGCGCCACCCGCAGCCGCTCGGCAACGGTCTCCCGGTCCGCGTCCGCCGCCCGCATCTCGTCGCGCCCGTCCATGCCGGCAAGCATGCCACCGCCCCGCCAATCCGTCCCGTCCCGGACGCCTTGCCCTTGATCGACTCGACCTCCGGGCGATCGGGGTGTCCATGGGCGTGGGACAGGGCGACCTACCGGAACCGAGTCGACCAACCGCCACGACGCGGCCCACCCCGGCCTCGCCTGACCGGCCGGCTCGGCAGGACCGGTCAGGGGGTGGTGGAGGCGGCCGGCTCGGCGGGACCGGTCAGGGGGTGGTGGAGGCGGCCGGCTGCCGGGCGGTCACCAGGTCGCCCAGGCGGGCGCGGCCCCCGTCGAACGCGGTGAGCACCCAGACGCCGTCCGGCAGCAGCGCCATCGAGTGCTCGACGTGCGCCGCGATCGAGCCGTCCCGGGTGACGACCGTCCAGCCGTCGGCCAGTTCGACGGTACGCGGCGAGGCCATCGTGATCATCGGCTCGATCGCCAGCGCCATGCCCGGGACCAGGCGCGGCCCCTTGCCCGGCCGGCCGTGGTTGAGCACGTGCGGGTCCTGGTGCATCTCGGTGCCGATACCGTGCCCGCCGTACCCGTCGACGATGCCGTACCGGCCGCCCTTGCGGACCGCGCTCTCCACGGCGTGCGAGATGTCGGTGAGCCGGCCCTTACCGCTGGCCGCGCCACGGGCAGCGGCGGCGATGCCGGCCCACATGGCGTCCTCGGCGACCTCGGCCATCTTCAGCAGCGCCGGGTCGACCTCGCCGACCCCGACGGTGATCGCCGAGTCGCCGTGCCACCCGTTCAACACCGCGCCACAGTCGATCGAGATGAGATCGCCCTCGACGAGCACCTGGTTCGGCGAGGGGATGGCGTGCACGATCTGCTCGTTCACCGAGGAGCAGATCGACGCGGGGAAGCCGTGGTACCCCTTGAACGACGGGACGGCACCCGCCTCACGGATCGTCGACTCGGCGATGGCGTCCAGATCGGCGGTGCTCACGCCGGGTGCCACGGCCTCACGCATCCGGCGCAGAGCCTCGGCGACCACGAGCCCGGCCGCGCGCATCTTCTCGATCTGGTCAGGGGTCTTCAGCTGGATGTCCAGCTGGGGACGACGCATGGAGCGATTACCTTTCGTGGCCGTTCAGCGGGGCACGTCGCGCGTACCCCGCTGTTCGCACTCTATCCGCCGCAGCGCGGCCGGACCTCAGCCGCCGTACGACCGCAGCGCGTCGATGGCCCGGGTCGTGACGTCCTCCACCGGGCCGGTGGCGTCGATCCCGACGAGCTTGCCCTGGGCGCCGTAGTAGTCGACCAGGGGGGCGGTCTTCTCGCTGTACTCCCGCAGGCGGGTGGCGATGGTCTCCGGCTTGTCGTCGTCGCGCTGGAACAGCTCGGCGCCGCACCGATCGCAGATGCCCGGACGGGTGGTGGCGTCGAACTCGACGTGCCAGATCTTGCCGCAGCCCCGGCAGGTGCGCCGGCCGGACAGCCGCCGGATCACCTCGTCGTCGTCGACCACCAGCTCGAGGACCAGGTCCAGAGCGGTGCCCAGGTCAGCGAGGAGCTTGTCCAGGGCGGCCGCCTGCGGAGTGGTCCGCGGGAAGCCGTCGAGGAGGAAGCCCTCGCTGGCGTCGGGCTCGGCGAGCCGATCCCGGACCATGTTGATGGTGACCTCGTCCGGAACCAGCTCGCCCGCGTCCATGTAGCGCTTCGCCTCGACACCGAGCGGCGTGCCCTGGGTGACGTTCGACCGGAAGATGTCCCCGGTCGAAATCTTGGGCACCGAGAGGTGCGCGGCGATGAACTCGGCCTGTGTGCCTTTGCCCGCGCCCGGCGGGCCAACCAGAACGAGTCTCATCTACCGCAGGAACCCTTCGTAGTTCCGCTGCATGAGTTGGCTCTCGATCTGCTTCACGGTCTCCAGACCGACGCCGACCATGATGAGCACAGCGGTGCCACCGAACGGGAAGTTCTGGTACTGCTGGTTGTCCAGCCAGATGAAGAAGAAGTTCGGCAGGATCGAGATGACGCCCAGGTAGAGCGCGCCCGGCAGGGTGATCCGGCTGAGGATGAAGTCCAGGTAGTCGGCGGTCGGCTTGCCCGGACGGATGCCCGGCACGAACCCGCCGTACTTCTTCATGTTGTCCGCGACCTCGGTCGGGTTGAACGTGATCGACACGTAGAAGTACGTGAAGAAGATGATCAACAGGAAGTAGACCGTGATGTAGATCGGGCTGCTCGGGTTGACCAGGTTGTTCTGGATCCAGGCCTGGACCTTGCCCGGGTCGTTCTGGTCGAAGAACTGCAGGGCCAGCTGCGGCAGGTAGAGCAGCGACGAGCCGAAGATGACCGGGATCACACCCGCCTGGTTGACCTTGAGCGGGATGTAGGTCGAGGTGCCGCCGTACATCCGCCGGCCGATCATCCGCTTGGCGTACTGCACCGGAATGCGGCGCTGCGCCTGCTCGATGAAGGTGACCGCGGTGATGACCACCAGGACCAGCGCGATGACCAGGGCGAACATGTCCCAGCCCTTGCTGGTCTTGATCTGCCAGCCCTCGCTGGGCAGGCGGGCCGCGATCGAGGTGAAGATCAGGACGGACATGCCGTTGCCGACGCCGCGGTCGGTGATCAGCTCGCCCAGCCACATGACCATGCCGGTGCCGGCGGTCATCGTGATCACCAGGACGGACAGGGTCAGCCAGTCCGGGATGCCGGTGCCCTCGGGGATGATCGGGAACTGGTCGCAGCGGTTCTGGAACAGCTGGCCGGAACGGGCCAGGGCCACGAACGCCGACGCCTGCAGCACACCGAGACCCAGGGTCAGGTAGCGCGTGTACTGGGTGATCTTCGCCTGGCCGGCCTGGCCCTCCTTGCGGAGCTGCTCGAGGCGCGGGATCACGACGGTCAGCAGCTGCAGGATGATCGACGCGGTGATGTAGGGCATGATGCCCAGCGCGAAGACCGAGAGCTGGAGCAGCGCTCCGCCGGAGAAGAGGTTGAGCAGATTCAGCGGGCCCGTCGTGTCGCCCGAGATGGAGTCGAGGCACTTCTGCACGTTGCCGTACGAGACGCCGGGGCTGGGCAGCGTGGCACCCAGCCGGTAGACCGCGATGATGCCTACTGTGAACAGCAGCTTCTTGCGCAGGTCAGGCGTACGGAACGCACTGAGAAAGGCGGACAGCAACTTCTTCCTCCTGCGCGAGGCGGGCCGCCGGTGATCCCTGGCGGGTCGGGGTGCATCCCGGGCGAGTGCCCGGAATCCATGGCTGGGATGGGACTCTAACAGCCCCGTCCCGCTCCGGGCAGGTGTGCCCGGCTACATAAACCGATTCCGATATTACCGGGCGCTCAGGCCCCAGGCAGACCTAGGCGCCCGCCAGTTGCTCACAACTGGACGGGCGCCGAGGTCGTACGCCTTACAGCTCGGTGACAGAGCCACCGGCGGCGGCGATCTTCTCCTTGGCCGACGCGCTGAACGCGTGCGCCGACACCTGGAGCGCCACCCCACCGAGATCCCCGGTGCCGAGGACCTTGACCGGCTGGCCCTTGCGGACCGCGCCGGCCTCGACCAGCTCGAGCGGGCCGACCTGGCCGCCGTTCGGGAACAGCTCGGCGAGCCGGTCCAGGTTGACCACCTGGAAGACCACCTTGAACCTGTTCTTGAAGCCCTTCATCTTCGGCAGACGCATGTGGATGGGCATCTGCCCACCCTCGAACGCCGCCGAGATGTTCTTGCGGGCCTTGGAGCCCTTCGTACCGCGACCGGCGGTCTTGCCCTTGGAGCCCTCACCGCGACCCACACGGGTCTTCGCGGTCTTGGCACCGGGCGCCGGACGCAGGTGGTGCACCTTGATCGTCATTACTCGACCTCCTCGACCTTCACGAGGTGGTTGACCGTGAAGATCATGCCGCGGATCTCGGGCCGGTCCTCCTTGACCACCACGTCGTTGATCCGCTTGAGACCGAGCGAACGCAGCGAGTCACGCTGGTTCTGCTTGGTCCCGATACCGGACCGGAGCTGGGTGACCTTCAGGCGTGCCATCAGGACGCCACCCCCGCCCGCGACGCCAGCATGGCGGCCGGCGCGACGTCCTCCACCGGCAGACCACGACGCGCCGCGACCTGCTCGGGGGACTCAAGCCCCTTCAGGGCCGCCACGGTGGCGTGCACGATGTTGATCGGGTTGGACGAGCCGAGGCTCTTGGAGAGCACGTCGTGGATACCGGCGCACTCCAGCACGGCACGCACCGGACCACCGGCGATGACACCCGTACCGGCCGAGGCCGGCTTGAGCAGCACGACGCCGGCGGCGTCCTCACCCGTCACCGGGTGCGGGATCGACTGACCGATCCGCGGGACCTTGAAGAAGTGCTTCTTGGCCTCCTCGACACCCTTGGCGATCGCCGCGGGCACCTCCTTGGCCTTTCCGTAGCCCACGCCGACCGTGCCGTCGCCGTCGCCCACGATCACCAGGGCGGTGAAGCTGAAGCGACGACCACCCTTCACGACCTTGGCGACGCGGTTGATCGCGACGACCCGCTCAAGGTGCGGGGTCTTCTCGACGGGCGCGTTTCCGCGGCCGCCCTCACGGCGGTTGTCGCGGCGACCACCCTCGTTGCCACCGGACCCGCCGCCACGGCGCTGTTGACCTGGCATCAGCAGCCTTCCTTATCTCTCGTGACGGGGTTGTTAGAACTCGAGCCCGGCTTCGCGGGCGGCGTCGGCAAGCGCGGCGACCCGCCCCGCGTACCGGTTGCCACCGCGGTCGAAGACGACCTTGGAGACGCCGGCGGCCTTGGCCCGCTCGGCGAGCAGGGCGCCCACCTTGCCGGCGAGGGCGCTCTTGTCGCCCTCCGTGCCGCGCAGCGAGGCGTCCAGGGTCGACGCCGACGCCAGGGTGTGACCCTTGGTGTCGTCGACGATCTGGGCGACGATGTGCCGCAGCGAACGGGTGACGACCAGGCGCGGACGCTCGGCCGTACCGCTGACGTTCTTGCGGACGCGGAAGTGCCGACGCGCACGCCCAACGGCGCGCTTGGCGGCGACGCCGCGGCGGCGCTTGAGCAGCGTGGCGCTCACTTCTTACCTGCCTTTCCAGCCTTGCGGCGGATGACCTCGCCCTGGTACTTCACGCCCTTGCCCTTGTAGGGCTCCGGCGGACGGATCTTCCGGATGTTGGCGGCGACCTCACCGACCTGCTGCTTGTCGATGCCGGCCACGTGGAACAGGGTCGGCCGCTCCACCGTGAAGGTGATGCCCGCCGGGGCGGGAACGACCACCGGGTGCGAGAACCCGAGCGCGAACTCGAGGTCCGAACCCTTGGCGGTGACCCGGTAACCGGTACCGGCGATCTCCAGGCTCTTACGGTAGCCCTCGGTCACGCCGACGATCATGTTGGCGACCAGGGTACGGCTCAGGCCGTGCAGCTCCTTGGCCTTGCGCTCGTCGTTCGGGCGGTTGACGTTCAGCTGCCCGTCCTCGCCACGCTCGATCGTGATCGGCTCGGCGATGGTGTGCTGGAGCTCGCCCTTCGGGCCCTTGACCTTGACGGTCTGCCCGTCGATCGTGATGTCGACGCCGGATGGCACCGGGATCGACTTACGTCCAATTCGCGACATTTCTACCAGTCTCCCGTTACCAGACGAAGGCGAGGACTTCCCCGCCAACACTCCGCTTGCGGGCCTGCCGGTCGGTCAGCAGCCCCTGGGACGTCGAAATGATCGCCACGCCCAGCCCACCGAGCACCCGCGGGAGCCCGTCCGACTTGGCGTACACCCGGAGACCGGGCTTGGACACGCGCTTGATGCCGGCCAGGCTCCGCTCCCGGTTCTGGCCGTACTTGAGCTCGACGACCAGTCGCTTGCCGACGGCACCCTCCTCGGGCTCCTCGACCGACCAGGTGGAGATGTAACCCTCGGCCTTCAGGACCTCGGCGATGTTCGCCTTGATCTTGGAGTAGGGCATCTTCACCTGATCGTGGTACGCCTGGTTGGCGTTACGCAGACGCGTGAGCATGTCTGCGATCGGGTCGGTCATCGTCATGGATTTCGTCAGCCTTTCTCGCCGGGGTTCCCGGGGCATCAGCCCCGGGCCTACGGCGAAGAGCAATACCTAATCGGTGCAGGAGTTCCCGGCCGGAGCCGGGACGCGGTCGCCCTTACCAGGAAGCCTTGGACACACCCGGCAGCTCACCGCGGTGGGCCATCTCCCGGATGCAGACCCGGCAGAGCCCGAACTTGCGGTAGACCGCCTTCGGACGCCCGCACCGCTGGCAGCGGGTGTACGCGCGAACCGAGAACTTCGGCTTCGCGGCCGCCTTGAGGATCAGCGCCTTCTTGGCCATCTCAGTTCTCCTTGAACGGGAAGCCCAGGAGCTTGAGCAGCGCCCGGCCCTCGTCGTCGGTCGTAGCGGTGGTGACCACCGTGATGTCCATGCCCCGCTGGCGATCGATCTTGTCCTGGTCGATCTCGTGGAACACCGACTGCTCGGTCAGACCGAACGTGTAGTTGCCGTGCCCGTCCAGCTTGCGTCCGTCCAGACCGCGGAAGTCGCGGATACGCGGCAGCGCGATGGACAGCAGCCGGTCCAGGAACTCCCACATGCGGTCGCCGCGGAGGGTCACCTTCGCGCCGATCGGCATGCCCTCGCGGAGCTTGAACTGCGCGATGGACTTGGTCGCCCGCCGCACCTGCGGCTTCTGGCCGGTGATCGTGGCGAGGTCGCGGACCGCGCCATCGATCAGCTTGGCGTCGCGAGCGGCCTCGCCGACACCCATGTTGACGACGATCTTGACCAGCCGCGGCACCTGCATGGGGTTGCCGTAGCTGTGCTGCTCACGCAGCTGGGCCACGATCTCGTTGCGGTACCGCTCCTTGAGGCGCGGCATGGTCTTTTCGGTAGCCGTGGTCATCACAGGTCCTTACCGGTGCTACGCGCGATGCGGACCTTCTGGCCGTTGTCGTCGATCCGGTAACCGACGCGGGTCGGCTTGCCGTCGGAGTCCAGGACCTGCACGTTCGAGACGTGGATCGGGGCCTCCTGGGTGACGATGCCGCCGGTCTTGGCGCCACGCTGGGTGGTGCTGATGCGGGTGTGCTTCTTGACCCGGTTCACGCCCTCGACAAGGACCTTGTCCTGCCGCGGGTAGGCCGCGATGACCTTGCCCTTGGCGCCCTTGTCCTTGCCGGCGATGACGACGACCGTGTCGCCCTTCTTGACCTTCACGGTCACAACACCTCCGGCGCGAGGGAAATGATCTTCATGAACCGCTTGTCCCGCAGCTCCCGGCCCACCGGGCCGAAGATACGGGTACCGCGCGGGTCCCCACCGTCCTTGATGATGACGGCGGCGTTCTCGTCGAAGCGGATGTACGAGCCGTCCGGCCGCCGCTTCTCCTTGGCCGTGCGAACGACGACCGCCTTGACGACGTCGCCCTTCTTCACACCGGCACCCGGGATCGCGTCCTTGACCGTGGCCACGATGACGTCGCCGATGCTCGCGTAGCGCCGACCGGAGCCACCGAGAACCCGGATGCACAGGATTTCCCGAGCACCCGTGTTGTCGGCGACGCGCAGTCGCGACTCCTGCTGAATCACGTCTATCTCCTATGTCTGCCGGTTCTCCGGCCGCCGTGGCGGCCGGAGCCTGGCGGAACCTACGCCCGACGCAACGCCGGGCGAGCTCGAGCCTTCGCTACTTGGCCTTTTCCAGGATCTCCACGATCCGCCAACGCTTGGTGGCGCTCAGCGGCCGGGTCTCCATGATCAGGACCCGGTCGCCGGTGCCAGCGGCGTTCTGCTCGTCGTGCACCTTCAGCTTGCTGGTACGACGCATGATCTTGCCGTACAGCGCGTGCCGAACCCGGTCCTCGACCTCGACCACGACGGTCTTGTCCATCTTGTCGCTGACCACCAGGCCCTCGCGAACCTTACGGCGCGCGCGGGTGGCGTCGGCGGTGGTGTTCTCGGTCATGATGCAGTCACCTCAGTCGGCGCGGCCGAGAGCCCCAGCTCGCGCTCGCGCATGATCGTGTAGATCCGGGCGATCTCCCGACGGATGACCTGCAGCCGCCGGTTGTTGTCCAGCTGCCCGGTTGCGGCCTGCACGCGGAGGTTGAACAGCTCCGCCTTGGCCTCCCGCAGCTTCGTGACCAGCTCCTCCTCGGAGAGCTCACGCAGCTCGGTCGCCTTAACGCCCGCTGCCATCAGGATTCACCCACTTCGCGCGTAACAATGCGGCACTTCATCGGGAGCTTGTGGATCGCGCGACGCATGGCCTCACGCGCGATCTGCTCGTTGGGGAACGACATCTCGAAGAGAACCCGTCCCGGCTTGACGTTGGCGACCCACCACTCGGGCGAACCCTTACCGGAACCCATCCGGGTCTCGGCAGGCTTCTTGGTGAGGGCCTGGTCCGGGAAGATCGTGATCCAGACCTTGCCGCCACGCTTGATGTGACGGGTCATCGCGATACGCGCCGACTCGATCTGGCGGTTGGTCACGTACGCCGGCTCGAGAGCCTGGATCCCGAACTCGCCGAACACCACCCGGTTACCACCCTTGGACGCGCCGTGGCGGTCCGGGTGGTGCGGCTTGCGGAAGCCCTTCGGGGGCTTGCGCGGCATCAGCATCTGTCAGCCCTCCTGCTGCGTTTCTGCCGGAGCAGCAGTGGCCGCGACAGCAGCGCTGTCGACCGGCTCGCCGCTCGGCGTCTCGGCCTGCTGCGCGATGGTGGTCGCAGCAGCCCGACCGGCCTCGGTGCCACCAGCCGTGGTGCCGGATGAACCCGACCGGCCACGGCGCGGACGCTCGGGACGGTCGCCGCGCTCACCACGACGCGGGCGGGACGGACCGGCCTCGGCCGGAGCCTCCCGGCCCGGGACGGCGTCGCCCTTGTAGATCCAGACCTTCACGCCGATCCGGCCGAACGTGGTACGGGCCTCGAAGAAGCCGTACTCGATGTTGGCCCGCAGCGTGTGCAGCGGAACCCGGCCCTCACGGTAGAACTCGGTCCGGCTCATCTCGGCGCCGCCGAGGCGACCCGAAACCTGAACCCGGATGCCCTTGCAGACCGGGTTCTTCATGGCCGACTGCATGGCCTTGCGCATCGCCCGACGGAAGCTGACCCGGCTGGACAGCTGCTCGGCCACGCCCTGCGCGACGAGCTGAGCGTCCGACTCGGGGTTCTTCACCTCGATGATGTTCAGCTGGACCTGCTTGCCGGTGAGCTTCTCCAGCTCGCCGCGGATCCGGTCGGCCTCCGCACCCTTACGGCCGATGACGATGCCCGGCCGGGCGGTGTGGATGTCGACGCGGACGCGGTCGCGGGTGCGCTCGATGTCGACCTTGGAGATCCCGGCACGCTCGAGGCCCTTGGACATCATGCGGCGGATCTTGACATCCTCGCCGATGTAGTCCTTGTAGAGCTTGTCCGCGAACCAGCGGGACTTCCAGTCGGTCGAGATGCCGAGCCGGAACCCAGTGGGGTGAACCTTCTGACCCATTACTCGGCGTCCTCCGTCTTGCTCTGCGCTTCGGCCGGTGCGGCCTGCGTGGCCGGGGCGGCCTTCTTCGCCGCGGCCTTCCTCGGCGCTGCCGGCGCGACCGCCTCGACCGCCACGGTGATGTGGCAGGTGCGCTTGCGGATCCGGTACGCCCGACCCTGCGCCCGCGGCTGGAACCGCTTCATCGTCGGGCCCTCGTCCACGAACGCCTCGCTGACGAGCAGCGCGTCGGGGTCCAGCCGCTCGTTGTTCTCCGCGTTGGCGATCGCGCTAGCGAGCACCTTGTACACCTGCTCGCTCGCAGCCTGCGGCGCGAACTGCAGCACCGTGAGAGCCTCCTTCGCGGGCAGGCCGCGGACGAGGTTGACCACCCGGCGCGCCTTCATCGGCGAGATGCGCACGTGCCGCGCAACCGCCCGCGCGCCCGGAAGCACCGGAGCGTCGCCCTTTCCTGGCATCGCTGTAACCCCTTGTTCCCTCTATCCGTATGCCCGCGGCGTCAGCGCCGACGGCTCTTCCGGTCGTCCTTCTCGTGACCCTTGAACGTGCGGGTCAGCGCGAACTCGCCGAGCTTGTGCCCGACCATCGCCTCGGTCACGAAAACCGGGACGTGCTTGCGTCCGTCGTGCACGGCGATCGTGTGACCCAGCATCTCCGGGATGATCGTCGAGCGCCGCGACCAGGTCTTGATCACGTTCTTGGAGCCCTTGTCGTTCTGGACCTCCACCTTCTTGAGCAGGTGGTCGTCGACGAACGGGCCCTTCTTCAGGCTGCGAGGCATGTCTTATCTCCCTCAGCCGCGCTTACGCGTGGCGTAGCGACGGCGGACGATCAGCCGGTCACTCGGCTGGCCCTTACGGCGGGTGCGGCCCTCGGGCTTACCCTGCGGGTTGACCGGGTGGCGACCACCGGAGGTCTTACCCTCACCACCACCGTGCGGGTGGTCGACCGGGTTCATGGCGACACCACGGACGGTCGGGCGCTTGCCCTTCCACCGCATACGGCCGGCCTTACCCCAGTTGATGTTCGACTGGTCGGCGTTGCCGATCTCGCCGATGCTGGCGCGGCAGCGCACGTCCACACGCCGGATCTCGCCGGACGGCATACGCAGGGTCGCGTACGCGCCCTCGCGGCCGAGCAGCTGGATGCCGACGCCGGCGGAGCGGGCGAGCTTGGCGCCGCCGCCCGGACGCAGCTCCACGTTGTGGATCGTGGTACCGACCGGGATGTTGCGCAGCGGCAGGTTGTTACCCGGCTTGATGTCGGCGCCCGGACCGGACTCGACGCGGTCGCCCTGCTTCAGGTCCTTCGGCGCGATGATGTACCGCTTCTCGCCGTCGGCGTAGTGCAGCAGCGCGATGCGCGCGGTGCGGTTCGGGTCGTACTCGATGTGAGCGACCTTCGCCGGCACGCCGTCCTTGTCGACCCGCTTGAAGTCGATCAGACGGTACTGGCGCTTGTGACCGCCACCGTGGTGCCGCGTGGTGATCCGGCCGTGGGCGTTACGCCCGCCCTTCTTCGGCAGCGGAGCCAGCAGCGACTTCTCCGGCGTGGACCGGGTGATCTCGGCGAAGTCGGCGACGCTGGAGCCACGACGGCCCGGCGTCGTCGGCTTGTACTTACGGATAGCCATTGTCTACACCCCTCAGCTGACCGGGCCGCCGAAGGCCTCGATACGGTCACCGTCAGCCAGCTTCACGATCGCCCGCTTGGTCGCCTTGCGCTGACCGAAGCCGGTCTTGGTGCGCTTGCGCTTGCCCTGGCGGTTGAGCGTGTTGACCGTCAGGACGCGGACGTCGAAGATCTGCTGGATAGCGATCTTGATCTCGGTCTTGTTCGCGTCCGGGTGCACCAGGAAGGTGTACCAGTTCCGGTTCAGCTCGCTGTAGCTCTTCTCCGAGACGACCGGCGCCACGATGATGTCGCGCGGGTCGGCGATCGTGCTCACTTGCCACCCTCCTCGGTGGTCTCGGCGGGCACGCCCAGGAACTCGTCCAGGGCGTCCTTGGTGAAGACCACGTCGTCGGCCACCAGCACGTCGTACGTGTTCAGCTGGCCGGACTCGATCAGGTGCACCCGCGGCTCGTTGCGCAGCGACACCCAGTTCAGCTCGTCGGTGCTGCTCAGCACGACGAGGACCCGACGGGCCTCGGTGAGCTTGGCCAGCGTGGCCAGAGCGGCCTTGGTCGACGGCTTCTCGCCCGAGACGAACGCCTCGACGACGTGCACCTGCCCGGCGCGGGCCCGGTCGGAGAGGGCACCCCGCAGCGCGGCGGCCTTCATCTTCTTCGGGGTCCGCTGGCTGTAGTCGCGCGGCACGGGACCGTGCACCACGCCACCGCCGGCGAACTGCGGCGCGCGGATCGAGCCCTGCCGGGCGCGACCGGTGCCCTTCTGCTTGTACGGCTTCTTGCCGCCACCGGCGACCTCGCCGCGGGTCTTGGCCTTGTGCGTGCCCTGTCGGGCCGCCGCGAGCTGGGCCACCACGACCTGGTGCATCAGCGCGACGTTGGCCTGCACGTCGAAGATGTCCGCCGGCAGCTCGACCGAGCCGCTGGTGGTGCCTTCGACGGTGCGCACGTCAACGGTGGTCACTTGGCCGCACCGCCCTTCTTCACCTTGCTCTTGGCCGCGGTACGGACCAGAACGAGCGCGCCCTTGGGACCAGGAATGGCACCCCGGACGAGCAGCAGGTTGTTCTCGGTGTCGACCGCCTGAACGGTGAGGTTCTGCACGGTGTAGCGCACGCCACCCATGCGGCCGGCCATCCGGGTGCCCTTGAAGACACGACCCGGGGTGGCGCAGGCGCCGATGGAGCCGGGCGAGCGGTGCTTGCGCTCGACACCGTGGCTGGCGCGCAGACCGTGGAAGCCGTGCCGCTTCATCGGGCCGGCGTAGCCCTTGCCCTTGGTCTTGCCGGTGACGTCGATGGTGACGCCGACCGGGAACTCCTCGACCGTGACCTCCTGGCCGAGCGAGTACTCCGACGCGTCCGTGGTGCGCAGCTCGACGATGTGCCGGCGCGGCGCCACGTCCGCCTTCGCGTAGTGCCCGCTGACCGGCTTCTTGACCTTGCGCGGGTCGATCGTGCCGTACGCCAGCTGGACCGCGGAGTAACCGTCCTTCTCGGCGCTACGAACCTGGCTGATGACGCACGGGCCGGCCTCGACCACGGTCACGGGAACAACCTTGTTGTTGTCCCAGACCTGGGTCATGCCGAGCTTGGCGCCCAGGATCCCCTTGACTTGCCTGTCCATTTGTCCGGTCCCTACAGCTTGATCTCGATGTCGACGCCAGCCGGCAGGTCGAGGCGCATGAGCGAGTCGACCGTCTTCGGGGTCGGGTCGATGATGTCGATCAGCCGCTTGTGCGTGCGCATCTCGAAGTGCTCGCGCGAGTCCTTGTACTTGTGCGGCGAGCGGATAACGCAGAAACGGTTGATCTCCGTGGGCAGCGGCACCGGGCCCGCGACCTGCGCCCCGGTACGCGTCACCGTCTCGACGATCTTCCGAGCCGAGGAGTCGACGACCTCGTGGTCATAGGCCTTGAGCCGGATGCGGATCTTCTGTCCCGCCATGGTGGCTTCTGTTCCTTCTCTCGATGCCGCTGTGTTGCGGGCGCCTGTACCGGCTGGTACAGGCCCACTTCGCCGACCCCCGCGGTCGGGCGTGTCGCGCCCTCGGGCCAGGCTCCGCCCCGTCGTTCCGGAGTGGTGCTGACCACGCGGTGGGTCAAGGCGCCGATCGCATTACCGCGACCTGGACGCCGCGCGAGGGTGGTTGGTGGGTCGCCGCCAACCCCCCCCCCCTCTACCGTCT